>DASRBG010000116.1:0-15977 GCA_035653735.1 Gemmataceae bacterium
AGGCCGGCACGCTCGTGCTCACCGGCAATAATTCGGCTTTCAATGGCACCATGCTGGTCGACTCGGGCGGCACTCTTTCGGGCCGGTCGACCACGCTGATGTCGGCGATCACCGACAATGGCCTCGTGCAATTCAATCAGACAAGTAACGGGACCTACGCCGGCGTGATCAGCGGGACCGGCGCGGTGCAGAAGATCGGTGGCGGAACGCTCACCCTCTCGCCCGGCAATACCTATTCCGGCGGCACGTTCATCGATGTCGGCACGGTCTCGGTCGGCGCCGACAGCGCGCTCGGCGCCGCGACGGGCGGCGTCACGATCGACGGTGGCACGCTGCAGTTTGCGAGCGCCTTCGATCTCGCGACGACGCGGTCCGTGACGATCGGCTCTGCCGGCGGCACCATCGATACCAATGGCAACAACACGGCGATCGCTCAGACCATTGGAGGCGCCGGCACGTTGACCAAAATCGGCGCCGGCGATCTCACGCTCAATGGCGCTAATACTTATGCCGGCGGCACCAACCTCAATGCCGGAACGATCACCATCGGCAACAATCTGGCGCTGGGGCCGGGCGCCCTGGCGATGGCGAATGGCACGACCCTGTCCTTCGTCAGCGGCAGCAATTTCAGCGTGGCAAATCCGATCTCGATCGCAGGCACCGGCAATTTCACGCCGCCGGCAGGAGCGACGGACACTTTGACCGGCGCCATCTCCGACGGCGCGTCAGCGGGCGCTCTTAACATGTCCGGCGCCGGGACATTGGTCCTGACCGCTGCCAACACCTATTCCGGCGGCACGACTATCGGTCCCGGCACCTTGCAGCTCGGCGATGGCGGCGCGTCCGGCAGCATCATCGGCAACGTCACGGATAACGGCACGCTCGCCTTCGATCGCTCCGACACGATGACATTCTCGGGCCTGATCTCCGGCACCGGAGGCGTCAACCAGATCGGCAGCGGGACGACCGTCCTCGACAATAACGAGACCTATACCGGCGCAACCGACATCATCGCCGGCACGCTGATCGTCGGCGATCCGGGCACACCGACGGCCGCCCTCTCAGGCGGCGGCTTGGTGACGGTCGATCCGGGCGCAACGCTCGGGGGCTTCGGCTCGATTGCGGGATCGGTCGTCAACAACGGCACGCTCGCCGTCGGCAATGCACTCTCGGCCTATGCCAGCGCGCCGATGACGAATTTCATCATCGGCGGCGATTACTCCGGCAGTGGCACTCTGATGCTGAACACCGTGCTCAACGCCGGCGGCGCGCTCTCGAACCAATCGACCGACCGCTTGCTCATTATCGGCAATGCGTCGGGAACGACCTCGGTCCTCGTCAACGCCACAGGCAGCGGCGCCTATACCAGCACCAACCTGCCGACGAACGATACCGGCATCTCCATTATCCAGGTGGCAGGCACCGCTTCGCCCAATGCCTTCACCCTGCCCGGCGGCTACGTGTCCGGCGGCACGCCCTATCAATATCATCTCAACGAATATGGACCGAGCTCGCCCTATGGCGCTGCCGATCCAGGCCAGAACCTCGTCGGCAATACCGCGACCTATACCGATTATCGGCTGCAGGCCGTCTATGTGACCCCAACCGGACCCGTGACGCCGGGGACGAGCACCTTGCCGCCGGATGCGCGGCTCGAGACGGCACCGCAAGTTCCTTCCTACATCACCGCACCCACGGCTCTCTTCAACGCGGGCTTCGAAGACCTCGACGAATTGCATCGCCGGCTCGGCGAGATCCGCGATGCGCAGGTAAATGGCCAGCCGCAATCGGTCGAGATCTTTGTCCACGGCTACGGCAATACGTTCAACTATACCTCGAACCGCAGCTTCGCCGATTACGGCTTCAACTCGAACCAGAATTACGCGGCCGCGCAAATGGGCGGCAGCGGCATCCTGATCGACAATAATGCCGGCACGCTGCGCGTCGGCGCCGCCGGGTCCTACGGCGAACTCTGGTTCAATCCGATGGCGCTCGACGGCCAAAGCAATGCGCTCTTCGACAGCGAGCGGCTTTATGGGATTGCCACTTATCAATCGCGCTCAGGCTGGTATCTCGACGGCATCGTCGCGGGCGGTCACTTCAGCGGCAATGTCGATACGACCACGCGCGGTTTGGCAGGCAAACTCGGCGGCACCGATGTCGCGGCCTCTCTCGAAGGCGGCTATCTGATCCCGATCGGCTGGGAGAACGTCTTCGTCGAGCCGGAAGTGCAGGCCGTTTATCAGCACCTCAACTTCAATGGCTTCACCGACGTCGATGGGGTGATTGCCAATCTCGGCAGTCCCAACCAGGGCATCGTGCGGGCCGGCGGACGGCTCCTGCGGCCGATCGCGGTGCTCGATGGGAGGTTCGTAACGCCCTATGTCGAGGTCAATCTTCTGCAGGGCTTTGGCGACGGTTCGGCGATCAATCTCAGCGGCGCCAATTTTGCGACCGGCCAATATGGCACGGCGGTGCAAGTCCGCGGCGGTCTCAGCGGCATGTTGAGCTCCAATATCGCTATCTTCGGCGACGTCGCCTGGCAGCATCAAATCAGCGACGGTGGCTTCCGAGGCTGGGCCTTCAACGCAGGCCTGCGTCACGATTTTTGAGCTCCGCCCGCCCTCGCTGAAGGCCGATCAGGGCAGCGATCGCCCGTTCTCTCTCGCTTTGTGCGAACCGAGACCTCAGCCAAGCTATTGAAGAACTCGATCATTATACGCAAGTATCGATTGGACTAACGGATAAAACGTGCGTCATTCTCTGCGTGCCGTATCGCCAAAGATACGGCTTAACGAGTTAGCGGAGGAAATTATGGCGAAGATAATTTGCGTTCTCTATGACGATCCGGTCGGCGGCTATCCAAAGACCTATGCCCGCGACAGCATTCCCGAAATCAAGTCCTATCCCGGCGGGCAGACCGCGCCGACGCCGCAACGTATCGACTTCGAACCTGGCGAATTGCTCGGCAGCGTGACGGGCGCGCTCGGCCTCAAAAAATGGGCCAAGGACAACGGCCACGAGCTCATCGTCACCTCCGACAAGGAGGGCCAAAATTCGACGCTCGACAAGGAACTACACGATGCCGAGGTCGTGATCTCGCAGCCGTTCTGGCCCGCCTATATGACGGCCGAACGCATCGCCAAAGCGAAAGAACTCAAGCTCATCGTCACCGCCGGGATCGGCTCCGACCACACCGATCTCGATGCCGCAAACAAGCATGGGATCACGGTTGCCGAAGTGACCTTTTCGAACTCGATCAGCGTCGCCGAGCACGTCGTAATGATGATCTTGAGTCTCGTGCGCAATTACATCCCCTCGCATGACTGGGTGCGCAAAGGTGGCTGGAACATCGCCGATTGCGTCGAGCGCGCCTATGATCTCGAGGGCATGCAGGTCGGCAGCGTAGCCGCCGGGCGGATCGGCCTCGCCGTGTTGCGCCGGCTGAAAACTTTCGACGTCAAACTCCACTATACCGACCGCCATCGCCTCCCCGCCGAGCTGGAAAGGGAGCTCGGCCTCACCTTCCACGAGAATCGGGAGGACCTGTTCAAGGTCTGCGACGTCATCACGCTCAACACCCCGCTCCATCCCGAAACCGAGCACATGATCAACGATCGCACGCTCGCGCTCATGAAGCGGGGCACCTATCTCGTGAATACGGCACGCGGCAAGCTTTGCGATCGCGACGCGATCGTGCGCGCGCTCGAGAGCGGACAGCTCGCGGGCTATGCCGGCGACGTCTGGTATCCGCAGCCGGCCCCCGAGGACCATCCTTGGCGGACCATGCCGCATGAAGGCATGACGCCCCACACGTCCGGCACGACGCTCTCTGCCCAAGCTCGTTATGCGGCAGGCACGCGCGAAATTCTGGAGTGCTTCTTTACGGGCAGGCCGATCCGCGACGAATATCTCATTGCGCAAGGCGGCCATCTTGCCGGAGCCGGTGCACATTCCTACAGCGTGCGCTGATCGCCTTTGCTGATGACCTCGGCCGCAGGCAATCGGTGGCCGAGGTCATCGCCGACCAGCTATGCGCAAGAAGCCGAGCTGCGGCGGGAACAAGCCTTTGGCTGCGAGCGTTCGAGTTCTCGGTCCCGACCCGAACTCATGCCCTCAGGAGGGATTTCGCCGAAACACGCACCCATCGGCGGATTTGGCCTCCAACCGGAACCGGGGCCGCATATGCGTGATGCGTAGAGCCAGCGCGTAGACCGCCGGAGAAGCGGGGCTTACGAGTGCTTCTCCGGCGGTCGCTGATCGGCTAATTTGCGGAATTGAGGCGCCTTGACAATCGGCACAGGCGTGGCCTTGCGCGCCGATCGCCTCTCGTTCCTTGGCTTCTAGAAACCCTTGGCCTACTAGAAACCCTTGTAACTGAGCGCTCCTAAATCGATACCCGTGTCCTGGTTCCCGTTCATATGGATCGCTCCGACCGACCCCACCCGGGTAACTCCGACGTTTCGTGCCGGCGAGTTGGCCGTGAGAGCCAATGCATATTCGCCGATCACATGATTGTTCGCGCTGAGCGATGCATTGCTGACTTCCGGTGGATTGCGGAGAGCGGGATCGGCGAGAACATCGGACGGATCCGGCGGCACATAATTGTTCGATACCAGACCTCCGACGCTCCAAAAGAGATTGTGGTTTTCAGTGACGTTGGTCGAGCCGTAATTCCCGTAAGCGGTCTTACCGGCCGGCGCCAACAAGATATTGTTGACGATATTGAGATCCGAGGCCGCATTCGCAGTAATTTGTCCTCCATCGATATTTCCGCACGTGCTTCCGGAAACGGGACATGTGTCGTTGTTGTAGGCCGTGTTATTGATGAAATCCACATGCGCGCTTTTGAACGCGACAGCACCCGACCCGCCATTGTTGTAGACAATGTTGGTCAGCACGAGCGTTCGTCCAAGATATGGCTTGCCGTTGTTGGTCGTCTGATTGATGTCGATAATAATGCCGTTGCCGTCGGTCGGCTGACCGCCTGAGGCATAATAGGGCTGTGTGTTGCCGCTGTTATATGAGATATTGTTGATCACAAAGACCTTGTACCCCGCATAGCTGTCGGAATTCAGCATCCGGTGAATGCTGATGCCGCTGGTATCATAAACCGACCACCAGGACGTGTTGTAAACGATGTTCGACTCGACCGTGATGTAATCGGACATGTCATACGTGATCCCGCCGGCCGAACAATCGTGAATGAGGTTGTTCTTAACGGCCACGTGGACGGAATTATACACGAACACGCAATTGCTGTTCGTCGCCGAATCGGCCGGCGCGATTCCGAGCAGCTTCCAACCCGCGATCTCGGTGTAAGCGATCTGCGTTGCCTGAGCCAGCGTCACATTCTGCGCATTGCCGACAATCTCAAAGCCGGAGAAGTTGATATAAGAGCCCTCGATAAGCACAGCATCCCAGATCATCGTATTGCCGCCGATGGAGATCGTCGGATGGTGACCGGCGTAGGCGCGAATTGAAATCGGCAGATTGGCGGATCCGGATTTATCGACCAATACGACCGCATTGTTCCAGCCTTTCGGGTTGGACGTATAAGTTCCGTTCATCACGTAGATATTGTCGCCGGGGCTCAGCGACGGATTGTCGATCGCTTTCTGGATGGTATCGAAAACGATGGCGCCGGCAGGCAACAGCGCTCGGTTGGCGGAATCGACGGCAGGATTGCTCGGATCGCTGACGTAGTAATCTGCCGCGTAAGCGACGGACGTGACGGACAGAAGCAGGCACGTGGTTACAAGTTGCTTAATCATCTGGGTGCTCGGAGGTTACTGACTGAAACCCTGTCTTACAGTCAGTTCCCAACTCGCCAGTTTCTTTGCTCGCTCAGTCTTTAGTTAAACTGCGCCTGCGAACACAGGTTCTCATTTGCCGAGCGCGCTAATGCCGGACATCGCCGTCGATTCGATGATGTGGAGTCGTCTCGCGAGCGAGATTATTTTACGTTACGTCATGGCAGTTGAGTCAGCCTGCGCCAATTATGTGCGGCACAGGCCAGCGGCCATTCAGCGACCCGGCTCGGTCTCTATTGCGCGCGCATAGGCGGCGAGGCGCGCCACCGTAAAACGCACGGCCCAGACCGAAAGCAACGCATTGACCGTGACGCCGATGATCGGAGAAATCAGCACGTAATCGGCATGCGGCAGATGAAGCACAAGCGCGATATGCACCCCGCTCATGGCGATGAGCATGCTTCCCCACACCAGCGTGATGATCAAGAACGTATGCGCCCGATCCATCGCGACCACGGCCTCAAATCTCGGACGCCGCTCGGGCGCGCCTGCCGTCACGAACTGCCGAGCGACATAAAGAACAATCGGCCGACCGATTGCCGCCGAGATCAGAAACCCAAGCCCGATGATCGCGCCCTGGAAGGAGCGGAGCACGAGCGCGGTCGTAACATTCGGCGAGAGGACGGTGAGCGCGAGGTGGATGGCGATCCCGGCGAGCGCGATCAGCGCGACAAGGTCGACCATTCTTTTGCGCACGACACCGAAGATGAATCCGAATATCGGAAAGGTCGTCGCATAAAGGAGCGGCAGGATGCTCTCTTTGGGAAAGCGTGGCTCCAAATAGCGGAATAAGAGGTATGGGCAGAGCGCATTGACGATCAAACTGAAGCTGACCGAACGCAGGACGCGCGCTCGGTCGAAGCGGCGAGTTCCCGCGCCAGCACGGTCGATCCTGTCGTTCACATGCACCTGTCCCAACTGGTCGGCCGGCAATTCTTGACGGCCTAATCGTACCAGCCCTCGTCGCGGTTGGCGCCACAATCTTTCTTCAAGAGGCATACGCATCGCCCGGTGCTCTGCTGGCACACCGGCTTGCGTCTCGTCTCGCAGGGATAAAGGCGCCCGTCGGGAGCCCTCATCATGCCTCCGCAGCCGCCCGCTATATATCCGTAATCCGGAGAGTCTTGCGCTTTTGCCAGCGAGGATAAGGCGAGGAGGGAGCAGATCGTGATAAGGGCTGCGCAGATACGGGAGACCATGTCACTCGCTTCTTCTGAAAAAGATCGAACAGGTCTGTAGCACGTCGCGCGCGAATTGGCGCGTGGACATGGCAGGGAATGCGCGATTGTTCGTGTCTATAGACAAGGCCAAGACAGGGCCCAAGCGCCACTTTGGAACGATGCTCGCCGAGGGGCGTTTCCTTGCTCGGCCCTGTCGCGGTGGCGCCCTCGAAGCGGCCCGGATTTCGGCCGCGAACCAAAGGCCTTGTGGCCTTTCTCACTGCGCAGGACCGTGCCGCATGTGCGTATGCGTACCGGCGTTAGTCTAGCCGCCCGCGAAAAGCTATGTGGCCGCGTGGTCGCGGTCGATATGCCGCTGGCACATGTGCCGATTGAGGGACGGCGAACGGCCGATCGCGTCGTCTCGACGAAATATGGCCGCTATAAATGCGGTGCGCATACGCCGAACCGAGAGCGGCCGGGCAACATCAGCGACGTCCTGACCAAAGGATTCGCGCAAGCCAGATATCCCTTGCGAACCACCTGCGTTTGCCGCCGGCGCTCATCTGGTCTATCCGCATCCCGCATTGGTCGAGCTCGCCGGAGCGGACGAGCGATTGCCCTACAAAGTCTCAAAAGTCGCGAATTATTGGCAGGAGTGCACGCCGCCAGAGCGGCGCATGCGCCTTTTCGGACAATGGCACAAGATTGCAGATTTGCTCGCGCTGGAGATTGCGGGTATCGGGCAAATCCTGCCGAAATTGGAGCCCATTCTACGCGGGCAAGCGTTGAAGGCCTATGAGGGAATAACCGGCGCATGGGTGAATATCTGCGAACCCCAAAAGGGGTTCGCGCGTGCTTTCGTCCCGTGTGATTCTTCGCGCGCTACACGGTGCGCGAGCCTATCGGTTCCAATAGCGCCGCGGCCCTATTGCAGACGTTTGGCGGTCACACTTCTCCCCATGAGATCGACCTTGAGCGTATTGGCGTCAATCGCCTGGATCTCTTCGGTTTCCGGGACGAACTTCAGCGGGGTGCATTGATTGCTCGTGAGATTGCAGATCGCATGGGTGTTTGGCCCATTCGACACTTCCCCGCCACTCGGAGATTCGGTCAGGGTCGCTCCCTCGAGCTTATAGGTTCCCCAGAACTGTAGCACCTGATTTCCGAATATCGGCGATTGTGGATAGCGGACAAACTTATTGTACAGGCCGTCAGGCCGAAAAACATAGATGCCTTCGATGAGCAAATCCCCGACAGTGGATTCGAAATGCCATCGGCCCATGAGATTGATGCTCGGCTCCCACCCTTTCGGCAGCGGTATCGCGCTCGGCGTTTGGGGCTGGGTGGCGGGCGACGACGCGGCAGGAGGATTGAGCGGCGCAGCGCTCTGCGCTGAGCCTTGCGGCTGACCGGCGGGCGGAGACGACGGAACCTGCGGATAGAGCCGGACACGCGGGAAGAGCCATGACATTGCTGATACTTCTCCGCCGCCTGCATAGAGCCCAGGCGGTCCGCCCCCTGCCGGCGCCTTGCCGTCGAACGACGTGAGCTTCGTGCCGTTGACGAACAGGGTCGCGCTATCACCGCTGATCAACAGCTCGATCTCGTTCGTCGCATCGGGAGACATCTTAACTGCCGCGGACTGCTCATAATAAAGATTGAACCAGGAATTGCCGTTGGAATGACGCGCGACCTGTACGGTCCCATCGAGGCCAAACGCCGCCACGTAATAATCCCCGGCGTCCTTGAACCAAAACATCATGCCAGCGGCACCGACCGAATGGATGTCGGCCTTGCTTGGCATTTGTGATGGGAACGTCACTTGGACGCAATAATCCGCTCCGTCGAGCTTGTAATTCGGATTGTAGATCCACGCATTGCCGTTGATGCTCGGCCGTAGCTGAAGCCCTTGCGGCGTCGCGGCAAGAAATTTCTCGCTGAGACTGCCCCAGCCAGGATCCGGATTTTGGAAACTCTCGTCGAGCGCCGGATGTGTTGTACCCTGGCAGGCAAGAGCTGAATTGGCGATGAAGAGAGCGGCTAAACCAGAAAGGCAGCCCTTCACGACCATAGTGGACCTCCCAAGACCACGCGATCGCCGCACGTTCATGCTGTCCTGAATGGTGCAAATGGTCAACGCTTCGGTTGAATGCGGATCCACGCGCCGGCTCGCGAGGTGGTTGCGCCTGAACTTCGAGGGCGCCCCAGGGGATCGCTTGGTCGCTCTAGCGCACGATCCGGAAAGGTGGGACAGGTTTTCCGAAAAGATCCTGCTCAAATAAAAAGCGAGAGCGAGATGCCGATTGAAGCTGATCGCATCCCTCGCCTGGCGCATTGTTCACGTTGATCCTCAACGATCGCAATAGCGCCGCGGGCCGAAGAAGGGCTGATCGGTACAGTCTGACGCCCGGAACGAATGATAATATTGATGGCACACCGGGCATTGGCGGAAGCTTTTCCCGTGACCGCGCGAGGCTGCTGTTCGAGTTCGAATTCTAGCTCCGCTACGATCTGCTGCTTCTCCGGTGGCGAAATCAGCAAAATTGGCAGATCAAATTGGCGCGGCTCACGGCGCTAGATCGAGATGCTTTGGATCGGATTGATCCAAGCATGAACGTGACCGATTTGAAAATTTGGAGCGGGATGTGCTCGCATCCGCGCTAGCGCGCTCTCGTGGACCGGCGAGAGAGGACGATTTCGCGCGGGATTGCGACCCTTGCACTTCTGTCACCGAGGCGGCGCGCGGTCATGTTCGCACCGGATTTCACTTGAGCATCGCCGCTCGGGCCTTCCGCATAGAGGCCCGCCAGTTCCGCGGAATAGACGTAATAGGCTCCGGCTGGACCGGTCGTGGGACGGTGCTTCATTTAAAGCGCCTCGGCTGGCGAAAATGCACAGGCATAGAACGCATAGCTTTGCGGAATTGTTTCAGCAGGCTTGCCGCAGTCGATATGCGAATTTTGCAGGTGTCGGAGCGCCATCGGCACTGATCAATGCTGATCGACAGGAGTTCGGCGGTCCGGCGATAATGCCTCGGCCTTGTCACCCGAAAGGCGCACCGAACCGGAAAATGCGCGATACCGCGCCGCAGCAAATCCAGGCCCGCTGGATTTGAAGCAGGCGGATTGCTAAAGATCGATAAAGACATTTAGATGAATTCGATTTTGATCAGTTCCAGTCCTCACGCCGTACCAAGCTGCGAGGACTGGGGCATGTGACACCCTTTGATCATCGATGGTCCGAGGATTTTGCTTTGCCCTTCACCATTAAATTCAGCCCGCGCACTGCGATCGCCGGCATCAAGGCGAAGACCGATACGAGAGCGACTGCGGCGGAGGCATGGGCTCTCGTCCAAATGCTCGATGCAGGCGAGGAAAGGACCGAAATCAGAGATGAGTTCGGTCACGAGCTCTCGTGGCAGGAGCTTCGGCAATTGGCCGAGAAAGAGCACCATTGAAGGTCCGGGCTTCATGCTTCGGGCACCTAGGCCGGGATCGAGCCGAAAGAAAACTTCCGAGCTGATCGGCAGAATCCGGTACAGCTCTCTCGAGAGCAGCGCTCCCCTCATCCGTTCCGCCGACCTGCATTATGCTTCAGGAATTCGCCTTGCAAATCAGGCGAACTTGCGATCGCCTCATCTCCCCGTTGCGTTCCCCAGGAATAGGCATAGTCGAACACGGGCGATGGCACGAGCTTGCTCCACCGCCGCAGAATCTCCCGCAACTCTTCCGGACTGGGGATGCGATATCGGCCACCTGTGTCGGTGCGCCATTCACCCGAACCAAAAGCTTGATAGATCGGGACGAGCTTGGAAAGGGGAATGCCCGACTCCACTGCGGCATGAACCGCACGATCGATGATATCGAAATTGCAGGTCGCCCATTCCGTCCGGCAAGGATATGGCTCGACACCAAAGAGGTCGGCGTGGGTCGTCTCCGGCGTGTAGAATTTTCCAAACGAGGGCGCAGTCGATTCTCCGAGATCCATCAATGAGACGAAGGTCACAACGTCGGATCTATGTTCGTGGATCCAATCCGACTCGGCTTTCAAGTTCTCGGCGCGGCATCGACTGTTCGAGAGCCCCCTGGGATCGGGATCGTCCACAAGGTAGAAGCCGAACAGCTTTGTATCCGAGATCACACTGAGAACGACTTGCTTGAAGGAAGCATCTACCCCATCGCAGGAGCCGACCCACACGAGGCCCTTGACGCCTTCCGGCAGCGCATCGAGCTCTTCGCGAGAAGACACGTCCGCGAGGTTGAATCCCGCCATCGCCGGCAGATATTTGTTGTCCGGGTCAAAGTTCCCGTTCGGTGCAAAATGAAGCGGCCCCTGTCCCTGGCGAATATCGCAAAGCGCCGGCGCCACTCCCAGTGCACCTGCTGAGATCAGCCACAGAACGCCTAGCGCAAGACCGAATTTCCTATGGACCATTGTGGACCCTCGCGCGGAGCGAACTGAGGATTGAGCGGAAGAATCCGAAGCCTATTCAGAACTTCCCTTTCCGCGTCGCTCACAGTGGTGTCGATCGGACGCTGATCTGGCGCGTCCAAGCGGATCAGCGGACAATCAGCTCCGATCAGCAGGTCGTTCAGCCGATTGGATGCCACAATTTGTGCGGCAACGGGGCCCGTGCGCTCTTCGATCAGGCATCCGGCGATCCCGAGCAATCGCATCCGCCGAGCAAGTCGAGATTCGATTTGGTCGAGGGGCGCTTCGATTCGTATGACCAAATCCGGCCGTGGTACCGACCCGATGATTGCGCGAATCTCTTTGTCGGAAAGCGCCGGACTGAGGCTCAGCAGCGACAAGACGGCCTGAGTGAACGCCTGATCAAAGATAGCAACGTCATAGCCCTCGGACGCACATGACCAGGCACTCGACAACCGAGCAACATACTGGCGCAAGCGCAGCCAGCCGAGATGTCGGCGCCATCTCGGCCAGGAAGAAGCGCTGCTCTTCGGCAGAATCGAACAAAGAACCGCCGCGGCCTCGGGCTGGATCCTCTGTCTTCTGCAAAGTAGTTCGACTGCAGGCCGGATGAGCCTGTGAATCGCCTGGCCGACCTGATGTCCCTCCATCTCGCAAAGAGCGCAAGGATTCTGTTCCCCTGGTCTATAGCTCAGTCGGAGATAGACTTTAAGTCCGCGGGATCGCAAGCGTGCGGCCAGCGCTTGCGCCAATGTCGTTTTGCCGACCGCTTGCGGACCGAGAAACTCGACGATCATAGCGACATTTCTCACAACGATTTCCATACCTCGCGCCGAACAATTTTCGCGACTTCGCTGAGGGAGCTTGTCGCATCGACACAGGCGACTCGAGCTCCTCGAAACTCCAAATCATCGAGCCAAGTCATGAGCTGCCGGAGATGGAGCTGGTTCATCCGCGGTTCTCGGCTCGTCAGCACCTCGGCAGTCGCACGCAGCTTGATCACAAGGTCGGGGGGTGTGCGACGTGCAAGCTCGTAAACAGAAGACTCGAACCGGCGCAGCCACCGGGGCGCGCGCAAATTGCGCGACAGAATCGGTCCGTCGTTGAAACTTCCGATTTCATTTTGTGGATACCTGTCCGTCAGCACGACAAGCCCCCTGCTCGCCGCCCGACGCGCGGATCTGATTTTATGCTGCTTGTCGAGCGCGACAACGAGCGCCCAGATTCCGACCAGGAGAGCATACATCAAGCCCGCGCCCCTATTCGTCGCTGCATCTGATCCTGCGCGCGCCGATTTGCTCTTTAAGAACGCGGCGACGAGCGGCGAGATACGCTTGAATGGAAGGAAAACGAGGGATGGCCGGCCATCGCCCGTTCCGAAATAATAAGTGACCACATCGATCTCGCCTGCGAGCCAAGTCTTCACTGCCGAAACCTGGGTGCTCTTCCCGCTGCCGTCGACGCCGATAAACGAGATCACGACCCCGCCGCCCGGTGCAAGCCGGCGCGACACGCGCGGCCGTTTGAGAACGCGGCGATTCGCCTCCCCAAAAACGAAGGCCATTGTCCGAAGGAGGCGACGCAGATTGGCTTCGAGCGGATTGTAAGTACGGAACGGGCCGAGTTCCCTGAAAATTGCCGCGCGGACCGCGCTCGAGGATCGGCGTTCTATCCCCGGGAACGCGCTCACGAGCGCACGAGCAAGTTGCGGGGAGAATATCTGTTCGGCACGTCCAAGGAGAACGTCTCGGTCTACTCGATTTCGGAGCTCAGCGAAGTCATCGGAGAACTTTTGTCTTATCTCCTTTCTTCGATGCCAGGTCGTGGGATCCAACCAATGCAATTCGACATGCGCCCGAACGAGAAGCAAAAGAGCTTCGTCTGCAGCATCAAGAACTCTTATGGGCGGCGAGCCGCACGGGACGCTGCGCGCAAGAAACTCTTCCTCCAGCGGTAGACGAAAGTCCTTCAGCAATGCGTGGCCGAGAACAAGGCGGAAGTGAACGTGCACATGATGGATCCTGCCCGTCGCCTCGTCGTATCCAAGGAAGCTCATAATCGCCGGGTGATCACGAGCCGGACAATTATGCCAATGTTTGAAACAATGCTCGGCCAGAAGTTTCAAGACGCGCTCACGGTCCTTTCTCGCGACCAGAAGATCAAAGTCCGAGCGACCGGACAGCGCCAGTTCCAATCGCCGCACGCTTTTGAAATAGCAACATGATACGCCTGCATCGCTCATTGCAGAGAGAAGCGCCTGGAGTATCGGCGACATGCCGGAAGCGCCTTTTGCCTCCCGCTGCTTAAATAGCTCCGTTGTGCCAATCATATTGCCGGCGCCTTTTTATTCCCCGGTGCCTCGCCGTCGGACATAGCTGGATTTGCCTCAGGCATCTTGTCCTCGATAGTCGCGCCCTCGATCGCTACGCTCTCTGGCGTGACTTCGTCATCCGGGACGCGCGGAACGGCTCCATTCTCGTCGGATCTTTTCCCTTTGTGTCTGCCGCGACCCGACTTCGTATCGATCCGAGCACCATGAACAATCGCGCCGTTCATGCGATCATCCGGAACAGGACCCGCTTCTTTGCTTCCGGCGCTTTCGCAAGCATTGTCATCGCTGATCGGCGTGCTCACCCAGTCGGTGCCGACCGAGCGTCTTCTTCCCGCATTCGCAGTCCCTGCTGCCAGAAGGACAGTCGCCAGGCGCCCCGGCCGCGCAGCAAATTCGATCGCGTTGAGCAACGCGCCCGCGGCATCCTCGACATCTTGCCGGTTCGTCACGCGCGCCTTCGCCACAAGCATAGTCTGATCCGCTTCCTGCGCCAGAATCATTCCTTCGGACGATTCCAGCACGGGCGGCCCGTTGATCACGATGAGGTCGTATATTTTGCGGAACCGATCGAGTGCCGCCGGAAAAGAGCTCCTGCTGAGGAGAGCCAAAGGATCCTGCATGCCCCCGCCGATCGGAAGCAGATCTATGTGCAGCTCAGGAACATGGCGAACGCAATCCTGGGCGGCCTCTCCCGCGATAAGATCGAGAAAGCCCGGCTGCCCCGAAAGCAGCTTCATGCTCTTCTTGCGGGTGATATCGAGATCGATGAACAGCACCCGATCCCTCACCCGGGACGCCATATGGGCGAAAATCAACGCGAAATTTACGTTGGCGTCGGATCTCCTCGAGGAAGCGAAGAGGATAAGCTTCGGGCTGTTCGTCGGAAGCAAAAGAAGCCTCGCTATCAAGGACTCGAGAGCGAGCGCGACATCGCTTCTGGCGTCGGGGACAAACAGCCACTTCGTCTCACTGCCGATGGCTGGAATGCAGCCCAGGCTCGGCAGGTCGTCTATCGCTGCAAGATCGGAAAATCGATAAATCGTTCGATCGATCCGCCCCAGAAACAAGGCAAGCGCTATCCCGAAGATCATCGAGGCGAGCGTTGCCGGCACGAAGATAAGAACAGGCGAAACAGAACTGGGGAGCTGCGGTGGAGTGGCCAATGCGTAGATTCTCACCTGCGGAGACAGGATCTCCTCTTGTCTGCGGCCTTCTTCACGCAGCTTAGCGAGGTTCTGATCGAGTTCCGTCGATGCAATCCTTTGCTCGAGGTCATTGATCTGCTTCTGAATGGCCGCAACCGACGGCGCGTTTGGACCCTCTTCCTTGGTCGCACGGTCCAGCGCCGCCTGCGCGCTTCGCATCTGCTGATCTAATAGCGTGATCTCTCCCGAATTCTGACTGCCCGCCTGATCGGACGAGCGTTGGCTAGTTTCAAATCTGCGCACGTAGAGATTCGCAACGCGATTCGCCACGTCCGCCGCTACGTTCGGCGACTTGGCTGTGAAGGTCACTCCAATCATTCGCGACCGAAGCTCTTGCATGACCTTCAAATGCCGCTCGAGGTCCGCGAGACGCGGGATTCCTTTTCGCAGTTGCGGTTCTTGCCACAGGGATTGCAGCACCGATTCGAGAAGAGCCTGGGACGTCAGCATCGCAATCTGCGTGTCGATCGACATATCGACTGTCTCGCTCGACTGCTGGTCATCTCCGACAATGAGGAGAGCTTTTGCAGTGTATCTGGGCGAGGTCTCGAGCACGACAAACGCGGCGAGCACAAGGCCGGCCACAACGGACGCGAGGATGATGCCAGCTCGACGCAATGCCAGATCGAGGATCTGCGATAGGTCGCTCGTCTCTACCGAACCCGGAAATTCAGGCGGCGGACACTGCGGAAACGGTTGCCGGGCGCGGCTGGCTAGGTGGAGTCTCTTGAAATCGGCTGGGATTTGCATTTGTGCAGCTCACTTTCGCTACATGGACCGCCTGGAACATCCTCACGTCTGAACGCCGGGCGAAATGGTCGCGGTTCGCGGATGCGCTCGCAGCGACGAGCTCGTGCCCCGCTCCACGCGCGGCACTCCTCGCTCTGCCGTGCCCGCGAGCAGTCCGAGAGAAATGATGAACCAGAGAATTGGATAGCGCATCACCACGTGAAAGATGCTG
The DNA here is from genome assembly GCA_035653735.1 of Gemmataceae bacterium. GTDB lineage: Bacteria > Planctomycetota > Planctomycetia > Gemmatales > Gemmataceae > JAJPHU01. Next base: position 15,906 of record DASRBG010000116.1, read on the forward strand.
AACGCCCCGAGCGCCAGGATCAATATCGCCATTGCATCGCTTTCGGCTCGCCATGCTCGCGCAATCGCCGTC
>DASRBG010000117.1:0-16702 GCA_035653735.1 Gemmataceae bacterium
GCTGGAAGAAGACCGCCGGCTCGTCGATCAACGCATCCGCGATTTGAAGTCACGGCTCGTGGAAGTCCAGGCACGCAAGGAACGCGAGGTGCGCAGCCGCCGCGAGGAACACACCGTTTCCCTGGTTGGTTACACCAACGCCGGTAAAAGCACGCTTATGAACGCTTTGACCGGCGCCGGCGTTTACGTCGAGGACAAGCTGTTCTCCACGCTAGATACCCGTACGCGACAATGGCACTTGAAGGACTGGGGCCGCGTTCTGCTCAGCGATACGGTCGGTTTCATCCGCGATTTGCCGCACCATCTGATCGCCTCGTTCAAGGCGACGTTGGAAGAGGCCCGGCAAGCGCGCTTGCTGTTGCACGTCGTTGATGCAAGCAACGCCTACGCCGAGGAACAGATCAAAGCGGTCAACGCCGTGCTGAAAGAGCTGGGCTGCAACGAAAAACCGATGCTGTTGGTGCTGAACAAAGTCGATTGCGTGGGCGATCTATCTTATTTGCATGTGTTGCAGCGTCATCACCCGCACTCCGTCGCTGTCAGCGCGGTGAAACGCAAAGGGCTGGAGGAGCTACAGGAGGCGGTGATCGAGATGTTGAGCGCCGACTTTGCGGACGCGGCGATCGAGACCGGCGCGGGGAACGGAAAGGTCCTTTCGTATCTCGCCGTTCACGCGGAGATCTATCGTCAGGAGTTTCACGACAACCGCGTAAGCATCCGGTGCCATCTGCCACGCCATTTGCTCCATCACATTCAAGGACCGGACGTGGAAGTGCGTTTTCTCAACGATGGAGACAAGTGAGATCCCAAGAACGGGGGTCAGGGTTCTTTTCCGTCTCGGAACGTCGGTCCCAACGCTTCGCGCCATTTCGGATCATCGACGAGATCGGCGAACTCGCGCAGCCAGTGCTGAGCCTCCTCGCTGGAGACGCCTTGCGGCTTGACGGATGCGTCCGGCGGCGTTTGTTTGACCCGCCGCCGGCGTTCCATTTCTTCCAGATAATCCAGGCAACCGCGAACGGGACAATGACGGCGGCGGCCCGCCTGTTGAATGCGATGATCGTCGGAGACGACCATCAGCTGGCGCGGGGTGGAGTCTCGCTGAATCAAGGCTTCGATGACCTCGTCGGCCTCGCCATCCAGAGCATAACGGATGTGAATACCATGATACTCTTCCTCGGCGGCGGCGCCGGGAGCAGCACGGGAGGCGTCGAAAACCACGGTCACGTCGTCGGTGTGGCCGCCATGATCGCCGCGTACCCGGCCCAATAGAGCCAGGCGCGCTTGCTCCAGGCCATGAGGGCCGACCTTGCCGCTCAGAATCCCCATCGCGTGCAAAAGGTTGTAGCCGTCGATCAGGTAACGCATGACGCGCCTCGCCTGCTCTAAGCAGCTAGACGAAGTTTTGTAGTATTTGTGTCCGAGCCGCGCACGCAGCGCAGCGGAGTAAGCGGTCGCGTCCCCGCTTACTCCGCTGCGCTGCGTGCGCGGCTCGGACGGAAGCGGGATTGGACACTCCGCATCCCTTATCGATTTTCGCAGAGGAATCGTTTTGCGAGAAGAGAAAAAAAAGAGAGGCGTCGGCCGGGAAGCCACGCCTCTGCTCTATGGGAACGGCCGAAATCGGCCGGCTTAGGGGAGCTCCGGCTCCTCGGAAGAGATTGGCTCCTCCGGTTCCTCGGCCGGTAAGCGGTAGGTTTCACCTAACCAACGACCCAGATCAATGGTCTTGCATCGAGGCGAGCAGAACGGAAAGACGGGCCATTCGGTCAAGCTGCGTCCTTCCATCCGCCGACCACAGATCGGGCAGGATACCCTTATCTTCGGCTGATCCGATTCAGGACTTGGAGCTTTTCGACTCACTTTTCTTGCCCTTCCCCCCAGCGCCCGTGGATGTCGCGCCGTTTGTGCCGGTTGTGCCGTCCGCGCCGTTGCTGGAGGACTTGCTCGACGATTCCTGATCCGCCTTGGCTGCCTGCTTGTACGATTCGCTGCGATAATCGGTTTCATAGAAGCCGGAACCTTTGAACAGAATGGCAGCTCCTGTTCCGAAAACGCGGCGAAGTTTCGGCTTCTTGCACTGCGGACATTTCTTGAGCGGCGCCTCGCTCATCGATTGAAATTCATCAAAGTTATAATCGCAGGCGTCACAATGGTATTCGTAGGTCGGCATACGTATTTTCTCCACGGATAGCCACTTGCGGCTTAACGCTAAGCCGCAAGCGGCGTTACTCAGGTTTGTTGGCCGGCTCCGGCGCCGTGGAAACAACCACGCGCGCGGGGCGGAGCACTCGGTCATGAATCAGATACCCTTGTTCCAGCACCTGTAACACCGTCATCGGTGGATGTTCCTTGCTCGGCTGCTGGGTCACGGCCTGATGATGGTTCGGATCAAACGGCTGGCCCTGGGCGTTGATCGGGGTAATACCGTGGCGGCGAAGCGTATCGAGCAGCTGCGTGTGGACCATCGCGACCCCCTGAACCAGCGGTCCTTTCTCGCCGGCTTGCTCGGCCGCCGCGGTGGCGCGTTCGAGATTGTCGAGGACCGAGAGAAGATCGCTCGCCAGCGGCGTCTGGGCAAATCGGCGTTCCTCGGCCAAATCGCGCTTCATCCGCTTCTGATAATTCTCGAAGTCGGCCCGCGTTCGCTGAGCTAAATACAGATACTCGTCGCGCTTCTGCTCGACGCTCTGGAGTTTCGCGCGCAGACTTTCCAGATCATCGAGCACCTGCTCGGCGGCCTTCTCCTCACCGGTATCGCGCGTGTTGTTCGGCGATACGGCCGCGTTCTGTTCCTTGTGTTCCGTCATCGCTTCTCATCTCCTCGCTGGAGCTTCGAGCTTGTGTTCGGCATTAAGGCTTATTCACGGGGTCGTCGGGCGAGAAGAAGTCACGAATCCGGTCGAGGAAACTCTTTCGTTCGGGGGGGATCTCGGTTCCGTCGATCTCCTCCAGCTCGTGGTAGAGTTCTTCCTGCCGTTTGGTCAAGCGCCGGGGCGTGACCACCCGCACATGCACGACGAGGTCGCCCGTTCGGCCGCCGCGCAGATGCGGCATGCCTTTGCCGGTGATGCGAACTTCGTCCCCGCTCTGTGTGCCGCGTTTGAGCGTTTGCGTGACAAACTGCCCATCGAGCGTCGGTACTTCGATGGGCCGACCGAGTGCCGCCTGGCTGATCGTCACCGGAACCTCGCAATGGAGATCCTGGCCTTGCCGGACGAACAGCGGATGCTTGCGAACGCGGAGGACGCAGTACAAATCGCCCGGCGGCGCACCGGGTTGGCCGGCCTCTCCCTCCCCGCTCAAACGAATGCTCACATCATTATCAACGCCGGGCGGAATGTTCACCGGCAGTTTGCGTTCAACCTCGATGGCGCCGCGTCCGTGGCAGGTACGGCAAGGATCGGTGATGACCGCGCCCTGGCCCCCGCAAGCACCGCACGTTTGCTGAATGCGGAAAAAACCTTGCCCCTGAATGACGACGCCGTGGCCGCCGCAGCGGCGACAAGTAGACGGCCGGGTACCGGGTTTGGCCCCGCTGCCGCGACAGTCGGAGCAGGTTTCCGCCCGCGGAACCTTAATCTCCTTCTGCACACCGCGCGCCGCTTCCAGCAGATCGATCTCCAGCACCATCTGGAGGTCGCGGCCAGGCTGGGGACCGCGACGGCGACGCCCGCCGAATAAATCGCCGAGAATATCGCCAAAAATGTCCATCGGATCCAGGTTGGCGAAATTCGGCAGGCCGGCCCCTTCCAGACCGGAATGGCCGTAGCGGTCGTAGAGCTGGCGTTTTTGCGGATCGCGCAGCACATCGTAGGCTTCGGAGGCTTCCTTGAATTTGGCCTCCGCATCGGCATCGCCTACGTTGCGATCCGGATGATACTGCATGGCCAACTTGCGATAGGCCTTTTTGAGTGTGTCGTCATCGGCGTCGCGCGCGACGCCCAGGACTTCGTAATAGTCCCGCTTGCTGGCCATAGGCATAGGGTTTAGGGTTTTGGGTTTGGAGTTTAGGGTTCAGGGCAAGACGGGTCGAGTGAAGCGAAACAGCCATTGTTCTTCACCCTAAACCCTAAACCCCAAACCCTAAACCCTCTTGGTTATCGGATGGCCCCTTGCACCTTGCTGCCCGGCTCATCCTCATCGATCTTGGTGACCATCACCTCGGTCGTGAGCATGAGTCCGGCGATGCTGGCGGCGTTTACCAGAGCAGAGCGCGTGACTTTGGTCGGATCAACGATGCCGGCCTTGTACATGTCCACGAACTCTCCCGTATTGGCATTATACCCGAAGTTGGCCGACTTTTGCCGCGCCACTTCGTCGGCGATGACGGCGCCATCGGTACCGGAGTTCTCCGCGATGGTGCGGACCGGCTTTTCCAGGGCGCGAGCCACGATCTCCGCACCGAGCCGCTCGTCGTGCTTGAGCTTCTCGGCCAACTCCTCCACAGCGGGGATGCAGCGCAAGAGCGCAGTGCCGCCGCCAGGAACGATGCCCTCGGCCACTGCAGCGCGGGTAGCATGCAAGGCATCTTCGACGCGGCCTTTGGTCTGCTTCATCTCGGCCTCGGTGGCAGCACCGACGCGGATAATAGCCACGCCGCCGGTCAGTTTCGCCAGCCGTTCGCTGAACTTCTCCTTGTCGTATTCGCTTTCCGTTTGCTCCATCTGGGCGCGAATCTGCGAGATGCGTTTTTCGATGTCGCCCTTCTTGCCCGCGCCATTGATGATGGTGCAGCTTTCCTTCTCGACCTTGATGGTCTTGGCCCGGCCCAGCTGCGATAGCTCGACGTTCTCCAGTTTCAGACCGAGATCTTCACTGATGAACTGACCACCGGTGAGGACGGCGATGTCGCCGAGCATGGCCTTGCGGCGATCGCCGAAGCCGGGTGCCTTGACCGCGCACACCTGCAACACGCCGCGCAGCTTGTTGATGACCAGGGCGGCCAGCGCCTCGCTCTCCACGTCCTCCGCGATGAGGAGCAGGGGCTTGCCGCTCTGAGCCACCTTCTCCAACAAGGGGAGCATGTCGCGGACGTTGCTGATCTTCTTTTCGTGAATGAGAATGAAGGCGTCCTCAAACTCGCAGGTCATTTCCTGCGTGGTGATGAAGTACGGCGAGATATAGCCTTTATCGAACTGCATGCCCTCGACGAACTCCAGCGTCGTCTCGGAAGTCTTGCCTTCCTCGACGGTGATGACGCCGTCTTTGCCGACCTTCTCAAAAGCGTCGGCCATTAGCTGGCCAATTTTTGGATCGTTATTGGCGCTAATACCGGCCACCTGCGCCATTTCTTCCTTCTTGGTCAGCTTTTTGGACATGCCGTCCAAGGCCTCGACGACTTTCTCGACGGCCTTATCGATACCGCGCTTGACACCCATCGGATTGGCGCCGGCGGTGATGTTACGCAGTCCTTCTTGATAAATGGCCAGGGCGAGAATGGTCGCCGTGGTGGTGCCGTCGCCGGCCACGTCGCTGGTCTTTTGCGCTACGGCGTTGACCAGCTTGGCGCCCATGTTCTCGAACGGATCGGGCAGATCGATTTCCTTGCTGACGGTAACGCCGTCCTTGGTAACGGCCGGGCCGCCGAAGCTTTTGTCGAGAATGACATTGCGTCCGGTCGGCCCCAGCGTGATGCCGACGGCGCGGGCCAGCTTATCAGCGCCGGCGAGTAGCTTCTTGCGCGCCTCGTCGGTGTAGAGGAGTTGTTTTGCCATTTCGTGTTGTCTCCCGTAGGGTTTTGGCGAACGGCCGGCGTCAGCCGGCTGGTGGTGGCTGCAACCAGCCGGCTGACGCCGGCCGTTCGCCGCCGCAATCTTACTTTGTGACCTTGGCGAGGATGTCGCCTTCCCGCATGATTTTGATGTCTTTGCCGTCTACTTCGACATCGCTGCCGCTGTAACGGCCATAGATGACCTCGTCGCCCTTCTGCACGGCCAGAGCCATGCGTTCGCCGTTGTCGCGAAGTTTTCCCGGCCCGACGGCGAGCACTCGGCCGCGCTGTGGTTTTTGCTTGGCCGTGTCCGGCAACAGAATGCCGCCCGCCGTCTTCTCTTCCGCCTCCAACGGCTCCACGACCACGCGATCATCTAAAGGCCGAATCCGCAAGCTAATTTCTTTCTCTTTCGCCATTGTGAATATCCTCCATTCGTTTGGCCGCGACCTGAACGAGAGCATCAACGCGCTCCGCTACGCGTCGCGGCTAAACGAACCCCTATTTACATCATCCCCATGTCACCCATGCCGCCCATACCACCCATACCACCCATACCACCCATGCCTCCCATGCCTCCGTGATGATCGTGGTGCGGCTCCTCCTTCTTCTTCTCGGGGATGTCCGCGACCATCGACTCGGTGGTAAGAAGCAAGCAGGCGACGCTGGCGCCGTTCTGCAACGCAGAGCGCGTCACCTTGACGGGATCGACAATGCCGCGTTTGCGCAGATCGGTGTATTCGCCCTTGTCGGCGTCGTAACCGTAGTTCTTCTCTTTGCTGCGGCGGATATTGGCGACCACGACCGAGCCATCCAGCCCTGCGTTCTCGGCGATGGCGCGACAAGGCATTTCGAGCACATTTTGCACCAAGCGAACGCCGCTCTGCTCGTCCTCGTTGCCCACGTCGAGTTTGTCGAGCGCCTTGCGCGCTTGCAGGAGAGCGACGCCTCCGCCGGGTACGATGCCTTCGGCCAATGCCGCGCGTGTGGCGTGCAGAGCGTCTTCGAACAGTGCCTTGCGCTCCTTCATCTCCGTCTCGGTGGCCGCCCCGACCTTGACCTGAGCGACGCCGCCGGCCAACTTCGCCAGACGCTCCTGCAATTTCTCGCGATCGTAGTCGCTGTCAGTCTTTTCGATCTCGCGGCGAATCATTTCGCAGCGACCCTCGACGGCTTTCTTGTCGCCGGCGCCTTCGGTGATCGTTGTGTTCTCGGCATCGACCTTGACCTTCTTGGCCCGGCCGAGCTGATCCAGACGGATGCTCTCTAACTTGATCCCGAGATCCTTGAAGACTGCCGTGCCGCGCGTCAGTGCGGCGATGTCTTCGAGCATGGCCTTGCGGCGATCACCATAGCCCGGCGCCTTGACGGCGCAGACTTGCAGGATGCCCTTGAGCTTGTTGAGCACCAGGGTCGCCAGCGCGTCGCCCTCGACATCCTCGGCGATGATGAGCAGCGGCTCCTTCTTCTTCGAGATCGTCTCCAGAAGCGGGATGAGATCTTTGGCGGAGCTGATTTTTTCCTCGAAAATGAGGATGTAGGGATTATCCAACTCACAGGTGACGGTGTCGGGATTGGTGACGAAGTGGGGCGAGAGGAAGCCGCGATCGAACTGCATGCCTTGTACGACCACGACTTCGGTTTCAGCGGTCTTGCCTTCCTCGATGGTGATGACGCCGTTGGTGGCGCCCACGAGTTTCATGGCCTCGGCCAGCTTCTTGCCGATCTCGGCATTGTTGTTCGAGGCGATAGTGGCGACTTCGGTGATCTCCTTCTGGTCCTTGTCGTCGATCTTCTCGGCCAACCGTGCCAACTCTTCGACGACCTTCTCGACGGCCTTCTGGATGCCGCGCGTCAAAGCCATGGGGTCATGGCCGGCCGCGATCATTTTGAGACCTTCGCGGTAGACAGCTTCGGCGAGAACGGTGGCGGTGGTGGTGCCGTCGCCGGCGACATCGCTGGTCTTGCTGGCCGCTTCCTTGACGAGCTGCGCCCCCATGTTCTCATAGGGATCTTTCAGCTCGATCTCTTCGGCCACGGTGACGCCGTCCTTGGTGACATTGGGGCTGCCCCATCCTTTATCGAGCACGGCATTGCGGCCGCGCGGCCCAAGCGTGCAACGAACCGCCCGCGCCAATTTGCTGACGCCGGACAATAACTTTTGCCGGGCTTCATCGCTGTAGGTAAGCTGCTTGGCCCCCATTCACAGTTCTCCTTTCGCTAGGTTCATTTCCATCTCGACGGTTTGAATCAATTCCGCGGCCGCGCTGGAGCATGCCGCGATAGGGAATCTCCTTCATGACTGCGGGAGGGGTGTTAGCAAGTCATGTGCCGCGGGGAGATGATGACGTAAGTGATTTATGCAACATAACTTGCGTTAATTAACTATTAATTGGTGTCGAAAGGAAAACCGCCAATTTGGCAGAGGGGACGAAGGGGGCTGACAAAATGTGTCAGATGATTTCGAGGGTGTGCGAGGTTACCCAGATATCGATTTGACGGAAACGAACTTTCAAGCGTTTCGCAGAAGAATTACTGGGTTTCTGCTGTGTCCGGCACATCGACGAATACGCGTGCCAACTCGTCACGGTAGGACTGCCGCTGATGCGTCCGAATGACGCCGATTATCTGCGTTTCCGATGAGATAGAGCCGAATCATTGCTCCAGCTCCAAATAGACGTTGCCCGCGGAGTGATTGATGCGGTAGGCGCGGCCGCCGACCGTGAGGGTGGCGTTGTTGGCCAGGCCCGTGAACGCTCGGCCCCTTGTCGGGCACGTTGAGCATGTTCCGTTGCCGCGAGCGTTGTCGTCTACGTGAGTTCGGTGAGGGTGACGGCCTTGGCGGAGTAGTTGATGCGGTAGGTGCGGCCGCCGGCCGTAAGCGTGGCGTTGTTGGCCAAGCCCGTGAAGGTGCCGCTGATGCCGCCGGGGCACTGCTCACGATGGTGTAGACGCTGCCCGGCGTGGCCGTGGTGCCCAGCACGTTGACGCTGAGCTTGGCCCCGTTCAGGTTGAGCGTCGAGCCGTTGCCAACCACCAACTGGTCGCAAACGGACTGCTGGTCCAGGTCCACCGCCAGCGTGGCCCCGCTCAGGGCCGTCGCCTGCGAGCCGCCGGCCAGCGTCAGCATGCCATCGCTGCCCACCGCGCCGGGGTTGACCGAACCGGAGGTGGCCGTGATGGTCTTGAGGACGCCGCTGCCCACCAGCGTGCCGCCGCTAACCTGGCCGGTGGCGCCGGAGAAGATGGCGTCCACGGCCAGCACGCCCTTGGCAGCGTTGAGGTCCCCAGTGAAGGAACTGCCGGTGCCGAACAGGGTCAAAGAACCGGTGCCGTCGTAGGCCAGCTTGCCGCTGCCCTGCACGCTGCCGTTGAACACCTGGGCGCCGCCGCCGAGCACGGACAGGCCAGTGCCGACGGTGATGGTGCCGGTGCCGTTGACCGAGGCGACGCTGTCGCTGTGATTGCTGTCGCTGAGCGTGCCGCCGACCAGCGTGACCGCCACCTTGCCGTTCAACTGGTTGTCGGCACTGATGGTCAGGTTGCTGAACGTGCCCGTGACGGTGACCGGCGCAACGAGGGCCTGGATGCCGGCGGACTTCTGCAAGGTGAGCCCGCCCGAGAGGACGGAAACCGGCCCGGTGAAGGTGTTGGCCTGCGTACCGCCCAGGGTCGTCGAGCCGGGGAAGCCGTCCTCGGTCAGCCCGCCGCTGCCGCTGAGGGCCCCGCTCAAAGTCAGGAAGCCGCTGTTGGTCAGGGTCAGGTTGCTGCTGAGCACGCCGTTGCCCGCCAGGGTAAAGAAGCTGCCGCCGCCGATGGTGCTGGGACTGGTGACGACCCACGGGTTGGCCAGGACCAGGAAGGAGTTGCTATTGCCCAGGGTGCCGCCCGCCAGGTGGAGCGTGCCGGCGCCGAGGGAGGTGTTGGTGCCGACGTTGAGGGTGCCGGAGTTGAGGAAGGTGCCGCCGCCGTAGGTGTTGGCGGCGCTGAGTTCGAGGATGGCCCCGGTGGTGCTGGCGTCGGTCAGGGAGAAGGAGCCGCCGAGGACGCCGGTGAGGTTCAGGGTGCCCAGGCCGACATCGATGGTGCTGTTGGCAGCGAGGTTGAGGTTGTCGGCGATGGTGACGGCGGAGCCGACGCTCACGGTGCTGCGGATGGCCACGCCGGCGGTGCTGCGCAGGCCGATGGGGTCGCCGGTGAGCTTGAAGTCGCCGGCGGAGGAGGCGTCGTTGAGGACGAGGGTGAGGTTGGTCAGGCCGGAGACGTTGTTGACGGGGTTGAAGCCGTTGCTGATGGCGGCGAAGCCGGGCGTGGTGGTGTCGAAGACGACGGTCGAGCCGCTGGTGGGGACCTGCTTCTCCTGCCAGTTGGCGGCCACGCCCCACTGGTTGCCCGTGGTCGCCGACCCACCGATCCAGTGGTAGGTGGACGGCACTACACGGCTTTCCAGCTGTTCAATTGAAAGTCGGGTTGCTACACGGCGAGGCGGGATTTGTCGGCCCCAGAGGGCGGAGAAAAAAGCCTGGAACCTCCGTCGCATCGATTTCTCCTCGAATGTCATCAATCACCGATGATTACAGGTTCATAGGAAGATCAAACAGGGATCGATACCGCGTTGCTCGAAGCCGGTGAGGATCGACCACCTTGGCATTCGCTTTTGTCTCAAAAGTACTATCCGATCTTTCCCCGCTTAAACGAGAAGCGTCCGACCAGATAGCCCAGAGCGCGTCGTTTCGACGCATCATCACTAAAGCGAATGCGAATCATGGAGAAATTATACTCGTCCCTTCCTCACCACCGCAAGAGTGCAGCCTTAGTTTACTTTGCCACGCGCAGCAGTACCGACTTTGCGGCGAATTCCGTGTTCTTGTCCTCACGGCGAGCGGATATCACAAACGGATGCGTCAACTCCGCGACCCACGGCTCGGCATAGATGGCGAAGGTCCGCGTTGTTGCCTCGGGGGTGATGAGAATGCCATTGAGTCCAATGTCGAGCACGCGGACGCCGTGGGGCAGTCCCTTCACTTCAAGCGGGATGCGCCCTTTGAAGCCGTTGCGCCGTTCGACTTTCACGGTTAGCCGTACTTCACTGCCGGGCTTCACCGTCACGTCTGACTGCTCTGTCGTCGTCACGATGTCGCCTGGCTCGGTGAGTTTCGGCAGTCCGCCGGTCGTCTCGCGCACAACCGGCTTGTTGTCGATGATGGCACGAGCGATCAATTTCAGCGCTGGTGCCTTCGCCGGAACGGTCGCGCTCGCTTCGGCATAGAGAGCAACGTTCGTGCTGTTCTCGTGGGCGGGGATGGTCGTGGGCGGGGCAAAGAATCCGGGCGGCAGGTTTTCCAACCGGACCTCGATAGGTCCATCAAACTCATCTCGTCGGTCGGCACGGACGTTAATCGACACAGCCCCGCCCTTATTGACGGAAGGTGTTGTGGGACTGAAGCTGATGTTGAAGTCCGGCCGCGGCGGACGGATCGTCAGCTGATACGAATGCCGTGAGCTGCCCTGGCCGCGCGCGTCGCCAATGCGGACCTGATACTCGCCATCGGCAGGCGGATCGAAAACGAGACGCGAATCTTTGCCGAAGTCACCGCCCCCGTCGTCATTGCGATAATAAAGAGTGACAATGGGTAGTCCATTGGGCGGGAACGTCGTACCGGGCGGATGAATCGAAACTTTGTACATTGGCTGGCCCATGGGATGAAAAGCCGGCGTGGTGCCGAGGTAGCCGCGCCGCCGACCGCTCTGGGTCCAGAAGTGGCAATCATCATCGGGGTTTTTCGGCAGTTCCCAAATGCGGATTAGCTCGTTGCCGACCAGCAGGTAATCATCCATCGCCAGCTCGCTCCACGATTCGATGCGGACGCCGGGCGAGGCGGAATCGTGATCGCGGAAGATGACATAAGTTTTGGCCAGCGAACGCAACGTCGCCTGCGGGAGCGGCTGACCGTTCGAGTCGAGAATTTCGATGACGGAATCGAGTAGCGAACCGATGCGGTTGGCGTGGACCTCGAGCAGTAATCGCTGTCCTTGCTTTGCCTGGAACCGCCAGGTCTGCGTCGCGCCCGGCTGTTCGATTCGTCCATTGGCTGTGCCCGGAATCGGGATGGCGACCGGGACGCCCGCACTCGTCCCCGCTTGCATGGATTCGACTTGCGGAAATTCATCGACGCGCACGCTCGGACTGCCAAGAACACCCTTGGCGACCGGAACCGGCACCCGCGATCCGAGAGCGGCATCCGCAGGCACTTTCAGTTGCACCGAGTGTCTGCGGCCGAGGTTGACGCCTTCCAAATGAACCTCCGTTTCCGTGCCGCGTTGTAGTCCGAGCGGAAAAACACTCGTGACCAGGGGAATGTCGCCGATCGTCACCTGATATTTCATGCCCGGATCGCCTCGATATTCGCGATCGCGGATGCCCAGAGCATAAGCGCCGGCTTTTGGGCAAATGTAGCCGAGCAATCCCTTCGTGCTTTCCGCGAGGATACGGCCATCGGCGTCGATCAATTGCAAGACCGCATCGAGCTTGGCCTTGTCGAGTGGCTTTATTTCCACGCCAATTTCCTGTCCCGGCTTTGTCTCGAAGTGGTAGTAATCGACATCGCCCGCCCGGCTGATACTTCCGTGAATCGTCGCCGGCAGCTTGACGCGCTGGCCGGTGCGCGGGGAATCATTCGGTTCAACTTCGGCGATCGGCGGTTTCGGTTTGATGGGCAACGGCTCGGCCTGCGCTTTGCCCGTGGCCGCGTCGAGAAGAGCGAGAACGCCATCGTAGCGGCCCAGGGCGATCTGCTTGCCGTCGGGCCGAACCGCGAGGCTCAGAATCGTCTCGGGCTGACGCTCGTAGACCTTGCGTTCGACCATCTGTTTGGCGTCCCATGCTTTAAGCGTGCGGTCCTCACTGAGCGAATAGAGTGTCGAGCCGTCGGACGTGAAAGCCAACCGGAGGACCGGCGCTTCGTGGGCGAAGACGGACTGCACGATCCTGCCGCCCTCGGCGGATGCCTGCCAGACGCGAATGCTCTTGTCCACGCCCGCACCTGCTAAATGCCGCCCATCGGGACTCCAGGCGACGGCGTAGACCCAATCGGTGGACTCGCCGAGTGTGTAAAGCCGCCGTCCCGTTGCCACGTCCCAAACCTTGACGGCGCGATCGGCGGCCGCCGAAGCGAGCAGCCTGCCGTCGGGACTGAAAGCAACGCCGTACACGGAATCGCTGTGGTCCTTCAGAACGTTCAGCTCTTTTTTCGCCGTCATATCCCAGAGCTTGATAAGGCGATCGTATCCGCAGCTGGCGAGGATCTTGCCATCGGGACTGAACGCGAGATCTTGGATGACATCCCCGTGTGTGCCGACAATTTGGTAGCCGCCTCGCTCCGCGAGTGCCCCAGCGACGCTGAAATCATACAACCGCACTTCATGGGTTTCGCCCGTCGCACTGCTGGCGACGGCGAGATGCTTTCCATCGCGAGAGAATGCCAACGCGGTGACGCGCGGATGCAGTCCTTCCAGCTTGCCCAGCAAATCGCCTGTCGCCGCATCGAAAAGAAACACCGTTCCACGGCCGGCGGCCGCGAGCAGATACCCGCCCAGATGATACGCCACGGCAGCCACCGGCGGCGCCACTGGCTGCTTCGGCGGAATCTTCGGAACCGTGATGCGTACAGCGCCGTCCTCCTTCGCACCCGCATCGATCCACGCCCGTAACAGGGCGATCTCCTCCGGACGCGGCTGCTTCGCCTTTTTCGGCGGCATGAACGGCTTGTCCTTGTGTTCCACGCTCCGGACGATGCGGCTGGCGTCGGACTTTCCCGGCGTGAGAACCTCGCCGTTATCGCCCCCTTCGCGCAGCGACTTGTACGTCTCCAGGTTCAGCCCGCCCTTCGGCTCATCGTGGTTATGGCATTCCAGACAATAGCGAGTAAAAAACGGGTTTATCTGTTTGGCGTAGCTGATCGGCTCCGCACCGTGGGCTTTCGGTGCAAGCGTCACAAGTACGGTTGCGAGCACAAAGAATCGAGTCCAGTTCATGGAGTGCATCTCGAATAGACAAACCAACGAGCAAGCGGGGTCGCGTCAGCGCCCCGAGTGTGGCTCTCTCGGGGCGCTGACGCGACCCCGCTCGCCCTTTGCAGATTAACACAGTCACTTTCTAGACGCTGACTTCGGCTTCGCCGTCAGCACGACGACTTCATCCCGAATGGTGAAACCCACCCCATAGGGTTCCAGTAATTTCCTCAGCGCCTCACGCAACGGCACATCCTTGGCCGAACCGGTCACGAGCAACTTCTGATCGAGGAGGCCGGCTTTGCGGTCACGCGGCGACAGGACGAAGTTTTCTTGCGTCTTGGTCTCGAAAAACTGCGCAACTTCGCTCAACGGTTTGTCTTTGAAATCGAAACTGATTTTTGAGTCGAGCAGCTTTTCGATACGCTGAGCGCAGGATCGCTGCATGGGCGAGAGTTCCTGCGGCGGCGCGCCGGATTTCCGTCGCCGAACCACCAAACCTTTCTCGTCCTGATCGTAAGTCAAACCGTCTGCTTCGAGAAGCAGGTCAAGCCAGCTTCGTAACGACAGCATTCCGGCGAGAGCGAGAGGAACTTTCGTCGCTCCCGTGACCCCCGCCGCTTTGAGATCATCGTTATCGAGACGAATCGGTACGCGGGCACGCTGGGACAGAAAGTTACAGGCTTTCTCCAGCTCAAGATCCTGAATGGCCACAGCGACGTTTCGGTCCAGCGCTTTGGCGACGCGGACGGACATCGGCAGCGGAGGTAGTTTTTCTTCCAGCTGCTGCTCGCCCGCCTCGCCGACCAGCTTGCCCTCCGGATCGATCAGTAGCGTCGTTGGAAAAGCGCGGACGCCCCAGTCCTTTATTGTTTGTCCTGTCGCATCCAGAAGAATCGGAAATGGCAAGTCGCGGCCGTTCCAGAACTTTTGCTTGGGCGTTTCCATCTTTTTGTCCAGGTCGGCGAAGTCTTTTACGGTGCCGTCGTGGAAGGCGAGGATTTCAAACTTTTCACGGTCTTTTTTGTGGGCTTCATACAGGTCGATCAAACCCGGCAAACTGCCGGCCGTGCACGGCCCTCACCAATAACCCCAGAATTCCAACAGCACCCACTTCCCTTTGAAGTCGGATATGTTCACGTCCTTCTTGACGCCGCGTGCATCGGTGACGTGCCAGGCCGGCGGCGCCTTGCCCTTGTGCCGGGCGATGATGGTCGCCGGCATGTCGATCGTCTTCAAATCGACTTCCCGCTCCTCGGATTTGAGTGTGATGTCTTTCTTCAAGTCCTGAATGTCCGTGCCGTAGGCCCACATTTTGTAGGTTCCCGGCGGCAGCAAGAACGAGAAAGATGCTTCCTCGGACGAACACATCGCAAAGCGAGCTTGCCCACTGAGGAGGTAGACATTGGTCCATTTCAGCGGCTTGTTCAGTTCCTTGCATTCAAACTTGCCGTGTAGGTGGACAAGCGGCGCGAGCTTGATCTCCACTGTTTTCGCCGCGTCCTTCGGCTCGATCACGATTAGCCCACCGGTCTTGCGATCTTTATCCAACGCAAACAATGCTTCGCCGCGGCCATAAAAAGTGACGGGTTTAGTGAAACGCCCCTCGGCGTCGGTTGTGACGCCGTTGTAGGCCGTCAACTTTTCCTTCATGGTGGACCAGAAGGTAGCGATCTCCGCTTTGGCAACCGGCTTGCCGGCCGCATCGACGACGCGGCCACTGACTTTGATCTCTTCCTGCGCGCGAGCAGCCATCGGCAACAGCGCGAGCATGAATGCGATGATCCAGCATTGGGCTTTCATGGGCATTCCCTCCTTCGGGAAAAACGGATCACGTTTCCATTCACGTTCACAACTCGTGTCAACCTCTTGCGGAGTAACCGCATCTCAAAATGGGTCGCGATTTCCTGGTGACTTCAGAGGAAGTTGCGGCCGCTGCAAATCTTCGGACGGCCGCGCCCACGGATAAGTGGGGCTTTCCTCGGCAGGCGAGACCCGTCCGGCTCCGGACTTCGAAGAGTTCGCCCTGTCCTTCTTACCCACACTGCATCCGGCGAGACTAACGACGAGACATCCAAAGAGAATCCAACGCACGCAGCGCATCAAAGCATCCTCTTTCCTATTTTTCACGCTCAGCCGTAACCATCTCGTTTAACGATTGAACATAAATTCTTTCGACGCGAGCACGGACCAGAACAAATCCTCCAATGCTTCGCGGCGCGTTGTTTTCGCGTCGGCGGTGGACTCGGCGAGCAGCGACCGAAACTTCTGCAACTCCGTTGTCGTCGGCTCGCGACAGAGGGCCAAGGCGAACAGCCGCCGTATTGCTTCCTCATCGGTGATCTTGTCGCGCAGCCATGCCTCGATGCGCGAGTTCTTGGCTCGGATCTTGTCGTTCAACGTTTTTCCGTTGTTGACGTGCAGGGCCTGGGCAACACTGGAATCTTGCTGGCGTTCGCAGGAACACGTTTGCGAACGCTCCGGCCGGCCGAACGCGTCGAGGAATCGCGATACGACCAGCGAGTCCGGCAGTTGCAGCGCCCGTGTGCCGAGCGGATAGCCGTTGTAATCGCTCGTCGAATCGCCGGCCGCCGAGTTGAGTTGCGTGAACGGCGTCGGTACATCCGTCACTTGGGCGTAAGCGTCGAGGAGGACCTCGGCCGGCAATCGACGAATCAAATAGTGCGAATAAAAGCGATCGTCGCTCTTGTTGCCCGGCAGCGGCCGTGAGGATCGCTGATACGTCGCCGAGTTCATGATGGTGCGGATCAGATGTTTCACATCATATTTGTGATCGATGAAATCCTTGGCCAACGCGTCGAGCAATTCCGGATTGGTCGGCGGATTGGTCTGGCGCAGATCGTCCTCGGCCTCGACGAGACCGCGGCCCATGAAGTTGCGCCAGACGCGGTTGACGAGCGCCTTGGCGAAATAGGGATTGTGCGCCGACGTTAGCCAATCAACGAAATAGGCCCGGCG
>DASRBG010000118.1:0-76013 GCA_035653735.1 Gemmataceae bacterium
GGACGAATGCGCACGGCGCGTGGCCGCAACTGCCGAGTTACTTGCGCCGCATCTCGTAGCTCTAATCGATGATTTCTATGACGAAATTGGCCGCCATCCAAACGCACTCAAGGTCATCACGGGCGGGCAAGCCCAGATCAATCGACTCAAGGGCACGCTGAGACAATGGCTGCGTGAGCTGCTGGCCGGATCCTATGATCAAAACTACGTCGCTCGCCGCTGGCAAGTCGGCTGGCGCCACGTCGAGATTGGCTTGGAACAGGTCTACACCAATGTCGCCCTATCGCGGCTGCGAACGGGACTGATGCGCCATCTGCACGAAAGCTGGCCCGGGGACAAGAAAGATCTGCAAGAGACCGTGCGTGCCCTCAACAAACTGCTCGATCTCGACTTGGCCATCATCGAGGACGCCTACCAGGCCGAATACGCCGCACGGCTGCAACGCAGCGAGCGGCTCGCGGCCATCGGTCAAGTGGCCGGCGGCGTTGCTCATGAGCTGCGCAATCCGCTGAATGTCGTCAAGACCTCCGTTTATTACCTGCTCCACGCTCGCAACCCCGTACCGGAAAAAAGATCCGAGCATCTGCAACGAATCGAGAAGCATGTCACGGTGGCGGACGGCACTATCACGGCACTGTCGAACTTCGCCAAGATGCCGGTGCCCAATCGAGCACCGTTCGCCATTGAACAGTGCGTCCGCGAGTGCATCGAAACGAATCCGTTGCCTGAGAATATCCAGGTCACGATCGATTGTCCTCCTGGACTGCCGCCTGCGCTAGGGGACAGCGATCAGGTTCGCATCGTCTTCGCCAACCTCATTCGGAACGCCCGCGAAGCCATGCCACAAGGAGGCCGGCTCACCGTAACGGCGAGGCCTCTGGATGGCGTCATCGAGACGAGCGTGGCCGATACCGGCATCGGAATACCGGCCGAGCATCTGATCCATGTGATGGAGCCGTTGTATTCGACCAAGGCGCGCGGCCTGGGATTGGGGTTATCGCTAGCGAGGGCGATTTTGGAAAAGAACGGCGGCAGCCTTCGTGTGGCCAGCGAGCCGGGGCGCGGCAGCACGTTCACCGTGATTCTGCAAACGGATAAAAAATCCGAGCCTGAATCGTGAGCGAAGCATCGTCGCTTACGCTTCAGGCTCGGATCGCTTGAACCAAGGAGAACCACAGCTCATGAAGGCATCTGCTTCCATACTTGTCGTCGATGATGAGGCCGATACCTGCCGTAATTTGTCGGATATTCTCACGGACTTGGGCTACGACGTAGATACCGCCCTCGACGGCTTCGCCGCGCTGGAGCTGGCACGCAATAAGTGCTATGACATCGCACTTTTGGACCTGAAGATGCCCGGCATGGACGGGCTGACGTTGTACCGCGAACTGCGAAAGATGTGCGCGGAGACGGTGGCGATCGTGGTAACGGCCTACGCCAGCAAGGCAACGGCGGAGGAAGCGTTGGCCGCCGGCGCCTGGCAGGTTTTGCCCAAGCCCGTGGACTTCCCTCGCCTGATGGAACTGGTGGAGGAAGCGCTGGACCAACCGCTGGTGATGGTCGTCGATGACGATCACGACCTGTGCGCCAATCTCTGGGATCTTCTACGCGAGCGCGGCTACCGTGTGGCTGTGGCCCACGAAGAGGCAGAGGCCGGTCGTCTGTTGCAAGCGCATAATTTTCGCATCGTGTTGATTGATATGAAGCTGCCGCGCGGTGATGGGGGCGGTGTTTTTCAGCGCGTCCGACAGACTAATCCTCAGGCTCGGACCGTTGTCATCACTGGACATCGCATCGAAATGGATCCGCTCGTCCAGCGCGTGATGGCCGAAGGCGCAGACGCGGTGTGCTATAAACCATTTGACGTGCCGCGCTTGTTGACCACGTTGGAACAGCTGACAGAAAAGAACTAACCACAAAGTCACAGAGAACACAGAGAAAAACGCAGAAAAGAAAAAAAACGTAATCAGAATGTAGCGACCCTCTTTGTATGATTTTTTCCTCCTTTTGCTTTTTTCTGTGCGTTGCTCTGTGTGGTCTCTGTGGCTCTGTGGTTAGTTATTTTGGAGATCCCGAATGCCGACGGATGCCGATCTCCGCGTGCTGGTTGTTGATGACGACGCCGACACGCGGAGCAATCTATGCGACATCCTGGAACTGGATGATTTCCAGGTCGAGACGGCCGGCACCGCTGCTGAGGTGCTGCGGCGCAATAGCTGGGACCGCGTCTCGGCGATCATTCTCGATCGACGGTTGCCCGACGGTAGTGCCGAGGAGCTACTGCCGCGTCTGCGCGCGCTGGCTCCGGAAGCATCGATCCTCATTGTGACCGGCTACGGCGATCTTGAAGACGCCATCGCGGCGCTTCGGCAAGGAGCCGCGGACTATATTCTCAAGCCCATAAACCCCGATGCGCTTCGTGCCAGCCTGGCGCGGATCACCGAACGGCGGCGGTTAACCTTGGCCAAGGAACGCAGCGAAGCTGCCTTCCGGACCCTCGTCGAGGCCGCTCCCTGCCTCATCGCCATCTTACGTCCGGATCACACCATCGCCTATTTCAGCCCCTTTGCCGAAGAATTGACGGGCTATCAGGCCGATGAGGTTCTAGACAAAAACTACATACAACGCTTTCTATGCGGTGACTGTCAACAAACGGTCCAAGAGCAGCTAGAGCGAGTGCTCGCGGGGACGCCGGTGCGCGGTTTCGAGAATCCGGTGCGCGGCCGCGATGGTTCGCATCACTGGATCATTTGGAACGCGCAGCGGCTGCCGGATTACGAGGGTGAGCCGGCCATTTTGATGGTCGGCCAGGACATCACCGCGCTCAAACATGCCCAAGAACGCACCTTGCAATCGGAGCGCCTGGCGGCGATCGGGCAGATGGTGGCCGGCCTGGCCCACGAGAGCGGCAACGCCTTGGCCCGCAGTCAAGCGTGTCTGGAAATGTTGGCGATGGAAATCGAAGATCGGCCGGAGGCGATCAATCTTGTTGCGCGCATCCAAAAAGCCCAAAACCATCTGCAGCAGCTCTATAGCGAGGTCCGCAACTATGCCGCTCCCCTGAAACTGGAGCGCGAGATGCATTCTGTGCGCTCCATCTGGCGTCAAGCCTGGAGCAACCTTGCAAACCAACGCGAGGGACGAATCGCGACGATGCGGGAAGAGAGCGATGGCGTCAACCTGTCATGCTCGGTCGATCCGTTCCGGCTGGAACAAGTTTTTCGCAACATTTTGGAAAATGCTCTGGCAGCATGCAAGGATCCCGTGCAGATCACGGTGACGTGTTCGCCGGCCGATCTGGAGGGACAGCCGGCGCTCTGGATTGCAGTGCGCGACAATGGACCAGGTATGAATCCGGAACAGCGGCGGCGCATCTTCGAGCCGTTCTTCACGACCAAAACAAAAGGCACGGGTCTGGGCATGGCAATTGCTCAACGCATCGTCGAAGCGCATGGCGGCAAGATCGCCGCTGCAGCGCCTGAGGGTGCCGGCGCGGAAATTCAACTGCTTTTGCCACGAGGGAACTCATGAAGCAACCCCTACGCATCGTCGTCGCCGACGATGAAATGGATGTCCGCGATTATTACTGTAAAATCCTCCCTCGTTTGGGGCACACTGTGGTTGCTGCCGCGGCCACCGGAGAGGAGTTGATCGACCAATGCCGGACACATCGGCCCGATTTGGTCATTACCGATATCAAAATGCCGGGAATAGACGGCATCGATGCCGCCGTGCGGATTTACGATGAGATGCCGATTCCTTTTATTCTCGTCTCCGCGTATAGCGATCCCAAGCTCATCGAACGGGCCGAGGCCGATCATATCATGGCCTATCTGATCAAGCCGATCAAGCAAGCGAGTCTGGAGCCGGCTATCGGATTGGCCATGCACCGTTTCGAGCAATTCGAGGCGCTGCGCCGTGAGGCGTCGGATATGCGTCAGGCACTTGAGGATCGCAAGATCATCGAGCGGGCCAAAGGCGTATTGATGAAAGAGTTAGGCTTGAGCGAGCCGGAGGCTTTTCGCCGCCTCCAGAAAACGGCGAGCGCCAAAAACCTCAAGCTCATCGAACTGGCGCACACGGTCTTATCGATGAAGGCCGCTTCGGGGGCAACATAGATCCAGTGGCGGAGTGAGTGCGCGAAATCGCACATAGGCTTCGTGAATGTCGTCCATTCTTTGAAGGAGGTTCAGCATGCCAGTTGAATTGCACGGGGAGGCAGGCGGCAAATTGCTGCGCGTGGAGCTGAGCGGCAAACTAACGAAGGAGGACTACCAGCAGTTCGTGCCGGAAGTGGAACGGCTTATTCAAGGAGGGGGCAAGCTACGTATGTTGGTCCGGATGCACGATTTCCACGGCTGGACGATGGGGGCGCTATGGGAAGACATCAAGTTTGACCTCAAGCACTTCGCCGACATCGAACGGCTGGCATTGGTGGGCGATCGCAAGTGGGAAAAGGGCATGGCTGTGTTCTGTCATCCATTCACGCGCGCCACCATTCACTATTTCGATGAGGCCCAATTCGACGAGGCCGTCCGTTGGGTCACGGAGGGATTGCCGCAGCCGATATGAAATGACTTTCCGAGCCGCGCACGCAGCGCAGCGGAGTAAGCGGCGGCATGGGACGTCCGCTTACTCCGCTGCGCTGCGTGCGCGGCTCGGAAAGCTCCCCGTTTCGTGAACCCCACCCTCCGCGCCATCGTCCATCTTCCAGGAATTCCTCGACAGGTATCGAGGACGTGTCCTTAATTAGATAGGATAATGCGGATGCCGGCCCGCGGGATCGGGACGGTTTGCCCTGGACCCTGGAAGCAAAGTGGATTGGCGCGCATGCCGACTTACAACCCCAAAATCATCGAGCGGCGTTGGCAGGATTACTGGCTGAAGAACAAAACCTTCCGCACGCCCGATCACTCCGATAAGCCGAAATACTACATCCTCGACATGTTCCCATATCCCAGCGGGGCCGGGCTGCACGTCGGCCATCCCGAAGGCTACACCGCCACCGACATCCTGGCGCGTTACAAGCGCATGCGCGGTTTCAATGTGCTCCATCCAATGGGCTGGGACGCTTTTGGTCTGCCAGCCGAGCAGTACGCCATCAACACGGGCACCCATCCGCGCATCACCACGGAAAAAAATATCGCCAATTTTCGCCGGCAGATCCAGATGCTCGGCTTTAGCTATGATTGGGATCGCGAAATCGATACCACCGATCCGGATTATTTCCGCTGGACGCAGTGGATTTTCTTGCAACTGTTCGACACGTGGTACGACGCCGAGGAGAAGCGGGGCCGGCCCATCGCCGAGCTGCCGATCCCGCCGGAAATACGGCAGCAGGGCGATACCGCCGTGCGCTCCTACCGTGATAGCAAACGGCTGGCCTATCAGGCCGAAGTGCCGGTCAACTGGTGCGAGGCACTGGGCACCGTGCTGGCCAACGAGGAAGTGATCGACGGCAAATCCGAACGCGGCGGCCATCCCGTCGTCCGTATGCCGCTGCGCCAATGGCTGCTGCGCATCACAGCCTACGCGGAGCGGCTGCTGGAAGACTTGGAGAGCCTGGATTGGTCGGAATCGATCAAGAAGATGCAGCGCGATTGGATTGGCAAGAGCGAAGGAGCGGAGGTCGATTTCGCTCTTGAAACGGGCTTGCGGATTCGCGTCTTCACAACGCGGCCGGACACGCTGTTCGGTGCGACATACATGGTGCTGGCACCGGAGCACGTCCTGGTTGAGGCGATCACGACGCCGGAACAGCGGGCTGCCGTTCAAGCGTACCGTGCCGAGGCCGCCCGAAAGAGCGATCTGGAACGCACCGAGCTAACCAAGAAGAAGACTGGCGTGTTCACCGGCGCCTACGCCATCAATCCGGTGAACCGCGAGAAGATTCCCATTTGGATCGCCGATTACGTGCTGGCCAGCTACGGCACGGGAGCGATCATGGCTGTGCCCGGCCAGGATGAGCGCGATTGGGAATTCGCTGAGGTCTTCGGGCTGCCGATCGTTCGCACCGTACAACCGCCGGAGGGATGGGAGGGCAAGGCTTATCTGGGCGAGGGGCCGGCCATCAATAGCGGATTCCTCAACGGCCTGGGAATCGTAGAGGCCAAGCGGAAGATCATTGATTGGCTAGAGGAACGCCGTCAGGGCCAGCGCAAGGTCAACTACAAGCTGCGCGATTGGCTGTTCAGCCGTCAACGCTATTGGGGCGAGCCGTTTCCGATCCTGCACGAGATCGACGAGAAGGGCAATCCTACCGGCGCCATCGAGCCGTTGTCGCCGGACGAATTGCCGCTGCGATTGCCGGAGTTGGAAGATTACAAACCATCCGGCAGAGCGGAACCGCCCCTGAGCAAAGCGAAAGATTGGCTGTATGTAACACGCAACGGCAAACGCTACAAGCGCGAGAATAACACCATGCCGCAGTGGGCCGGCTCGTGCTGGTACTATCTCCGCTACATTGATTCAAAGAACGATAAAGTGTTTTGCGATCCGCAAAAGGAGCGTTATTGGATGCCCGTCGATCTGTACGTTGGCGGGGCGGAGCATGCCGTGCTGCATTTGTTGTACTCGCGCTTCTGGCACAAGGTGCTGTACGATCGCGGCCATGTTCACACGCCGGAGCCGTTCATGCGGTTGGTTAATCAGGGCATGATTTTGGGCGAGATGGAATACACCGGCTTTCAACGACATGGCCAATGGATCTCCGCGGAAGGGGTGCATTTTGATGGTAAGGTCGCGTTTGAAAAAAAACTGATCAGTGCTGACCCCATTTCGCTCGTTAAACTCATGGAGGATCAGGTCGAGAAGAAAGGGGATTCTTTCGTACTAACAGAGAACCCCTCGATCCGCTTGGATGCGAGAGCCTACAAGATGTCCAAAAGCCGCGGCAACGTCATCAATCCAGATGATGTGATTAATGATTACGGCGCCGATAGCATGCGACTGTATGAAATGTTCATGGGGCCGTTGGAAGCAGTCAAGCCGTGGAGCATGCGCGGCGTCGAGGGCGTGTATCGTTTTCTGGGCCGAGTCTGGCGTTTATTCATCGACGACCGCGCCGATGAAATGAAGCTGTCCGAGGCGGTGCGCGATGTTCCACCGGAAAAGGAGACGTTGCGGCAACTGCATCGCACCATCCAGCGCGTCACCGAAGATCTCGACGGCATGCGTTTCAATACGGCCATCGCCGCCATGATGGAGTTCACCAATCACCTGACGCCGCTGATGGTCCGGCCGCGTTCGGTGCTGGAGCCGTTCGTGTTGCTTCTGGCACCGTTTGCTCCGCACTTGGCCGAGGAGCTATGGCACGTTCTCGGCCATCGTGACTCGCTGGCCTATGAGCGGTGGCCAGCGTTCGATCCGGCGCTGACCAAGGCTGAGGAAGCCGAGGTAGTCGTGCAGATCAACGGCAAAGTGCGTCTGCGGCTGACGGTACCGGCCGAGATCGACAAGGCCGAGTTGGAGAAAACGGTCCTGGCCGATGAGCGCGTCCGGCAGTTGATTGAAGGCAAGCAGGTGCGCAAGGTGATCGTCGTGCCGGGGAAGTTGGTGAACATCGTCGTTGGTTGAGTAGGGGCCAATCATGGCGGATCTCCCGTATCGCATCGTTATTGGATTGGAAGTCCACGTTCAATTGCTTACGCGGACCAAGCTATTTTGCGGTTGCAACACGAAGTTCGGACTGCCGCCCAACTCGGCCACATGTCCCGTGTGCATCGGAATGCCCGGTGTGCTGCCGGTCATGAACCGCCGTGCCTTCGATCTCGCCCTGCGCGCCGCCCTCGCGCTGAATTGCCAAATCGCCCGTTTCACCAAGTGGGACCGAAAGAACTACTACTATCCCGATTTGCCGAAGAACTATCAGATCAGCCAGTACGACTTGCCCTTTAGCCACGACGGCTGGCTGGAGATCCCCACTCTGGACGGCGTCAAGCGCATCGGCATCATCCGTGTCCATCTCGAAGAGGACGCCGGCAAGATGCTGCACGATGAACACGGCACCGGCAAGGACAGCCTCGTCGATCTCAACCGCGCCGGCACGCCGCTGCTGGAGATTGTCAGCCAGCCCGATCTGTCAACGCCCGAAGAGGCCAAGGCGTATTTGGAAGAAATTCGCCTGCTCTTGCGCGAAATCGGCGTCTCCGATTGCGAGATGCAGGAAGGTAGCCTGCGCTGCGACGCCAACATCAATCTCCACGTTCCGCAAACCGATGGCTCCGTCATCAAAACGCCGATCGTGGAGGTGAAAAATCTTAATAGTTTCCGCGCCGTTGAACGGGCCATGAAGTACGAAGCGCAGCGGCAGTATGAAGAAGCATCGCAGGATGCCAATTATCGTCTGGGGCAGGTGTCGAAAGCGACGGCCGGCTGGGACGAAAATCGCGGCGTGACGATCGTGCAGCGCCGCAAGGAGGAAGCGTCGGATTATCGCTACTTCCCGGAGCCGGACCTGGCCCCCGTGGTTGTCGATGACGCCTGGTTAGAGCGTTCCCGATCCGAAATGGGAGAATTGCCGGCGGCCCAGCGGGTGCGGTTGGTTGAGCAATACGACTTATCGCCCTATGATGCCAATGTACTTGTCAGTAAGGGCCGGGCGATCACGGAGTATTTCGAATCAACGGCCAAGGCATGTAGTGACCCCAAAGCTGCCTGTAATTGGATCACGAACAAATTGCTTGCAACGTTCAAGCAGCAGAAGCGACTCGATTTTGGGCCATTTGCAATCCAATCCTCTGACCTGGCCGACCTGATTAAAGAACAAAAAACGATGGGTCTGAGCAAACAGATGGCCGAAGAAGTCTTTAACTTGATGCTAGCCGAAGGCACCAACGCAAAACAAGCAATTACTAAACTGGGCATCAAGCCTGTGGCGGCGGACCATCTGATAGAAATCGTCCGTCGTGCTCTTGCCGCCAACCCCAAGGCCGTCGCGGACTTCAAGGCGGGCAAGACCAAGGCCGCCCAGGCGATCAAAGGCGCCGTCATGCGCGAAACCAAAGGCACGGCTCGGCCGGAAGTGGTGGAGCAAATGATTCTGGAGGAAATTCAACGGACGCCCTAACGCAGGATCAGCATCACCCACAATCATTTATCAAACCCCGCGGTGGAGCACGGTCTGCAGACCAGGCCCCAGCGCGAGGTCGATGAGATTGGTAGAGTTGGCCAACTGCGTCTTACTTCGGAGCCATTAGCAGTTTCCTAAGCTCCGTAAAGTCGATGGCCATGTGGGTGCGCAGAGTGGCTTGCGAGTCATGCTGCTCTACGCGCGCATGTTTTAAGAGAGCGTGAGACCATCGATCGCCCAACGACATCGAGGCCGCCTTATCGCCCTTTTTCTTGTCCAAAGGAGCAATTTCCTCGGCAATTTGGGATTTGGCCCAGTGGACCAGTGTCTCGGCCGCTTTGTTGTCCGCACACTGAGCGAAGGCGCACATCTTCAGCGAATCATGGAGATCGACCCCGAAGACCAAATTGGCGGTGTGCTCGAAAAGAGGGGCCAAACCGGGTTCCTGCTCTTTCGTGATCTTTGTCGCCCGGCGTATATCCATCGCCAAAGCAACCAACCCGTCTTCGACGCGCCTCCAATCGGCGAACGCGGTAAAGGCCGACCCTCCGTTCTGACCAATGAGAGTTCGACGCATTGCCGTCTCCGATTGGAGAACCAGGGTTCGCTCGTCGGGTATGAAAAAACATATGTCTAAGCCGAGAGCAAAGCTTTTGCTCTTGCCCTTGTAGTAGGTCTTGCCTCGATAATGAATCTCTTCCGCCTTGGGCACTACGGATCGCATCCGTTCCTTCCAATCAAAGCTCTTCTCCATCCGAATGAGATTTGGACTGATATACAATACGTTCTTCTGGCCCTTGGGCGCCTTCGCGTTGTGAGTTAGTTTCACCTCGCCGATGATCTGCTCGATTGCATCCAAACGCAAAACGAGATCGCTGGGGAGGTTGAATTCCTCCCACAATCCCGGGACGGCGGCATTTAACGGGTCAACCAATAGCGTGGCGCCGGGACGGCGGAAGAACTCCGCAGGGCGTATCGCCACCACGCCGACGGCATCAAGTGGCACATAAGCAAGGTCGAACGGCACCCTCTGGGTATTGTCAACGGACGGCGCTGCGGTATCGTAATTGCGTTCATTGAGGACAACGCTGCCGCTAAGCCCAATGTTGAGGTTATCGCCAACAACGAAGAGCAGCCTACCCGTGTTGTCAATGCGAACATCCCCCGGTTGCTGGGCTGAACCTCGCAGCGCGGAAATGACGACCGCGCCGGCTGTCAGCACAACGAAGAGAAACGCCGCGGTAGAGCGCGGCAAGATTCGCCGGCGACAATCATCCTTGCCTCGTAACATGCCAATTCTCCTTAAAAGAGTTCCGGAAGGGGACAGGAAAGCTCGCGCCGGCCAGCGCGGCGGCCGGTCGTCTTGACGGATCAGCAGATGGGCCAAGGCACGCAGATATGGCTGCCGGCCTCCGACACAGGAAGCCGCCAACTCGTCGGCGGCCAATTCCTGCTGGAACAGCAGACGGCTGGTAAGCCAGTACGCCAGTGGATGATAAAAATGCACAATGAGGCTAATACGCGCCAGCACGCCAGCGGCGTAATCGGCGTGGCGGATATGGGCCAATTCATGGGCCAAAACCGCACGTCGTTCGTCTTCAGTCCATGTCTGCCAGTCAATAGGCAGGAGAATCAAGGGGTGCCGCCAGCCAACGGTGGCAGGAGCGGACACATCAGACGATTCACGAATTTCGACGGGACGATGACAACGCATTGTCACTTGCAGTACGCCGAGCATATCGAGCAATGCGGCATCCTCAATCGCTCGGCTGCGGCGACGGTAGCGCGAGACGCTCCAGAAGCCGATGGCCAGGCGGAAGAGACCGAAGCCCGAACCAATCAGGAAGAGCACTGATACGACCGCCGGCCAGCGATGGGCCGAAGCATCCTCTTCGGTGCTGTACCTAGAGAGGCTTTCCCACACGTTGCGCAGCCGGGCCAACGAGAAGTCGATCGCGGGACCCTCGCTCGATTCGCGTGTGTCAGACGGCGCGGCGGCTGCTTGCGCCGCAACTCCGTGGACCACGCCCATGGCGTCGGTCATCCCTCCGTCCGGACTGGACGCGGGCGTCGGCCGACCAAAAAGCGCGTCCCACGACCAGCAGGTCGGCAAGGGACAGAGTGAGGCGAGCGCCAGGACGATCAAAACCCCCAAGCTGAGTGTGGCCATTCGCGCCGCCAGGATCGAACCGCGACGGCTGGCGAGCCAATACAAAACGGCAGCCAGGAGTCCCAGCAGCGTTGTCTGCAACGCCGAACAAATCAGCGCAATCCCCAGACTATTCATGCGTCGGCCTCCTTGAGGATTTCTTCGAGAACCGCCCGCTCCCTGGCCGAGAGTTTGCGTTGCCCGACCAGGCGGACGAGCAACTGCTCCCGCGAGCCGCGGAACACGCGGTCGAGGACATCGCCCAGTAAACGCCCGGAGACTTCCTCATACGAGCGAGCGGCGCGATAAACAAATGGCCGCTCGTCGTTGAGTTGTTCGAGAAAGCCTTTGTCGTGTAGGATGCGGACCAACGTGGCGATGGTCGTGTAGGCGCGATCGAGACCGGCAGCGGCCAAGTGGTCGCGCGCCTCCGCGGCGGTGGCGCGCGGCTGCCGCCAGAAGACGTGCATCACTTCCAGCTCTCTTTCCGTCAGATCGCGGGCCGGGGGTCGGGCCATGCGCGGCTCCCTCCTTTCTGGGCGAGGAATAAGACATCCCTTTCGATGGTTCGCCAAATCGGGTGAACCAAATCGGGTTCTCCAAATATCATCGCGGCGAAAAGGAATCAAGACGAGACGGTCGAGATCGGGCTTCAGAATGTGATCGGTCTCGAAAGCGCTGACCCGCGCGGAGATAGAGTAATCGAGCCTAGATCGACCCTTCGAGCATATCGGTTCGTCGCTTGCTCATCCGCGAGCTGTCCGCGTCGCCGACCAATTGTCGGAGACAGCGCTTTTTCCCGAAAATCAGGGGCAATTCTGCTTCATCGGCATGGTCTTACTTCTTCCCCGCAAGGATCTCTTCAAACGTAAGGTTGCCTATGGCGTATTTCCGCCAGTCCTTGTAATCGAAGTGCCACCACTCGGCCTCGTACACGGTGAATCCCTCCTCCTGCATCGCACGGCGTAGCAGGTCGCGGTGATAGCGCTGCAAGGACGTGCCGCCGAGATAATCCGGATAGGAGCGATCCGACATTTCGTCGTAGCCGCCGACCATTTCGACCGGCTTGCCCGTTTTGCGATTATACAGCGTCAGATCGACGGCACAGCCGCGATTGTGGCGCGATCCCTGGCTTGGATCGGCCACGAACACGCGGAGTTGCTCCGGCGTCGCGTCCCAGAACATCTTTGTCACCGACCAAGGCCGATAACCATCGAAAACCATGAGGCCATAGCCTTGCTTGGCAAGCTTCTTGTGGACACGCACCAGTGCCTCGGCGGCCGGGCGCTGCATGAACGCCTTCCCCTGGATATAGAACGGCGTCGAAAGGAAGTTGTTCGTCGTGGCGTAGCGGATGTCGAGCTTGATCGAATCGTCAAGGCGAACCAGCTCGACGAGATCCGGCTGGCGAAATTCGCCTTTCTCCTGGGGAGGTTTGGCCTGGAGTGCGGCGCGGCGCAATTGTTCGACCGGATGAAGCGGCTTGATCTTGAACGTCTCGCCGTTTTCGCCGTCCATCTTGCGGCGCTCGAAGACAACGTTGGCAGCTACCACACGCGTGGCACGGCCATGTTCGTCGCGCGTGAAAATCATCTTCTCGCCTTGATAAAGTCCGCGCTCAGGGAACTTGAATTCATTGGCCGATACTTCCGTCAAGGGGTCCAGGAAGAACCATTCGATCTGCGTGTACAGCTTGCCGTCGCGCTCCAGGATGACCAGTGTGTCATGGTCCCAGCCGTACTCCCCGATCAGACTCCTCCATTTCTCCGGGCACGGAGCGGGTTTTTCGAGCGGAACGCGCTCGTAGGTCTTGCCGTCCATGTGCAGCATGCCGTCCTTCACTTCGATTTTCCGTCCATACCCGAGTTGGTCATCGACGACGAGGTGATCGCCGAGTTCCCGTAACTCAAACCGAAACGGACCGCGATCGGGCAGCGCCCACAGATGGCCGTCGCGCTCCAGCAAATCGAGCCAGCGGTCGCCGCTCTTGTAACGGCCCGCCAGCTGGCGCGCTTTTTCGATTGAGAGTGGTTTCGTCTTCTCGATGGCCGGCAGCGGCTTGCCTTCCTTGACGGCGAGCAAATGTTGGAGCGCGACTTCTGCAATGTGCGTGGTAACTCCAAAAGCGCCATCGCGCGAGGTGACGACGACCACGCCGAGCTTCTCCTTGGGTAACGCCCGCAACTCCGTGGAAAAGCCGTAAATCGCGCCGCCGTGGCTGATGCTCTTGCGACCTTCAAAGTCCGAGATGTAGAAGCCGAGTCCGAAGCCCTCTTTCGGCTGTGTTCCTTCCTTGCCGCCAGCCTTATTGGCAAATTGTAGAGTCCACATTTGTTCGAGCGTTTCGGGCTTGAGGACTTGACCGTGCGCTGCCTTGCCGCGGGCGAAGAGGACGCTGAGGAAATGTCCCAGATCGAGTACATTGCTGTACATGCTGCCGGCCGGGGATATGCCCAGCTCGAATGTCGGCGCTGGAAACTCGCGGCCGGGATACGTCCACATGACGGCTTTCGCAAGGTTTTTCGTGACGACCGGGTCCGGCTCGAAGCTGCTGTGTCTCATGTCGAAAGGATCGAGCAGCGTTCGCCACAGGTAGCGGGCAAACGGCTGCTTTTGCACCGCTTCCAGCACGAACCCGACCGTGGCAATCGCGGCGTTGCTGTATTTCAACTTCGCTCCCGGCTTGTAAACCAGCTGCGTTTTGTTGAGACTTTCCACTGTCTTCGCCAGCGATGCCCCGTTGGGATCGAAGTAATTGCCGACCGGTGGTTCACGGACAAGCCCGGATTGATGGGCCATCAACTGCCGCAGGGTGATCGGTTTGCCGAACGGATCTCCCGGTTTGAAGTCCGGAAGATACTTGGTGATCGGCACATCCAAGTCGAGGACGCCGCGTTCCACCAGCTGCATGACGGCGAAATCGGTAAACAGTTTCGATACCGACCCGACGCGATAGATCGTCTCGGCTGTCGCCTGCACTTTCGCTTTTGGATCGGCGAAACCGAAGCCGCGGGCCCAGACAATACGTTGATCGTCTACGAGAGCGATCGATAGCGCCGGCAATCTCTTCGAGCGGATCTCGCGCTCGATGAATGTGGTCAGTCGCTCGGCGATGGATTGATAATCCTTCGCGGGTTCGATGTCCAACTCGGCCCGAACAGACATTGTGAGAATGGACTGGCAGATCAGAGCGACTAAAACCGACCACCGCGGATGGTTCATGTTCGAACTCCCGGAGCAATGAGTAATGCGCTTTACTGTATTCGGAAGTGGAATTGCTGACGACAGATTTATCTTTCTGGCAAGCACTACCCCGCAAGGCCGCAGGAGCGAATAATAAAGTAATCTTGGCAACCTCCGCTAGCAAAGGAACTCTGATTCATGAGAGCATCACCCGGATTGTTCGACGATGTCGCTCGGGATTGGCGGGAGCGACTGGACATTATCGTTGAAATGATGAAAGACATGAGCCGGCAGACCGACCCACAGGAGATGAGCCGGGCCTATGGCAAACGCATGCAGAAACTGCGGCCGGTCGATCGCCGGGTATCGCTCAGCCGCCGCGGCTTGAAATATCCGTGGTATCGCGTCACGCGCTGTTCGCTGTGGAAGGAAGATATCAACCCCTGGAAGGAGCGCGATCGCCTCCCCTTGCTCAAAGGCGGCTTGTTTGCCGAGCTACTGTATGCCGACGAGCCGCGCATCCTCGATGAAATTCAGGTAGACGACGACGATCCCGCCGTCGAGTATGTGGCCGGCATGGGTTCGATGTTGGCCATTCCCATGTTCGATCAGGGCGTGGCCCTCAATATGATTCTGGCCATGCGTCGCGAGCCGGCGGCGTTTCCGCCGGAACAATTCCCCGAAGTCGTCTGGTTGAGCAACCTATTCGGCCGGGCGACGCAGAACCTCGTGCTTTCGGAGCAGCTCAAGGAGGCGTATGAGGCGGTCGATTATGAGCTGAAGCTGGTGGCCGACATCCAGCGCTCCCTCCTGCCCAGGAAGATGCCGGACATTCCCACGATGTCGTTGGCCGCCTACTATCAGACCTCGCAGCGGGCTGGCGGCGATTATTACGACTTTTTCCCTCTTCCCGATGGTAAATGGGGCATTCTCATCGCTGACGTGAGCGGCCACGGCACCCCGGCCGCCGTGCTGATGGCCGTCACGCACAGTCTGGCTCACTCCATTCCCTATCCCCCGACGCCGCCCGGACACATGCTTGAACATGTCAATCGCCATCTCGCGGCGCGCTATACCGTCCATTCCGACACTTTCGTGACCGCGTTTTACGGCGTTTTCGACCCGGCCGATCGCTCGTTAACCTACGCTTCGGCGGGACATAATCCGCCTCGACTGAAACGCTGCGCCGATGGTACGCTGGACTTGCTCGATGGGGCAAACGCCTTGCCGCTGGGCATCGCGCCGGAGTTGAGGTACCGCGAACAGACGTATCGATTCATGCCCGGCGATCAACTGGTGCTGTATACCGACGGCATTACGGAGGCGCATAACGAGCAGGGCGAGATGTTTGGCCTATCCCGGCTCGATAAGGTTTTGGAGAATTGCGCGGTCGGGGCATCGGATCTTCTGGACTCGGTGTTGGCCGCGCTAAACGAGTTCACCGGCAGTCAGCCAATCCACGACGATCGCACGCTGTTGGTGGCAAAAATCTCGTGAGGGATCGATGGCGAGTTTCGAGAACGAACGAGAAAAGGTGACACGGGAAGAAGAGGAATTGTTGTCCGCGTCGGGTGCATGGAATCGCCCCTGGCTGTTGGCGGCCCTTGGTCTCGCGCTGATCTTGGGTGGATATGCGGCCACGACCTATGTGCCACTGACGGCACAGCAGGCCGAGGCAGAGCATCGTTTGCAAGAGTTGCGAATGCTGGCGCAGCAGAGCAAGGTAGCCGGCGAAGATGATGGCTTGTCTGATCGATTGAATCAGACCGCACCGCCCTGGCGCGAACCGCCCTACCAAATGCTAGGACGGCTGGCGATTTACTTCGGACTATTTCTCTTTGGATTGGCCGGTGTTTTGATGTACCGCAGTCCGACACCGCTAAAGAAAGACGATGATTCCCGCATAGTAGACGATCCCGATTAGCGACGCTTCGCAGAAGCGTCCCAGTGAAAGGATGCTAACGCGAAGCTTCGCTAATCGAATCGAGAACATCTCAGCGGGAATG
This sequence comes from Gemmataceae bacterium, assembly GCA_035653735.1. Taxonomy (GTDB): domain Bacteria; phylum Planctomycetota; class Planctomycetia; order Gemmatales; family Gemmataceae; genus JAJPHU01. The sequence goes on from DASRBG010000118.1 coordinate 16,409, forward strand.
GTCCTTCGGGATCAATTCCAAGCACACCAACCGGTCGCGCCCTCGCACGTACAGGAGGCCATGCGACAGAATCGGCGCCGCCCAGCAGGGTTCCGCGAGCAACGGTTCGCCAGGATTGCCGTCAGCTCGTGGCTCTCTCAATTCGACGCTCGACAGTTCCTCGTACTTGTCCGGGTTCGCTTTCAGGAGGCGCAGAATGCCATCTTCGCCCAAACAGATGAAGTGATTATCGACCAGGAGTAGCGAAGTGCGCGTTAGGCCGCGCTTCCGCCACATGACTTTCCTTGTAGCCAACTCGACGCAGCGTAGCTCGGCCTCCTCGGTATGCCGACCGCTGCAACCGTAGACATAACCACCAACGTGGATCGGCGTGTTCCAGTGGCAACGCATGCTCTTCTCGCGGATGCCTTTGTCCTTGTCGGTCCAGATTTCCTTGCAGTCGCCGGGTTTGACCTCCAGCAGGGCGCTGCCCGGACCGTATGTTTCGGAGATGAAAACGCGATTGCCCACGACGACGGGATTGCCGGCGTTCACGCTTTCGAGAATCGGCGCGCGCCAAGGATAGTGAAATTCGACCTTGCCCGTCGCCGGCTCCAGTCCCACCAGACCGCCACGCGCGAACACGAAGCACCAGCGGCGGCCGTCAATCGTCGCCAGCACCGGGCTGGCGTAGCTGGCTGTCTCGTCGGTGACGTGATAACGGACCTTGCCGGTGTATTTATCGAAAGCCACGATGCCGCTGTCGTTACCCTTGGGCCGATCTCTTGCCGTCCGCGCGCGATCATCGTTCGCACTGCCGCCGACTTGGGCGATGAGCAAATTGCCTTCGATAACTGGCGTGGAACCGACGCCGAAAAAATTCTGCCGGACATCGAAGTCGGCGAGGGTATCGACCCTCCAAATCAGCTTGCCATCTTCGACGCGGATACAGTGCAGCATCCCCTCGACGCCGTAGATGTAGACGCGGTCGCCGTCCACGACAGGTGAACAGCGCGGCCCCCCGCTGTAGCCGTAAAGATCTTGGTAATCGGTTGGATAATCGAAGGTCCACAACGGTTCGCCGTTCTCGCTTTTGCAGCAACGCAAACGAGCGCGGTCTCCGGCGCGATCGAAGAGGAAGAGTCGGCCGCGGCTGATGGCCGGCATGCAGTAGCCTTCGCCGACCGACCGTTGCCAAACGATACGCGGCCCCGCTTTTGGCCAGGTGGTCAGAATACCCTTCTCGGTAGAGATACTGTCGCCCGTGGGACCGAGGAAGGTCGGCCAATCGCTGCCGCTTTTGCGCGTGCGTAGATCCTTGGGTAGGGGATCGCCGGGTTTGGGGGCGGTTTCACGATCAGCGTTCAGCGTCAACGACGGGCGATCGGGATCTTTACGGACTCGCTGTGCCCGTATTTTTAGAAGTGGCGTATACGATGTCGTGGGCGGTGCTGCCGGTTCGGTACCGCGGCATCCAAAGAACAACAGACAGATGAGACAAACAGATTTGCGCATGATTCGCCATCCTTCCCAATCCCCTGCGCAACAGGGGCAAGTTCGTTTTGACACGAACTACTTTAACGGATGGCAGTGAGAATCGCTAGCGGATGAGCATTAGCGCTCACAAAAGAGCCTTAATATCCGCATCAGTCAATTCGCGAATGAAGCTGCACCCCACGACTTGGCCTTCGGGGGCCGTTTGCGTGTGGACCACGCAAGCCAAAATCGTGACCACGGGCGTCCCCTTGGCGTCGTGTAGCTCCGTGCTCAGCAAATCGCCCACAGCGACAGGCTCTTGGACCAAAAGAGCCATGCCGCCAACCGCGATGTTCAGGATACGTGCAGCCTGGTTAGGCCCGGCCGGACCATTCACACGCTGATAGAACGCTCTCGTGTCGCACGGGAAACGCTCCCAGCCGCGCGGATCGGGTTCGTTGGGACGTGTGCGTTGGGCGCCCAAGGAGTTCAGCTGCTGGTCATTCAGTTCGCTGGAAAAACGACAGCCCATTTTCCATTCGCTATCGCCATGCGGCTGAGTACGGACGACGCAGGCAAGCATGGCCATCGCTTTTTCGCCAGCTGCCGAGGGCATTTCTACACTGAGAAGCGTGCCCGGCTCGAAGCGCCGAGGGGCGATCATCTGGATGCCGCCCTGCGAAATATCGCAAATCTCCGCGGATACGCCGTTGTCCGTTTCGCCGCTCACCTCTCCACAGCGCACGTTCAAATTCGCCGCGTAGCGCAGCCAGACTCGGCGTTCCTCCGTGGAGGCCTCGCCTGGGGGCGAGGACAGTTCGGGCATGGACTGGCCGGTTAACCAGCGCCAAAACGTGACCGTGGCAGTACCGAGCATGCGCGTCTCCGAAGGGCCGGAACGTCGTTCCTGAGAAAATCCGCCTAAAGGCTAGAACACTCCCTTCCCTTCGTCAAATGCGTGTTACCTCGGCAAGAAAGAATTTTGACGTGGGACGGTCTTCCCTGGGCCGTCCGGACGGGCTGGGAAGCGCGTCCTACAAGAAGATACTTCACGCCACAGTAAAAGGAATTATTCATCACTATTTGGAGAGGTTCCCAGCGGATTGCGAGCAAAGATCCACTCCGCGATCGGCTGTCCCTCCACCAAGTGTTTCTGCACGAAAGTCTGGATGCGTTCAGCGATCATGCCGTGGTACCATGTGCCTTCGGGATAGACGACCATCGTTGGCCCATGACAGCAGATACGCAGGCAGCCGACCTTCGTTCGATAGCAGGCGTTGTTGCCGCTGCCGAGGTTGTGTTGCTTGATTTGCTGTTTCAGCTCTTCCCAGGCTGCCAGTCCTTCCTGCGGCGTGCAGCAGTTCGGTCCCGTACACAACAGAACATGGCGATGGTATGAGCCGATGCCGAGCTTGGCCGCGACGGATTCGAGCTGTTCCTCTTTCGCGTCCATGAATTCATCCCTTGCTTACGCCGGTTGATGGAGCCATCGCCATGCGGATTCGCCGGGCAATCTCAGCGAAAAGCAGCACCGAAGCCGTACCGACCAGGATGCACAGCCAATCGAGAATCGACAGCGGCTCGACCTTGAAGATTCGGCCCAGCCACGGCACGCTGATGATGAGCACCTGTACGACGGCCACCGTACCGGCGATCATCAAGAAGGTCGGATTGTTCAGAATGCCGCTCAAACCGCTGGCGTCCGGCGTGAGCGAGCGGCAATTGATCTGGTTCCACACCTGGAAGAAAATGTAGACAGTGAAGAATATGCTCACTTGTCGAATGTTTAGGGGGCCAAAGTCCCAATTCTCCGGGTTGTCACCGCTGCCGGCCGCGAACCATTGGAAATGCTGCATGCCGATCAGAAGGATCATCATGGTGAGGACGAAAAAGGTAGCTGTCGCGAAGATAGTCCGCATCATCGCCTGCGTGACAATGTTCTCGTCTTTGCGCTTGGGCGGCATATTCATCAGGCCCGGTCGCGGCGGCTCCGAGCAAAGAGCGATTGAGGCGAACGTATCCATGATGACGTTGATCCATAACAGTTGCAGCACGGTGAACGGCGGCCTCACGCCGAAGAATGGGCCGAGGAATGCGATGGTCAAGGCGCTGACATTGATGGTCAGCTGGAACTGAATGAAGCGCTGAATGTTCTCGTAGAGCGAGCGGCCCCAGTGCACGGCTTTGACGATGGTGGAGAACGCATCGTCGAGCAGCACGATTTTGCTGGCTTCCTTCGCGACTTCGGTGCCGGCGATACCCATCGCCAGACCGACATCGGCTTTCTTGAGGGCTGGGGCGTCGTTGGTGCCGTCGCCGGTTACGGCAACGACCTGTTGCCGTTCCTGCAACAACTCGACCATCTTGTACTTGTCGAGCGGCCGAGCGCGGGCCAACACGCGCAGACCGGCCAACTGGCGGGCGAGGTCATCGAGCCGGCGTGTGTCATTCTCGGCGAGTTCGCCGTGTTTCTTTAGTTCGACCAATTGAGCGTGCAGCTCGTTGAACTTGGGACTCGTGAGAACCACGGCATCCGGCTCATCGATGGGAGCATCACGCCGGTCGATAAGGCCGATGTCATACGCGATGGCGCGGGCCGTCTCGACGTTGTCGCCGGTAATCATCTTCACTTCGATGCCGGCACGGCGGCATTGTTCGACGGCGTCTTTGACGTCGTCGCGCAGCGGATCGCGGATGGCCAAAAAGCCAACGAAGACAAGCCCGCTCTCCAGCATGTCACGGCGCGCATGCAGGGCGTCCTCATCGGCGGCGGTTCCCGGCGGCAGAATCGCGTAGCCGAAACCTAGTGTGCGCATGGCCTGGCCGGCGGAATCTTTCAGGCAGGCTTGAACGGAGGCCCGCGCCTCGGTCGTCCACTCGCGCGCGGAGCCGTCGGCAGCCTGGTAATGGGTGCTACGCTCCAGCAGCCACTCCGGCGCTCCCTTGACCAGGGACACCAGCCGATCACCGTACTGGACGACCGTGGTCATGCGCTTGCGCTCTGAGGAAAAGTGCATCTGATACAGCGGTTCGTATTGCAGTCGCAACTTTTGGTATTCCAGGCCGGCTTCGTGCAGCCAGTGCAAAAGCGCACCTTCCGTGGAGTTACCGACTGTAACGAGCTTGCCCTGCTTCTCTTCAAGGTTGGCCGTGGAGTTGAGGGCCGCGTTGAGGACGATCCAGTCGAGCGGGTGGAGGGTTCCTTGCTCGCTCGGCGGGCTGGCAGGCCGCGGCCATTCGGGCGAGCCGCGGTCGTGGACGCGGCCATCCCAGAAGACACGTACCACTTGCATTTTGTTCTGCGTCAGCGTGCCGGTCTTATCGGAGCAAATCACGGTCGCCGAGCCGATCGTCTCGCAGGCCACCAACTGGCGGACTAGACTATTGGCGCGGGTCATTTTTCGCATCGCGAGCGCCAGCGATACCGTCACACTCATGGGCAGCCCTTCAGGCACGGCCACCACGATGATAATGACCATATAGACGAAGTAGTTGAGCAGCGCCTTGCTGCTTGACAAGAGGGCTTGCCCCCTCGTTTCCATCGGTCGGGGTGCGTCCTCTTCTTCATCCGCCGCCAGCGGAGCAGGGCGTTCGGGATACCAGCGCAGGTCATGCTTATACAAACCCTGTCCCACCAGGGCGAGGAAGATGGCCAGGGCCGCAATGTAACCGACGTTGCTGATAAGATCAGCCAGATTCTTCAGCTTGACCTGGAGGGGAGTCAGTTCCTTGGAGATGGTCAGCTTGCGCTTGACCCTCTTTTCCTCGGTCTCGCCCTGTGGGACAGGCGTCTCGCCTGGTGGGACCGGCGTCTCGCCGGTCGGTTCTTCTTCCTCTTCTTCTTCGGCAGAGAGGCGGCGAGCAATCTGGCCCAGCGCCGTGGCATCGCCGACTTCGCTGACGAGCATTTGCCCAACGCCATCGACCACTTGCGTGCCGCGATAGAGGCAGCCTGGCTGATCGGGTCCGTCGCTGGTTTCTTGCGGTGGTTGCGGGCGTTTCCGCACCGGCTCGGATTCGCCGGTCATCAATGATTGATCGATGTACAGATCGGTTGCCTTGACGAGCCGGCCGTCCGCCGGCACCTCGTCGCCGACTTCCAGCACGACCACATCACCGACGCAGACCTGTTCCATCGGAACGGTGTGAATCGCCCCATCGCGCAGGACTTTGACCGTGAGCGAATCCTTATGGGCATTCAGCACCTCAAACTCGCGGTCGCTCTTATATTCACTGAGAAAAGCAACGCCGGTGGCGAGAATGACGGCGACCATGACGGCCAATCCCTCGACGGAGGGATGCCGCGCCGCAATCAATCCGACGAAGAACAGGACAAGGGCGGAGACGAACAGAATGCTCGGCACCCAATGCCCCTTGTGACGCACGAATGCCGTCGCGATGACGGCCGCCACGACGGCCAGTGCCATGCCGGCGAGACCGGGACGGCTCTGGAAAAGATCGACGAACATCGACAAGAGCGCCGCGCCAAGTAAGATCTTGATGATCGGCTCGTCGAATTTTTCCAGGAACTTCTTCCACAACGGTTCGCGCGGCAACGGCGTCAGCTTGTTGGCGCCGAACTGATGAACGCTCTGGGCGGCTGCCGCGGAGGAGAGACCATTTTCGGCGGCGCCGGGAAAGAGATGTTCGATGTCGGAAATAGTGCGCATAAATTCATGCGGGGCGTGTTAACGCCCCGGTGGATGTTACCGGGGCGTTAACACGCCCCGCTCGCCGGTGATGACTACGTCTCCATGATTTCGGCTTCTTTTTTCTCCGCCATCTCCGTGATCCGCTCCTCGTACTTCTTGAGCAGCGACTGGACTTCCTCTTTGCCCGTATCGCGCTCGTCTTCGGTCATTTCCTTGGCCTTCTCGGCCTGGTCGAAGTGCTTGTTGCCGTCGCGGCGGATGTTGCGGCAAGCGACCTTTGCATCCTCGGCAGACTTCTTTATCCGCTGGACCATCTTCTTTCGTTGCTCGCCGCTCATGGGCGGCACTTGCAGGCGAATCATCTTGCCGTCGTTGTTCGGCGACATGCCGAGGTCGCTGGAACGGATGGTTTTCTCGATGTCCTTGAGGACGCTCTGATCGTAAGGCCGAATGACGATTTGCTGCGGGTCGGGCGTGCTGATCTGAGCGAGCTGCTTCAAGGGCGTCGGCGAGCCGTAATATTCGACGCGCAGACTATCGACCAGGGCGGGGGTGGCCCGCCCGGTGCGCAAACCTCGCAGCTCATCGCGGAAGACGTTGACTGCTTTCTCCATCCGTTCTTCAGTATCCAGAAGGATTTCATCGCTTGTCATGTCCGCACCTTACTTAAGAACCTCGAACCGCCAGGACGCCAAGAACGCCAAGAAAAGAAAGAGACAATACAAGAATCACGAGACAAGCCGAACCCCAGACGCACTGCACCTTTCCTCTTCTCTCTTTTTTTCTCCTTCTTTCCTTGGCGTTCTTGGCGCCTTGGCGGTTCCTTTTTACTCTGCCCTTAAAAACTAACCAGCGTGCCGATGGTGTGGCCGGCGATGGCGCGCTCGATGTTGCCGTCCTGCTTGAAGTTGAAAACGAGGATCGGCATTTTGGCTTCCTGGCACAGGCTGATAGCGGCCATGTCCATTACTTGTAGATTATCGCGTAGTACCTGGTTATAGGTCAACTTATCGTAGCGAACGGCGTGCGGATTGATCTCAGGCGGCGCGCTGTAAACGCCGTCCACCTTTGTCGCCTTGAGGAGGATGTCCGCTTGCAGCTCGCGGGCGCGGAGGGCGGCGGCGGTATCGGTGGTCACGAACGGATTGCCGGTGCCGCCGGCCAGGATGACAATGCGGCCCTTCTCTAGATGGCGCGTACAACGCCGGCGGATGTACGGCTCGGCGACCGTCTCCATGCGGATGGCCGTCTGCAAGCGTGTCTGGCAGTTGAGGCTTTCCAGTGTGTCTTGCAAGGCCAGACCGTTGAGGACGGTGGCCAACATTCCCATGTAGTGTGCGGTCCCTTCCTTGATGACCTCGCCGCCGGCGCTGAACTGAGCACCGCGAAGGATGTTGCCGCCGCCGACAACGATGGCCAATTGCACGCCGCGCTCGACGATGCGTTTTGCCTGCCGGGCAATGCTCAAGGTCTCATCAATACTGATGCCGCTTTTGCCTGGATAGCCGAACCCTTCGCCGCTCAGCTTCAAAATGACGCGGCAATACTTTGGCCGCAGTGGGTCGTTACTTGCGTGTTCGTCCATGAGTTAATTCCACCGGGAAGGGATTCGGGTTAGAACATCAACAGGATTATACGAGCGTCGCAAGCCAACGGCGAGCGGTGACGAGACGCCAACCACCACGCAGGGCCCAGCGTCCGTCGGTCTTGGTTTTCCACTTTTTTGATTGTGCCAGCGGCTTGTCTGCTGTAGTTTGTTGGTGGTTGACGGGTATCATACCAAACTCGCAGGAGAATCATCATGACTCTTCCGGATTGGGATCAGTTGACGTGGTATCACTACCTAGGCATCGGCGGCGGCGTGGTGGTGATCCTGGCCCTCTTGATGTACTTCACGCGTGCTTCTCAAATCAAAGTACCGGCCATTTTTATGGGTATTCTCGGTGGGTTGGGAGTAGGGGTCGCCGTTGGCGCAGGGGTCACTATAGTGGCAAACTCTTATGCGGTCAAAATGGAGCAGGAACGGGCAAATGAAGGAGCCGATACTTCGGTACCACCCCGCGCTAATCCTCGCATGGGCGGCAAGGGGGGCGGCCGTCCGGGCATGGGCGGCGGCGGTCCACGCGGACCTAGTTCGAAAGCACAGCTGGGGACTCTTCTCGCGAAGCTCGATCTCTTAACGAGCCATCCCCTCTCCGTGACGCTTGACCCCGAGCAAAAGAAGAAAGTCAACGACATCGTCCAAAGAATGGACAAGGAAGAGGTACAGGGCGAGGACCAAGCCAAGGCGAAATTGGAAGAGCTGAGGAATATCCTCACGGAGGAGCAGCGTAAAACCCTGGAAGCGGCAGGTTTTCGATGGCCGGGCCAGGGCCAGGGCGGCGGTGGACGCGGCGGGCGCGGCGGCGCAACGTTAGCCCCGCCGAACCCGGACATCAAAGGGAAAATCACGATCATCTGATGTCGATTCATGCCCAATTAAAGTGAGGTGTTAAACGTGGGGAGCGAGGAGAAAGAAGATCTCCGCGCTCCTCACATGCTTACGGCTGCTAAATAATTGATTTTACGAGCAAAGTCGCATAACTGCCGCGTGGAAGCTCGAAATTGAGCGTGAGTTTTTCGCGTCCTTGATGATTCTCATCGGGCGCAAATGAATGGGTCAAGTTGCACGGCAGGCACAAAACTGCACGTTCGCCGCGCGAAAAGAACATTTCTCGGACGCCTTTTATCTGCATTTGTCGCAGCTCCAGCCCTTCTTCGGCCAGCACCGCTCGCACTACTTCTGCACGCGGATCGGCCTCATCGAGTTTCAGTCGGGCGGACGGCAATGGAAGCTGTAACGCGGCGAGTTCTTGCAACTGCTCGGCATCAACATTCTGATGAAACGGGACCTCACCCAGACGCAGTGCGACGGAGCGTAGTTGTTCCGGCCGCAGATGCGTGCTCAGCCAGTTGGCAAGCATGCGGTTCCAGAGATGGCTCTGGTACGCTGATAGATACAGGCCGCGCAGCTCCGGACGCAGACGGGCCACGGCTCCACGAAAATCGCCGGGATGGACGCGCAGATAATCGACCAGGCTGCGAGCGTGGCCGCGCGGTAACTCGTCTTTGAGCCGTGTCCAATCGCCCCAGTGCTCCGTCAGCAGACGTTTTTCCTCCTTCTGTGCAGCGCGATCGTATTCGTAAGATGCGGCCAGCGCCACACGCAGGGCCTCTTCGAAACGCCCTTGTACCAGCAATCGCGCTACGAATTCGCCGCCCGCGCCGGCGACCGAACCGAAACGCTGATCGTCGAAATAATTCGGCACACCCTCGCGCGCCAGCGATTTCAGGCGTTCCTCGATCGCCGCTCGTGCTTCGGTTGCCAGGTCGCGAAGGGTAAGACGGAAGCGGTTGGCCTGGATATCGCGCGAAGTGTACGGTTCGGAAACCTGACCCAGATATTGCACGACGATGTCGTGATGGCGCAGGTTGCGGCGAGGTCCGTGGAAGATGGTGAGGTACTGTATCGTGGCGGCGTGGCGGTCTTTGAGGCCGCCGTAAGAGATGCGTCGTGGCTCGATGCGCCAGCGACGGCGAACCGCCGCCAGTGCATCCGGAGTTGACCAGCCGCGCTTTTCCAGGCGATACAGGGAATGCGGGCCATCCGACGGAGCGACGGCGGTAATCTCCTCTACCTGAAAATCGTCGGGCTGTTGTTTGATCTTCATACCTATTCGGTGGCTGTGTTGTCGTAGCATCCGGGGAAAGCCTGACCTACGGCATGCGGATGCAGATTTTGCCGAAGTGGGCCGCGCTCTCCATGTGATGCAGCGCTTGCACTGCTTCGGCGAACGGAAAAACGCGATCCATAACGGGCCGCAGCTGGTTGGCGGTGATGGCGCGATTCATCGCCTCGAACATCTCACGCGAGCCGACGAAGATGCCCTGCACGCGGACATTCTTCATAAGGATGGGCATAGGGTTGGCCTGCCCTGCTCCGGACAGCACGCCGATAAGACTAATTTGCCCGCCCATGCGCACGGCCCGCAGCGATTGGCCGAGCGTGCCGGCTCCGCCAACTTCAACGACATGATCTACGCCGCGGCCGCCGGTTAACTCGCGCGCCTTATCTCCCCATTCGGGAGTTTCCTTGTAGTTGATTCCCTCCGCCGCGCCGAGCTTCCGAGCACGTTCCAGCTTCTCGTTGCTGCTCGATGTAATGATAACGCGCGCCCCAGCCAGGCGAGCAAACTGCAAGGCGAACAGCGATACGCCGCCCGTGCCCTGGAGCAGTACGGTATCTCCCGGTTTAACTCGGCCTTCGGTCACAAGCCCGTGCCAGGCCGTGACGGCGGCGCAGGGCAGCGTAGCGGCTTCCTCGAGGCTCAGGTGCTCTGGCACTTGCACCAAGCCGTCCTCATGCAGCACGGCATATTCGGCCAACAGCCCGTCAATAGCCCCGCCCAGCGCCGATTTCGCCTTGTTTTCATCGATGTCACCGGAGATCCATTTTTGCATGAAGATGGCGGCTACACGCTGGCCCACCTTAAAGCGGGATACGTTCGGTCCAACGGCGGCAACTTCGCCGGCCGCATCGGACAGCGGGATGCGCGGCAAGGGCATCTTGGGATTGTATTGACCTTTGACCACCAGCAGATCGCGGTAGTTCAGCGACGCTGCCTTGATACGTACGAGTACCTCGTGCGGTCCTGGTTGTGGCTGCGGCTTCTCCGTTAACGTCAGCGCTTCGAGACCAAAGCGATCGCGGATTTCGTAGACCTTCATAGCCGTGTTCCTTTCTGCCCGAGCCGCTGACGAAGCGAATGCGGCGCGGGTATAGAGTCTTGCAACCCCCTTCCGACTTGTTAGCGGTTTGGAGGGCATTCGCAAAGGGACAGTCGCTTGCTGTCCACTCAACCATTGGGGGCTTACAATCATCTCATCCGCGGGCTTCCAGACCGGCGCATTCTCACAAGGATCTACTCTATGAAGGTCTCTAAACTCCTCCTCTCCGTTTCGCTCCTTGCCTTCCTCGCCATGCTGACGGTTTTGGCCGCCCAACCGCCGGGCGGCGCGGAAGTCCCCAAAGGCGAGATTGGTAAGTACACCTTCGACAAGAGCAAGATTTTCCCCGGCACTGTGCGTGATTACTGGATCTACGTTCCCAAGCAGTATGATCCCGCGAAACCCGCATGCGTTTACGTTGGTCAGGACGGGATCAACTCCAGCTTCAACGCCCCCGCCGTGTTCGATCGCCTCATCGACAGCAAGGAAATGCCGGTCACGATCGGCGTCTTTGTCATGCACGGCCGCGTCAAGGCTCTCTCGGATCAGGCACTCGACCGCTTCAACCGCAGTTACGAATACGATGGACTCGGCGATAACTACGCGCGGTTTTTGTTGGAAGAATTGCTACCGGAAGTGGAGAAGCAGACCACGGCCAACGGTCGGCCGATTCGCCTTTCTCACGAGGGCAACGATCGCTGCATCGGCGGAGCCAGCAGCGGCGCCGTCTGCGCTTTCACAGCCGCCTGGGAGCGGCCGGATGCTTTTCGCCGGGTTTTCAGCGCCATCGGCACCTATGTCGGCCTGCGCGGTGCCAACGATTATCCGACTCTAATCCGCAAGTTTGAACCCAAGCCGATACGCGTCTTTTTGGAGGATGGCAGCAACGATCTAAACATTTACGGCGGCGATTGGTGGATGGCCAATCAGGAAATGGAACGCGCCTTGCGCTTCGCCGGTTACGAAGTGAATCACGCCTGGGGCGACGGCGGCCACAACGGTAGACACGCCACCGAGGTTTTCCCCGATGCCATGCGCTGGCTGTGGAAAGATTGGCCAGCTCCGGTGAAGACGGGCGCCGGCTCGCAGCAACTCAAGGCCATCCTTCTGCCCGGGGAGGATTGGAAGCTGGTTGCCAAGGGCTATTCCTTCACGGAAGGTCCAGCCGTCAACGCCAAAGGCGAAGTGTTCTTTAACGACATCCCCAATAGCAAAACCTACAAGATCGATCTCAGTGGCGACGTGAGTGTCTTCATCGCCGACTCGAAACGGGCCAACGGCCAGGCGTTCGGTCCCGACGGCCGACTGTACGCTGTCACGGGGACGGCTCAAGTGCTGGCCTACGATGCCAACGGTAAGGCCGAGGTCATCGCCGAGGGCATTCATGGCAATGACATTGTTGTTGGTCACAAGGGTGACATCTATGTGACGCATCCCGGCGGCGGCCGCGAGCCGAGCCTGGTTTGGCACATCAATCCCAAGGGCGAGAAAAAAATCGTGGATCGAGGCTTGAAGTTTGCCAACGGCATCACGCTCTCTCCCGATCAGTCGCTTCTCTACGTAGCCGACTACGGCTCGCATTGGGTTTATAGTTATCAGATTCAACCGGATGGTTCGCTGGCGCACAAGCAGCGTTATTATCATTTGCACATGCCGGACACTGCCGATGACGGCGGCGCAGACGGCATCCGAGTGGACCGCGACGGTCGGCTGTACGTGACGACGCGTCTGGGCATCCAGGTGTGCGATCAGGCCGGCCGCGTCAATTGCATCATCCCCACGCCCAACGGCCGAGTTGCGAACCTTTGCTTCGGCGGCGCGAACTTCGACACGCTGTTCGCCACCTGCGGCGACCGTGTGTACAAGCGCAATGTCAGGGTCCGCGGCTGCAATGCGTACCAGCAGCCGCACAAGCCGGCGCCGCCACGGCTGTGACATGAGCACCATGTTAGCGGATTTGGCCAGTCGCCGATACCGGCGGATCATCCATCAGTTCAGGGTGGAAAAGACCAAGGTGCGTCCGCCGCAACAAAAAATCCGGAGGCATCCGGGCCATTTCATGGTCGCGCTGATAGGTGAACTCAGCGAGAATTTCAGGTTCCCCGTCCACCACGTGCCGGCCAAGCGCTGGATCGCGGAGTAGATAATCCGCCACTTCCGTGGCACGTCTCCCATAGCGATCGACAAGATGCGCCGCGGTTTCTGCATTTAACTGACAGGTGGATGTCAGTGCTTGAATCGTTGAGGCTCGGAACCGCGGCCACGGTTCGCGCGGCGCGCCGTCGAGTCGAAACGAATGCGTCCGACAGCGACGGTGCATTCCCAGACGACGGACCACTGTGTCGGTGATGATCTCGGCCATGCGCCGATAGGTCGTGTATTTGCCACCGGTGGCCGTCAATAGACCCGAAGGCGAGTTATGCAGCTCGAATTCACGCGACAGATCCGACGGTTTGCCGGGGCGCGCTCGGATCAGCGGACGCAAGCCCGCGAAGCTGCTGCGTACATCCTTCGTGGACAGGGGTGGTGCGAAATAATGGTTGTAGCCGGTGAGCAGATAATCGATGTCCTCCGGCGTGACGGTCAGTTTGTCGGGCGAATTCTCCCAAACGGTATCGGTTGTACCGAGCAGTGTCTTGTTCTGGAATGGAATTACAAAGAATACGCGGCCATCGGCGGGGTGTAGGAGCAGAAACGCCGCGGGCAATCGGCGATCAGGCACGATAACATGCACACCCTTGGTTGGCCGAAGCAACGGATCGGCATCTTCGCCGGCCAGGCGGCGTACCGAATCGCTCCAGGGGCCGGTCGCGTTGAGCACTTGCCTGGCCCGAATCGAGAACTCACGGCCGCTCTGCCGATCGACTGCCCGCACGCCGCGGATCATGCTCCCGGACATCTCGAAGGCGAGCGCTTCAACGTAGTTGACGACGAGAGCGCCGTGCAGGGCCGCGGTGCGCAACACTTCGAGGCACAGTCGGGCGTCGTCCATCTGGGCGTCGAAATACTCGGCTCCCCCGAACAACCCCTCCGGCCGTAATCCCGGAAATTCACGGCGCAAGCGCGACAACGGCGCTGCCCGGCTGCGGTGGATGTTGTCGGCTCCAGCGAGAAGATCATAAAGGACGAGGCCGATCCGGAATTTCCACGAACTAACGCGAGCGCCTTCATAGAACGGCAAGACAAAGCGAAGGGGATGGACAAGGTGCGGGGCGTTGTTCAGCAGTCGGCCGCGTTCGTGGAGGGCTTCGTAAACGAGATGGAAATCGCCATGCTCCAGGTAGCGTAGGCCGCCGTGGATCAACTTCGACGATCGGCTGCTGGTGCCAGAGGCGAAATCCGCTTTATCGATGAGTGCGATACGCAAGCCGCGCAAGACCGCATCCAGAGCAACCCCAGCGCCGGTGATCCCGCCGCCGAGAATGAGCAGATCAAAAGTGCCGTCCGTTAGCGCATCGGGCATCCGTTTCATGCGGCCCAACTCCGCTCTTATGCAAGCAGCTTGCGGACGAGTTGGCCATGCACGTCGGTCAGGCGGAAATCACGGCCCTGGAAGCGGAAGGTCAGCTTGGTGTGATCGAAGCCCAGTAGGTGCAAGAGCGTTGCGTGCAGGTCGTGGACGTGAACGCGATCTTCGGTGACGTTAAAACCAAATTCATCTGTCTGGCCGAGTGTCAGCCCCGGCTTGATGCCGCCGCCGGCCATCCACATCGTGAACGCATTGGGATGATGGTCGCGGCCGTCATCTCCGCCGCCCTGCACCATTGGCGTTCGGCCGAACTCGCCACCCCACAGAACGATCGTATCTTCGAGCAACCCCCGTTGTTTGAGATCGCGGACCAACGCGGCACAGGCTTGATCGGTGTCTTTGCAGTTCTTCTTCAGGTCGGCCTTGAGGTTGCCGTGCTGGTCCCAGGCCTCGTGGAAAAGCTGCACGAAACGCACACCGCGTTCCAGGAGGCGTCGTGCCAAAAGGCAGTTGTTGGCAAACGACGGCTTGCCCGGCTGGGCGCCATACATGTCGAGAATGTGTTTTGGCTCCCGCGAGAGATCCATCAGCTCCGGAGCGCTGGCCTGCATGCGATAGGCCATCTCGAACGAGTTTATGCGCGTAGCGATTTCGGGGTCGCCGATCACATCGAGACGAGATTGATTGAGGCGTTTGATGGTGTCCAGCGATTCTCGTTGGATTTGACCATCGACGCCGCGCGGGTTGGATAGATACAATACCGGATCGCCGCTGCCGCGAAACGGTACGCCCTCATACACGGTGGGTAAAAAGCCGCTCCCCCAGTTGGAGTTTCCGCCGCTGGGTCCTTTCTTGCCGGAATTCAGCACGATGAAAGCCGGCAAGTCGCGCGTCTCGCTGCCAAGTCCATACGTTACCCACGCGCCAAAGCTCGGCCGGCCAAACTGCTGCGTGCCGGTATTCATGAAAATTTGCCCCGGTGCATGGTTGAACGCATCCGTGACCATCGATTTCACGATGGCGATATCCTCGACGACCGTGGCCAGGTGCGGCAACAATTCGGACAATTCCGCCCCACATTTTCCATATTTGGCGAATTTGAACTTCGGTCCCAATAGTTTGGAATTCGGATTGATGAAAGCTGCGCGGTAGCCCTCGATCAGGTGCTTGGGCGGCAACGTGCCGTCGTACTTGGCCAACTGCGGCCTGTAGTCGAACAGCTCAAGATGGCTGGGTGCGCCGGCCATGAATAAGAAAACGACGCGCTTCGCGCGCGGAGCGTGGTGGGGCTGCTTGACGGCCAAAGGATCGATGCTCACCGGGGCGGCAAAGCCGGATTGGCGCAGCAGTTCGCCTAGCGCGATCGCTCCCAGGCCGACGCCGCACTGACGAAAGAACCAGCGGCGCGTCATGAGCTTCGGGTTCTGGCCAAGATAAAGTTGTGTCTGACAATTCATGGCGTCATGTCTCGGATTTCGAGGGTCAGCATAGCGTGTCTTTTGAGATTATACACGTTGCCGGAGATGGTGTCCGACGATGGATGCTGAACAGGCGGGTTTACGCCGGCCGCTCGCCAAAAGTCTCTCTTGCGTCGAACGACGTGAGTGAGTATGAATACCGCCCCGCTGATCTTGTTCACACGCTCTCTGCTTGAAGGAGAGCAGGGCGGAGGACTTCATGCTACCCCGTGCGCACATATTGTTGGCATTGTGTGTGCCGATTGTGTTGTCCTTGCGGGTGGAGCACGTCCGCGCGGATCTGGAATGTGCGCAATCCGTCGTGGATAAGGGTGAAGTGAAAAGCGGCCTGCCTCTCGCCCATCGTTTTCGCTTTACCAATCGCGGCGCCGAGTCGGTCGAGATCACGGACGTTCATCCCAGCTGCGGCTGCCTGGCCCCGAAGCTGGAGAAGCGAAGCCTGCAACCGGGCGAATCGGCCGAGCTATTGCTGGAAGTCAACACATTGACGCAACCGGCTGGTCAGAACAATTGGCGAATCACCCTACGCTACAAAAGCGGAGCGGTCGAGCAGGAATTACCTCTTTACATCCGAGCGCTGCTCGTCACCGAGATCACTGTGGAGCCGCCCTCGCTGGCGATCTACACGGACTCGGCAATCAGCCATGAGATTACGGTGATTGATCGCCGCACCGAGCCCTTGATTGTTCGGGCGGTCCCCTCATCCTCGCCGCATGTCCATACGCATCTGGGCGAACTGCGCCGCGACGACGCCGGTCGTTGGCGCCGCACGATTCGTGTCGAAGTGCTGGAGGATTGTCCCGAGGGGACGCACGTGGAGACGTTGCGCATCTGCACTTCCGATCCGCTGTACTCGGAGCTGAAAGTGCCCTTCACCATCGTCAAGCGATCCCGCCGGCAGGTCAGCGCAGCCCCGGCGTCGGTCGTGCTTTCTGAGTCCGCCGATCGGCCGTTGCCGTCGCGTATCGTGCTGTTGAGCACCGCGGATGATCGCGAAGTCCAGATCGACAGGATCGAGTCCGATCATCCAGCGATCGATTGCCGTTGGGCGCAGGGGCCGGGCCATCAGGCCACACTCAAAATCCGCGTCGATCGCAAGCAAATCTCCGGCGACCGCCTGCGCGCCGCGGTCCGCGTCCATCTCAGCCGGCCGGCCCCGGAAACCATCACCATCCCCGTTAGTTGCTTGATTCGTTGATTCATCGACCTCTCCTCCTCGACAGACGGGCCTGCGTTCCTATGCAATCCGATGGGGCATGGGAACGCGACGAAATGGACATGTCGATTTCCGTCATCATTCCGACGTTGAACGAGGCAGCTTGTTTGCCCGAAACGCTGCGCTCCGTCCGCGCTCAGAAACCATTGGAAATCCTTGTGGTGGACGGCGGCAGCAGCGATAAGACGTGTGAATTGGCCCGCGCCGCCGACCGCGTCCTGCATCGTCCACGCGGACGCGCAGCCCAGATGAACCACGGGGCGGCGCAAGCGACCGGCGACATTCTGTTGTTTCTACATGCCGATTGTACCCTGGAAGAAGGCGCTCTAAAAGCGGCCGAGGAATGCCTGGGGCGACCCGGCATCGCTGCGGGCTGCTTTCGCATGAGGGTGATGGCTGATGCCATTTCGTATCGTCTCATCGAAGCCTGTGCCACCGCCCGCGTGTGCCTGACGGGATTAGCCTATGGCGATCAGGGGCTATTTGTCGAACGCCGTCGCTTCGAGCGGCTCGGCGGATTTCCGCCGCTTTCACTGATGGAAGATGTGTTTCTCAGTAAAGCCCTACGTCGTCAAGGGCGAATTGCCGTCGCTCCCCGCCGCATCTTCGTCTCGCCGCGGCGCTGGCAACGGCAGGGCCTCATTCGGCAAACCCTGTGCAACTGGGGTCTGACGGCCTTGGCCGCCGCTGGCGTGCATCCCAACCGCCTTGCCGCGTTTTATCCGATCGTGCGTTGAGGCGAGCGGGGTCGCGTTAGCGCCCCGAGTGCTTCTCTCGGGGCGCTAACGCGACCCCGAGTGCTCCTCTCGGGGCGCTAACGCGACCCCGCTCGCCTACCTACAATTACAGCACCACTAGAGGGATGCGCATGCTTCTGCCGACGTTGATGCGACAAAACCATCGCTTGGCTGATCCTGTCGAACAACTCCGCTTGCTGGAGGAGAGCGGGCAGCCGCCATTCGCCCGAACGCTGGGACGAACGGGCCGGGCGCCGCTGCGGGCGGACAGCATCCAGGTTTTGCAGGTGAATGTCGGGAAATTATGCAATCAGACCTGCCGCCATTGTCATGTGGACGCCGGGCCGGAACGTCGGGAGGTCATGACACGAGAGACGATGGCCCTCTGTCTCGATGTCCTCATCCGCGCCGGCATCCCCACTCTCGACATCACTGGCGGTGCTCCCGAGCTGAATCCGCATTTCCGCTGGTTCGTCGCCGAGGCGCGCGGTCTGGGCCGACACGTCCTCGATCGTTGCAATCTGACCATCCTGCTTGCCGCCGGTCATGAGGATTTGCCAGAGTTTCTAGCCGCACACCGCGTCGAGATCGTTGCTTCGCTTCCCTGCTATTTGGCCGAGAACACGGACAGTCAGCGCGGTAACGGCGTGTTCGAGAAATCGATTGCGGCCTTGCGACGGCTGAACGCCCTCGGTTATGGCCGGCCGGAGAGCGAATTGATCCTGACACTGGTACACAATCCGCTGGGACCGAGCTTGCCGTCGCCACAACCCACCCTGGAAGCCGCCTATCACCGCGAGTTGGCCGATCGTTTCGGGATTTCCTTCAATCGCCTCTATACGATCACCAACATGCCGATTAGCCGCTTTCTGGAAGATCTGGTGCGGGCGGGCCGTCACGAGGAATATCTGGCGAAATTGGTAGCCGCGTACAATGCGGAAGCCGTCGCCGGCCTGATGTGCCGCACCACGTTGTCGGTCGGCTGGGACGGCCGGCTGTACGACTGCGATTTCAATCAGATGTTGGAACTCGACCTGTCGCCCGGTCTTCCGCGGAACATCCGCGATTTTGACGCAGTAGCGCTGAGCCGCCGACCGATCGTCACGGCCCAGCACTGCTACGGCTGTACTGCGGGCAGCGGTTCGGGCTGCCAGGGCGCCGTCGTCAGCGCCCCTTGAGCGCGTAGACCTGGACGCTGGCAGCGAAATCGTTGACATCGTACTCGCGCAGCAGCTTGGCCAAGTCTTCGTGTACGCCCTCTTGCGGGCCGCAACAATTCGAGATTACTGACAAGCCGTTGTCATCCGTCATTGCCGGTGAGCAGCATCCCGACTGATTCTCCACCTTGGCGTAGGCGTTGAGGTCCTTGCCCGTATCCACGATCTGCACCGCCTGGAAGCCAGCCTGACGCAGGTCGCGCTCGTAGTCGCTGATGAGGACCGCCCCGGCAATGCAGCCGACATAGGCCATAATGTTGCGTGCCAGATCGTCCGGCAGCGGCCGTTTCAGAGCGATGTCTGAAACCGCGAGCCGTCCACCTGGTTTAAGGACGCGAAAGATCTCGCGGAAGACAGCACCCTTATCGGGTGCCAAATTGATGACACAGTTGGAGATGATGCAATCCACCGAGTCATCGGCCAGCGGCAGCCGATCGATGGTGGCCAGATGAAATTCGACGTTGGACAACCGCTGGGCCCCGGCGTTGCGGCGAGCGCGGTCGATCATTTCCGGGGTCATGTCGATGCCGATGGCCTGGCCCTTGGGTCCAACCTTCTGGGCCGCGAGCAGCACGTCCAGACCGCCGCCGCAGCCGAGATCGACGACGACTTCGCCAGGCCGCAGACGGGCGAAAGCCGTTGGGTTCCCGCAGGAAAGCCCCATGTTCGCCTCGGCAGGGATCGAGGCCAATTCCTCGGGGCTGTAACCGAACGCCTCAGCCACGGCGCGAACACCGACGTGCTCGCTCGAAAGGCTGCTCGCAGCCACCGAAGCATATTTGGACCGCACTTGTTCGACTATATTTTCGGACATGATATCTCCTTTTTAGGGCGAACCAATCACAGACTCGCCAGCAGCTCCTTGACTTTTTGCTCGATCAAATCGCGGACTTGCCGGAAACCTTCGTCGGGCAGCTCCTTGGGATCGGGGATGTTCCACTCCTCGCGCCGACCGGCACGCACGAACGGACACGCATCGCCGCAGCCCATCGTTACGGCCACGTCGGTTTCCGTACCGTTGAACCTATCGAGCGATTTTGACTCATGCGCCGTCAAATCATAGCCGACCTCGCGCATGAACTTCACGGCACGCGGGTTGACCAACCCCGAGGGCCGAGACCCGGCACTGTAAGCCTCGACGCGGCCGGCCCCGTGCAAACGCGCGAATGCTTCCGCCATCTGGCTGCGGTTGCTGTTCTCGACGCAGACGAACAGGATACGGCTAAGCGGTCGGATGGAATCGATCATGACTCATGCTCCGTTGTTGTAATGCGACAAGAGGAATTCTCCCGCACGCAGCGGCGCAATTGAAGCTCACTCAGAAGACCAAGATGACAGCGCAAAATCGTCAACGCCCGATGTAAAACGAAGCAAATTCGCTCTTCCTTCATACGGCGAGCGGCTGCCAGTCGCCGCGTTCCCCACTCCTCGCCGTCCATCAAGCCGTAACGCCGTTCCAGCAACTCTCTCTCTTGGTGCGGCAGCTTTTGCAGCAACGCTTGAACATCCATCACGGCATCCGGATCGGGCAGGGATCGGGCAACTGGCTCTACCCGATGTCCATCCGCCGTCATCATCGAGAGGAAGCGATGGTGTTGCCGAATGGCGTTGCTCAGGGCGTTCCGGATCGCTTTCGCAGCATAGGCCGCGAACTGATTGCCGCGCTCTGGTCTGAAACGATTGGCTGCATACACACAGGCAAGCCTGGCCTCGCCGATCAAGTCCTCCCACTCCATGCCTCGCACGGAGGCCCACCGTCGAAAGTAATAAGCGTGGCGGAGGGCGAGGTCCAGGCAGCTGTTCCCATCACATAATTGGGGTGTCGTGGTTCCCATTTTTTCTTACTCTTTCGACCGGCGAGACGCCGGTCCCACCGCGCTCCTTTGCGCGTCGCGGCTAACCGAAGAACGCTACCTGGCATCTTTGGAATCCACCAGACTGTTCCACTCCTTGAACGGATAGCTCACTGCTCGGTCGGGTGTGAACTGATGGAGAGTCATCCAGGCAAACTCGTGCTTCCTAGGGTTTGCCGGATCGGGGTCTGGCAAGGCGACACCGTCCGCTTCCGCATAGAGAGTGCGGACAACCGGGACGCGCGTGCTCGCCGGCGGCGACAACTCGTAGTCGGTCCCTCGCGTCTGGAGATACCACGTGTTATCGCGGAAACCGCGCCGCAGTCGTTGGGTGGCCGCCCGAACCAAATTCGTTTTCTCTTGTTCGCTTAACGACTTCGCCTTCTTGATGTTGTTGACCAGGTTTTGCGTCTCGGAGACATCGAAACTGACCCAGCCGTAGGGCGGCAGGTAAGCCTCGATCTTGCAATGCGACGGCGAATTCTTGGCGAAGGTGTTAATGCCATAGGTTATTCGCGTCGGAAAGCCCAGAGCGCGGCCGAATGCAGCGCACAGTCCGTGGTAGTCGCTGCAATGCCCGGTCTTCTTCGTGAGAGCGTGTTCCGAACTTGCTCGCAGCGAAGCCTGCGAGTGGTCGTAGGTCATGTGCTGGTCAAGCCAGTCCATGACCGCGGCCAGATCATCGGCGGGGTTCTTCTGCTCGGGCACGATTTCCTTCGCGAGCAATTGGAAACGGTCGTCCACGCGCACCGTCTTGTCCGACTTCAAGTAGCGGTCGAAGCCGGCCGGCCACCGGGCCACCTGAACGACTTTCGCCGGGTCAATGTCCCAAAACAGCTCCCAGACTTTGATCTTGAACTTATGGCGGATGAGTTGACCGCCCTCGGGATGGTCGAACTCGAAGTAGGCGAACTGATTACCGAAGGTCTTTTCACTGGAGATCTTTGGCGAGACCTTCATTGGAAATGTGGTGATACCGCCTTCCTCAACCTCCTGCACGGTATCCGTCTGCGGTAAGGCCAGCCAGACCTTGAGTTTCTTGGCGTGGTAAGGGGCGGTGATGGCAACCGCGAAATCGACATCATATGTCACGGGGTTTGAGCGCCTGGCGTGGTATGGCAGATTCGGGTCTAGGTCGGTCTTTGCCGGCTCCTCGCTTGAAGCGACTAACGGCCAGCCGACGAGGACAAGCACGTATAAGAGAATGAGGGGTTTCACGTAGGATCGCATCGAGACAGCTCCTCTCAGGGATGGAATACACCGTTTCATTTTGATGCGCGAATCTTCACGCGGCAGGGGCAGGCTTCGCCCCCGAATCAAAGGCTCCGATGATGCCATCGACCAATCTCAGGATTCGATCTGCCCGCGCTGCTGCCGCCGGATCGTGCGTGACCATGACAATGGTGCGCCCTTCGCGTTGAAATTCTCCCAGCAGGTCCAGCACTTGCCCTCGCATGTCCGGGTCGAGATTGCCTGTCGGTTCGTCCGCGAGAATCAGGGCGGGATCGTTGGCCAAGGTACGGGCCAGGGCCACGCGCTGCTGCTGCCCGACGCTCAGATGCACCGGACGATGGCCGAGGCGATCACCCAAGCCGAGACGTTCCAACAGATGCACAGCCCTCTGCCTTTGCGTCCGCGGCGCAACACCCGCCAGATAGAGCGGTAGCTGCACATTCTCCACTGCCGACAAATACGAAACGAGGTTGAAGCTCTGGAACACGAAGCCGATACGCTCCCGCCGTAGCCGCGTTCGCTCACGTAGCTGCAGATCATAGAGCGATTGTCCTTCCAGCCAGACTTTGCCGTCATCAGGAGCGAGCATGCCGCCCACGATCGACAGCAGCGTTGTCTTGCCGCTGCCGGAGGGACCGACCACGGCGACGAATTCGCCGGCGGCCATGTCGAGCGTCGTCGGCCGCAGCGCCTCCACGACCCGCCCTCGCCCCGCGTAACTCTTGCGGATGTTGTCGAGTCGCAGCATGGTCATACCTCCTGAAAACAGACACACGGATCGAGGCGGGCTGCTCGCCAGGCCGGCCACAGGCTCGCCACAAGCGCCATCGCCACGGCCACGCCGACCGCACAGGCTACCAATGAAGGCAACGGACGCACCACCACGTTCGCCAACACCGGACCCAGCCATATGGCCACGACGCTTCCCAACAGCCCGCCGCCCAGTCCGCCGAGTAAACCCAGCACCAGCGCTTTACCCAGAAACAGCCGCAACACCACACCCGGCGTCGCGCCCAAAGCCATCAACGTCCCGACCTCGCGCCGCCGTTCGGAGACGTTGCCATACATCGCCCCGGCGGTGGCAGCACCACCGACTGCCAAGAGCAGAGCAAGGAAAGCCAGCGACAAATTGCCCATCGTGCGGTTGATGTTTTGCTGCGTTTTCACCACTTGCGCGATGGTGACAACGCGCGCTTCGGGCAACACCGCGGCGATTTTCTCAACCAGCCCGGCGGCGATCTGCTTGCAGCAGCCGATAACCTCGATGGCATTTACGACCTCGCCCTTCCCGGCCAGGCGCTGAACCGTGTGCAGATGCGCGAAGATACGGGCATCATCCACCGTGCCGGTGCAAGGAAGGATCGCCCGTATCGTGAATTTCTCACCGAGCAACTCGATGGCATCTCCCTCGTTCACCGCCGCTCGTGCCGCCGCCTCAGCTCCGATCAACGCGTCATGCTCGGCCAATTCCTCGATGATCCGCTTGCGTGCCAGTACCACGGGATCATTGGCTTGTCCGATGGGCAGATCGGCTTCGGCGCCGCAGCCTGCCGGCCGAGCGAAAATCCCGGCTCCGCCCCAGGCGGCCTTGGCCTGAAACTCGCTACGCGGCAAGATGCCGGTTAGCGTCACCGACTGGCCCGCCACCAGGACGGATACGCATAACCGGGGCGAGAGATCATCCACGCCCTCCAGCCCCGAGAGCGTCAACCGCTCGACGTACTCTTCGGGCAGCGTTTCGCCGTGCATGTCTGCGGCGTAGTAATCTTGCAAAGTCACGCCGCGTGGCAACACCAACACATTCGCTCCCAGCGCATCCAGGTCGCGGGCCACGGCACGCTCCGAGAACACGGTCACGGTGCGAACGGCGACAAGTGCGGTCACACTCAACACGATCGCCAACCCGCACGTTGCCATCGGCACCGGCCGCTCGCGCAGCTCCTTGCCGACCATAGTCCACAATCTCATCGTTCCATCCTCCTTGACCATCCCCGGCGGACCACGGCGTAGTGCCGCCTGGATCTGCTTCCTACTCCTTCCCACACTGTCCGCCCGGACAGCATTTGCCGCCGAGTCAACAGCCCTGGGGCGACGTAACACGCTCCAGGAGCTGCTGTTTCGTCACCGCGCCGGGAAACGTAGCGAGCAATCGGCCGGGCGGAGCCAGCAGCGCGGTTACAGGAGTCGCGGTACCGGGGTTGATTTGGAGCAATTTGAGGAAGCGGGACTCTGCCGCATCATCGTTGCGTAGGCTCACGATTTCCGTCGCCGGACCATAGCGGGCATCGGCCTTGAAGTCGCGCACTCCCTCGGGGATTGCGCCGTTTGCGGGCAGCGCGCACACCACGACCAACTTGCGCGCCTGAACCCATTTCATACACGCCGCTTGTCCGGGACTGACGAAAGCCTGCGCCACACTCTCTTAGGTCAATTTGACGGCAAACCCGCCCGTCACCGCGCCATTGGGTGCGATGGCGAGAACCAAGGGCATCGGCGAACGAGCAACGCCGTAGCGGTCCACCATCACCTTCTCAACCGGATCACCGACGCGCACTTCGACAGACTTTGCCTGCCCCTGCCGCTTGGCGAGCGCCGTTTGCAACGTTCGCCGCACGGCTCGCGTGTTTTCGTCCTCTTCCTTGTGAAACAACACGAAGACGTACTTGCCCTCGCGTCCCGCCGCTGCCGCAACGGAGGCGGCGTCCTGTGCCGATGCCGCACGCGATACCAACAAGGCCGCGGCCATGCCAAGGCCAAGAATTACCCGCCTCATTCTCTTCTCCCTTTCTTCCTTGAAACCGGATAGGGCGATCACTCCGTTATGCTTCATCGCAGCTCTTTTCCACCAAGCACAACCCGCGGTCGAGCAAATCGGTCACGCACGAGTTGATGATGCGATAATAGACGTTGTTCCCCTGCCGCCGCGAAGCCAGGATGCCTCGATCAAGAAGGCGCTGCAGTTGATTGGAAACAGCCTGCGGCTTCATACCGAGAACATCGGCCAAGCTGGTCACGCACAGCTCGCCGTTCGTGGCAAGGGCGTGAAGCAGCCGCAAGCGCGTATCGTTGGCCAGCACCTTAAACAGGGCCATCAGCTCCACGGCCCGGCCGGGCGCGAGAAGCGCGTCTGCGTTCGAGAGAGCGCTCGCACAGCGGGCCGCGCTGATCTTCCTTGTCGGGTCAGTCTTGGTCGAAGGCATGGCATGCGTCTCCTTGGATAGGGATTACACTAATCAGTGTAATGGTGGAAGTCAAGAGCAGGTTCAAACCAACCCAAAGCGTAAGCGAAGGCGGTCTTCGCTAACGCTTCAGGCTCGGAAACGACTTGCCGCAATGAGGAAGTAGTGTTAAGGAGGTGGGTAATGCCATGGTAAGGATGGCACAACCTCTCCTTTTTTTCGCGCGGAGCGTCACGCGTCCCGCTGGCCGTTACTTTCTCTCGCGTAATTCAGCAGCGGCGTGATCGTCGAGCGCGGCCAATGCACGATAGGCGCGGGCGCGGCCGGCGTGGGCGTCGGGGGTCGGATCAATGGCGATGGCGCGGCTGAACGCTTCGATGGCCTTGTGAAACTCCTGATGGTTTAGGTGCATTTCGCCGATGAGACATCCCACATCGGCGGCGGCTCCTTCGGGCGGCGCCGCCAAGCCGTCCACCGACGCCAAGCCGTCGGCGTCCTCCTCGTGATAATCTCGGTATTTTTCGCGCACGATCTCCGCAACGCGCTTGAAGGCGGCCTTCTTGTTCTTCATGGCTTTCAGGGGGGCATCGTCGCCGCGTACGTAGGCGAACAGAGCGTGCAACTCGGGTTGATTCTCGCTCAGCCATTCCTCCACGTCGCAATGCGCTATCGTGTCGAACAGATCGACCAGTTTGTCGCTCGGCCGAGCCTGCAACGTGTCCACGGCTTCCTTGGCGCCCGTGAGCGCCTCGACGAACAAGAACAGCCCGTCGCCGTGATGTTTCAGCCAGCGCAGCGCATCCAGATCGCCGTCGAGCGCGTGAAGAAGGTGATAGATTTCGGGATCGTCGTTCTTCAACCAGACAAGGTCTTTCTCAATGGTCCGCGTCTCGCTGTCTTGCTTCATGGTTCCCTCAACGCTTGATAATCCTGTTTTTTTGTTGGGAAGACCTATCGAGTAAACATCACCACATCGAGGGTCTGTCCGTCAAGGCGGAAGCGCGAGATACGGATGCCGGCGCTCAACTTGACGGCGCGCGCCAGGCTCCCTACGATACGGTTGTTGTCGATGCTCGGCGACGTGGCCCCGTCGTCTAGAGGCCCAGGACACGGCCCTTTCACGGCCGCGACAGGGGTTCGAATCCCCTCGGGGTCATTGAATTATCCTGACTCGTAACAAAACGACGCCGAGATAACTGCGCTTCTGAATCCCGATCCGCATCTCGTCTCTTTCCGGCTATCGACTTCCCAGGTACAACGAACCTCGCGGTCTGCGAGGCACGATTTCTACATCTCCCAGGAGAGAATGCCATGTCGTTCGAAACCGCGGAATACTTCGATGCGATCGTCCTCGGCACCGGGCAGGGAGGCAAACCCCTCGCCTCGGCACTGGCCCGCGCCGGCTGGAATACGGCGGTGATCGAACGAGAGGCCGTCGGAGGCACCTGCGTCAACGTCGGCTGCACACCTACCAAGACGATGGTCGCCAGCGCTCGTGTCGCTTACCTTGCCCGCCGGGGCAGCGACTTCGGCGTTAAGACGGGACCGATTAAAGTCGATCTCGCTAAAGTCCGCGAACGAAAGCGCGCCCTGGTCGAGAGCTTTCGCTCCGGCAGCCAGAAAAAGCTCGAAAATACCCAGCGCCTCACCCTGATTTTCGGCGAGGGCCGCTTTGCGGGACCGCACGAGGTCGAGGTCGCTTTAAACGACGGGGGCGTGCGCCGCCTTGGCGCTGGGAAGATCTTCATCAATACGGGTTGCCGGCCGTCGGTGCCGGCGCTGCCCGGACTCGATCAAGTGCATTTTCTCGATTCCACATCCATCATGGAGCTAGAGGAGGTTCCAAGCCACCTGCTCGTCCTCGGCGGCGGCTACGTCGGGCTGGAATTTGCCCAGATGTTCCGACGTTTCGGCAGCGCCGTGACGATCGTGCAGCGCAACGAACAACTCCTGCCGCACGAGGATGCCGATGTCGCCGAGGCGGTCGTGAAGGTCCTCCGCGAAGATGGGATCGATGTCCTCGTGTCGGCAGTTACCGAGCGCGTCGAGCCGAGGGAGGGCGGCGGGGTCCGTCTGACGATCGGCCATGAGGGTGGGCAGCGGACGCTGGCCGGCTCGCATTTGCTCGTTGCCGCCGGCCGTGTACCAAACACCGAGCGCCTCGGCCTCGATCGCGCCGGCATCGCCGTGGATGGGCACGGCTATGTCCGCGTCAACGAGCGGCTGGAAACCGGCGTGCAGGGCGTCTACGCGCTCGGCGACGTCAAGGGCGGGCCGGCTTTCACCCATATTTCCTACGACGATTACCGCATCCTGGCGACCAACCTGCTCAAGGGAGGCAACGCCGTCACCACCGGACGCATGGTGCCCTACACAGTGTACATTGACCCGCAGCTCGGCCACATCGGGCTGCACGAGTCCGAGGCCCGGCGGGAAGGCCGGAACATCAAGGTCGCGAAAATGCCGATGACCTGGGTGGCCCGCGCCCTGGAGACAGACGAATCGCGCGGCATGGTCAAGGCCATCGTCGATGCGGATAACCAGCAAATCCTCGGCTGCACGGTCTTCGGTCTGGAAGGAGGTGAGATCATGTCGATGGTGCAAATCGCCATGATGGGCCGGCTGCCCTACACAGCCCTGCGCGACGCCACCTTTGCCCATCCGGCGCTGGCAGAGGGACTCAACACCCTTTTCATGGCGCTCGATTCTTGAGCCGCGTTACGAACCCAATGGGAGGAAGAGAAATGGAGGCAAGGATGACCCCGGATGTGGAACTCCATGCGCTGAGCGAGAGCCTGAAGGCCGGCGCGACGTTGCCGGCTTCATGGTACACATCCGAATCGAAATTCGCTCAGGAAATGCGGTCCATCTTCAGCCACTACTGGCAGTACGCCTGCCGCATCGACGAAGTGGCCCAGCCGGGAGATTATCTTGCGTGTCGCGTGGGGAATGTACCTGTGGTCGTGGTGCGAAACGCAAGCAATGAGATCGCGGCCTTCGTTAACGTCTGTCGGCATCGAGGGGCCGAGATCATCCGGGAGGGCAGTAGCGGCAACCGCAATACGCTCCAGTGCCACTACCACGCCTGGACCTGGGGACTGGACGGCCGACTACGCGCGGCGCCAGGCTCCGACGACGAGGCGTGTTTTCGGAAGGAGGATTATCCGCTGACGCCGGTGTGTGTTGCCGTGTTGGGGTCGTTCGTCTTTGTAAAACCCGATCCGCAAGCTCCGAGTTGGAAGGAGACGATTGGCGAGCTTCCGCGCATCCTCACGGCATCGTCCTCGCCGTTGACAACGCTCCAATTTCGCGAGCGCCGCATTTATGACATGAAAGCCAACTGGAAAATCGTTGTCGAGAATTTTCTTGAATGTTATCACTGCGCCGTCGCACACAAGGGCTTCGCAAATCTAATCGACCTGAACGAATACACGATTATTCCCCATCGCTACTTCTCCACTCAGCGGGGGCCGCTGAAAGCGTCGGCGAAGGCGTGCGCGGGTAACACCTGTTTCTTGAAGGAAGATGGCGGACAGGAAGGCATCTACAATTACCTCTGGCCCAATTTCATGATTAACCTTTATCCGGGTCGCGGGAACGCCTCAACGAATATCATCCTCCCTGTCGCGCCGGATCGCACACTGGCGATCTATGACTTTTACTTCGAGGATGGGATGCCGGAGGCGGAAACGATGGTGGCATTCATCGATCAGGTCCAGCAAGAAGACATCATCCTCTGCGAGTCGGTGCAGCGTGGACTGAACTCCGGCTTCTACACTCAGGGCAAACTCATGATCCGGCACGAAAAAGGCATCCAGCATTTTGAACGGCTGGTCTTTGAAGCCCTCACCCGAAATGGGCAGCCGGAGCCTTCCCCATGATCGTGCTCAAGCAGGTCAGTAAAACGTATGACACGGGCCACGTCGCGGTTTGCAACGTCAGCCTGGAAGTCCCTGCCGGGAAGATGCTTGTGCTGCTGGGCGGGTCGGGCTGCGGCAAAACCACCACACTAAAGATGATTAATCGGCTGGTCGAGCCGACCTCAGGGCGAATCGAGGTTGACGGCCGGGATGTTCTCTCCGTGGATCCCGTGCAACTGCGGCGCGGCATCGGCTATGTACTTCAGGGGAGCGCCCTTTTCCCGCACATGAGCGTGGCCGAGAACATCTCCGTGGTTCCCCGATTGCTCGACTGGCCCGTCGAGCGCATCGAGAAGCGAATCGATGAACTGCTGCGCTTGGTCCACCTGCCGCCGGAGGAGTTCCGCTCCCGGATGCCTCGGCAGCTTTCGGGCGGCCAGCAGCAGCGCGTCGGCTTTGCTCGTGCCCTGGCGGCAGGGCCAAGGGTGATGCTGCTGGACGAGCCGTTCGGCGCCCTCGACCCGGTGACGCGTGATGAGCTGCGGAGTGAATTTCTTCAACTCCGCCGGCAATTGGGGCTGACTGCCGTGATGGTGACGCACGACATCACCGAGGCATTGCTCTCGGCCGACCTGATTGCAGTCATGAATGCAGGCCGGCTACTCCAGTTGGGAACGCCTCATGAACTGCTTGCCAACCCGAGCGATGATTTCGTGGGTTCCCTCATGTCCAGCCCGAAGCGCCAGGCCGACCAACTGGAGTCCCTTGTCGCGGGCGGACCGAAGGGAGGATCGTCGTGAGTGAGCAACTGATCGAGAGTCTTCGCGATTTGCCCGACTACCTGGGCGGGCATATGTTGCTCTCGCTCAGCGCTCTGGTTGTGGGTTTGGTATTGAGCGTGCCGCTGGGAATCGCGGTCAGCCGGCGTCCGAAATTGGCGGAACTGGCCCAGGGCATCGCGGCGGTGATCCAGACGGTGCCGAGCCTGGCACTCTTGGTGTTGATGGTTCCACTCTTGGGCGGCCGGACGGGATTCTGGCCGGCCTTCGTGGCGCTGATCTTGTACAGCATTCTGCCGATTCTGGCGAACACGGTCGTCGGCCTTCGGGGAGTGGACCCCATCCTTATCGAAGCGGGTCGGGGCCTGGGCATGAGCGACCGCGAGCTTCTGCGAAAGGTGCAACTGCCTCTGGCGGCTCCCGTGATCATCGGCGGCGTCCGAACTGCCACGGTCCTGGTGGTTGGTACGGCCACGCTGGTCACTCCGGTCGGCGGCACGAGTTTGGGCAACTACATCTTTGGCGGGCTGGAGACCAGCGATTACGTGGCCACCGTGTTCGGTTGCGTTCTTGCCGCTGTCCTGGCGATCGTGATGGATCAGCTAGTCCGCCTTTTTGAACTGGCGGCCCAGCGGCGCGATCAACGGCTGGCATGGCTGGGCGCTCTCGGTTTGTTGTTCCTGCTGGGCGCTGGACTATGGGGTCCGGTAAGCAAGCTCTTTAGTCCGACTCCGGAATATGTGGCAGGAGCGCCATTCACGGAGCAACACATTCTCACCGAGGTGATGAAGGAGCAGTTGCGATCGGCCGGTTTCACGGTGAACCAACGCAAGGGGATGGCCGAGGGAGTTCAGTTCCTCGCCCTTCGAGGCAATCAGATCGATTGCTGCATCAATTACACGGGCAACATTTGGACGGTGTTGATGAAGGAGAAGGAATCGGCCGAACGCTCGATCCTCCGCGCGAAGGTTCGCCATTTTTTGCGGGAGCGCTACGGCGTGATCTGTCTTGGCGAGCTGGGTTTCGAGAATGCCTATGCGCTGGCCATGAAACCCCAGAGGGCCGAGGCGTTGCTGGGTACAGAGCGAAGCCAATGGACGGTGAGCAGGCTGGCGGAGCAATCACGACGCCTCTCAGTCTCGGTTGCGGGCGATCTTCAGTTCTTTCGCCGGCTGGAATGGCGACAACTTCGCGAGAGATATCAACTGCGATTCCGAGAGAAAAAAGAAGCAGATCCCACGCTTATGTACGGCGCCGTGCGGGATGATCAGGTGGACGTGATCGTGGCGTATACCAGCGACGGACG
The DNA here is from genome assembly GCA_035653735.1 of Gemmataceae bacterium. GTDB lineage: Bacteria > Planctomycetota > Planctomycetia > Gemmatales > Gemmataceae > JAJPHU01. The sequence goes on from DASRBG010000118.1 coordinate 47,610, forward strand.
CATCGAAAAGTATGGCCTGGTCCTGTTACAAGATGACCTGCACGTCCTTCCTTCTTACGATGCCATTCTGTTGGCCTCCGCGGAGGCAGTCGCCAAACCGGGATTTGCGGAAGCGCTGATGCCGCTCGTCCGCGACGGAGGCGCCATTAGTGATGCTGTAATGCAGGAAGCCAATCGGCAGGTTGATGTCGAGGGAAATTCCCCCCGTCGGGTGGCGCTTCAATTGCTCGAATCCATCGCAGTTCGGAAGAAGTCCGTCGAGAGGTAGGGCTTCCGAGCCTGAAGCCAAAGCGAAGGCAGCCTTCGCTAACGCTTCAGGCTCGGAAGATGCGGCTTCATGCATGCACGGCGCGCTCGAAGGCAGCCTTGAATTTCTCCATCTCTGCAGCGGTACCAATTGTCACGCGCACATGAGTGGGCAGCGCCGCCCAGGAGCGGCCGATGGCGACCTTGTGTTGGAGCATCGTCTTGGCGGTTTCGCGGCCGGGCCGCTTGCTATCGATAAGGACCATGTTGGCCTCGGAAGGGATGTAGGAATAGCCCTTGCGATCCAACCACGCGAAGAGATCCTTCCGGACCTCCGCGAGCGACTGGCGACGCTGGGCGACCAGCCCCTTGTTCTTGAGGCTGGCTGTGGCCGCGACCATGGCGGTGGCAGGCAGGAAGTTCAGCCCGGCGAGGGCACGCATCTTTTCGAGCAAGTCCGGTCGACCCAATGCGGCCCCGGCGCGGAGTCCCGCCATCCCGTAGAGCTTGGAGAAGGTTCGCAGGACAATCACGTCCTTGCCGGCCAACACCAGGTCGGTTGCCGACCTTGCGGAGTCCGAGAAGTGAATGTAGGCCTCATCGACGAGGACGACGCATCCCTTCGGCTTGTTGGCGACAATGGCGTCGATGTCTTCCTTACGAGTGACAGTGCCGGTCGGGTTGTTGGGATTGCAGACGAAGATTAGGCCGGCATCGGGGTGAGCCGTAGCCATTTCCTTGGCGTCGTGGGAGTAGTCCTTGCGGAGAGGAACCTTGATGATCTTGGCTTTGTTGAAGCGGGCGGCCCCTTGGGGTGCCTCGTAGCCTGGCTCGGCGGTTATTAAGGGCCGGCTGGGCGAGGTGAAGGCAAGGACGGCTCGATGGAGAGGATCGCTGGAGCCGGCCGAGGGCAAAACGTAGTTCGTGGAAAGCCCCTCGGAGGCGGCCATCGTTTCCACGAATTCGAAGGTTTCGCGGAAGAGATAACGGCCTGTATTGGGAGCGATCTTGCGGATGGTCTCCAGGGCTTCGGCGCACGGACCGAGCGGGTTCTCATTGGCGTTGAGCTTGACGGCATCGGGTGGGATGTTGGCAATGGCCTTGATGTCCTGGGCAAGCGTGAATTCGTTGTAAAACGGCAGGGTCGCGCCCGCCGCCAGGAGCGCAGCCAGCCGAGCGAAGTCACGGCGGGTCAAGCCCTCGGCAGGATCTTGAGGATGGTCGGGCAAGAAGAAGTCGCGCATGTTTCCTCCGAATGGGTTGAGGATGGATCGAGCGCCGCGCGGCAGGTGGAGGGCTTCCAACCGAGGAAGACCTGCGTGGGGCCTGGACGCGCCGATCACAGCAATCGAAGCAACGTGTGACTCCCGGAGCCTACAGCTGCACCGGACCAGGTGTGAAGAAGCGAGTCCGAAGGAAATGATACAGCAAAGCGATCCGAGACGGCCACTGAGAATTCGCCAGAATTCTTTGGTATCCGAGCCAGAAGCGTCAGCGAAGGCGCTCCGCTAACGCTTCTGGCTCGGAGGCGAATCATCGCTCGCCGAATCGAAGCGTTTCCACATGAGCCTCGCGGCGGAAGTCGTCGAAGGAGGTTCTGCCCGCTTTTATGTAGTCGAGCATCCTCCTCTTCATCGAGATGATTAACTTGGCAGGGAGCGCGGGGGCCGGCTTGTCGGAGGCGGCCGGTTTTTCTTTGGCTTCCGTTTCCTTTTTCAAAATCAGGATGGCCTTATCCAGCTCGTTGCGAGCTTTCTCATCCTGTCCCTGCATGAGATGGCATTGAGCCAGCTTGCGCAGCATCTCCGCCTGCCGTTTCGGACTGTCGGCATGCCCGAGGATTCTTTGAAATACCGCAATCGCCTCTTCGTATTTCCCTTGTTTGAGATGCAGTTCGCCCAGTAGCTCGAGATTGCGAATCGCTTCTTCGGCATCCGCGTTGCCGCTGCTTGCAGGGGAAGATTTCGACGCCGATTTGGCCGATCCTCCTTGCCTTCCGCCGGAGGACTTCCGAGGCGATGAGCGCTGAGCCGGCTCATGGACGGTGAGAACGATGGTTAAACTTTCATCCGGGTTGAGCCACGAAAAGTGGTGTCCGTTCTCGGCCAGCAATTTCAGCATGACATCACTCAACGACGGCGGTTCGGTAACTTCGACCTTTTTCAGCTCATCCTTCTCATTGCGGACTTGCCTGCGAACGCTCTCCCATTCGCTGACCGGCTTGAGCGTCTCGGTTTTCGCGGTCTTCGATGGCGGATTCAGCGAGGACAGCGTGGCGGTGTAGACAACGCCTTGCCCCTTCAGGTAGACGCCCTCTAACGATCGCATGGGAATGACAACAGGCATCATCCCGCCTGCCATGCCCATCCCGCCCCCCATTCCCCCTTGCATACCAGGCATTCCCGGCATCATACTCCCCATGCCCCCTTGCATGCCCATCATCCCGCCTTGCATGCCGAGCATTCCGAATGGAAAAGAGGTCTCCGTCGGATAGAGCGGTTGCAGCTTACGATCCAAGATGCGTCGAAAAATTTCGATGTCTTCATACATTTGTTTTTCATGCGTCTTATAGAGGTCGGACGCATCCACGAGTATCGGGCCTGGCGGGTTCGGTCCGTGTTGCGCGCGTGCAAGGTCCGGTGTGCAAATCACAGCCGCCAGGACCAACACAAGACATCTTGCAATCATGGTTACTCTCCTTTGCGTGTCAGAAGGTAAAGAGCGGCCACATCTTTTTCGGTCGTGTCCCAGCGCGTGTCCGACTGCGACTGGAGGGCGTGGACATGTTGTTGGAGACGGTCGAGTCGTTCCGTAAAGCGCTGGTCGCGTTCGTCGGCATCCTGCTTCAGTGCGTGGATTAAATCGCTAAGGATGTGCAAATCCTCTCGTAGGTCCGGCTTTCCAGCCTGACGCTCTGGAGGCGTAGTGTCAGGCTGGAAAGCCGGATCCACGGGGGGATCGCCCCAGCGCACGACGAGTTGATTCGCATCGAGCCGAACCTCTAGGCGAAGGCCGAGAGCGAGTAAGAGCACGGCCGCAATGCCGCCCATTCCCAGAGCGACACGTCGCCAGTTCCGCCCTGTCCGTATCTGTCGCTCGGCCAACGATCGCTGGATTTCGGACACATCCACGGTAACGTTCGGAACCGGTGCACCAGTCAGCAAACGGCGAACACCTATGAGAGCCTCATGCTCACGGCGACAATCGGCGCAATTTGCGAGGTGCTCCTTTAGAGCGGCGTCGTCGGCACTTTGCTCGCCATAGATCAGTAGGGGCAGGGCGATCCGGACATCGGTGCACTTCATGGTTCAGTCTCCGTCGGGTTATCGCACAGGGGCCGCAGGCGATCGCGCAAACGGCGTAGCGCGGCACTGAAACGCGACTTGATCGTGCTGGCCGGCTCGCCGAGCATCCGGGCGATTTGCTCGAAGCTCATTTCCTCATAATGGCGGAGGACAAGGACGACACGGAGCGGTTCGGGCAGGTCGGCGACGGTCTGTACGACGAGTCGGCCGCGTTCGGCCTGTTCACAGGCCGCGTGAGGAGACAGCGCGGTGTCAGTCGGCTCGACATCGTCGAGACGGTGAGGCACCTTGCTGTTTCGTCGCTTGGCATCGCGGGCCACGTTGAGTGCGATGCGATACAACCAGGCCGAGAAATTCCCAGTTTCCCGATAGCGCGAGCGGTGCTCGTAGACGCGCAGGAAAACTTCCTGGCACAGATCGGCAACAAGCTCTTCACGGCCGACGAGATGGAAGAGGAAACGGGCCACGGGCAGTTGCCAGCGGCGCACCAGCATCTCGAAGGCTGCCGGACTGCCGTTCCGCCACTCTACATCCGGTTCCATGCCCGCCGTGCTCGTGTGTACTCTCTCGCCCTCCATAGAGATATAACGCGGCAGAGGCGGGGATCGACGAAAAAATCTGCGATTGCAACAAGTTCAGCAGCGCGAAGAGCCGCGACCGTAAAGGAGCGGTTTTTCTCACCGCTCCTTTACGGTCGCGGCTCTTCATCCATTGAGTGCTCGGCTCGAAGTATCACTCAAATCAAGCCAAGATCGAGCAATGCTTGTCGCGCCTGTTTGGGATCGCGAATGAGCCTGCGGATTCGTTCGCGGTCGAGCCGGCCATCCAACGCCGCGAACACCAGCATGGAATGAGGATAGCGTGTCGCCAAGGCAGCGAAGTGTTTGCGATAGGCGATTGGATCCTGTGCATGACGACCGCCGAGTTGGCGATCGAGTTCGTCAAGTCGCAGCATCGCCCATTGCCGCAAACGCTCGCAATCGGCGAGGTAGGTGGTGAAACGTTCATAGTGCGGGCGATAAAAGGCCAGCACTTCTTCCGGCATTGCCTCCCGGCCCCGCGCACGCAAAAGCGCTTCGACCTCTTGCCAACTTGTGAGATGCGGATTGTCGTCCATAAGAGCGGAAAGGGCTTCGTAAGTGCATTCGGCCATCGCGCGCATCCGGCGAAGATAGTCCGGCGACTTCACTTTGACGCGGTAGATTACCTCCTTCGCATTCTCGAATTGAAGCACGTAGCCTTCCTGATCGGTGCCGGACAAGGCCGCCAGCAATTCCTCGATCTGCTCCGCCAATGTCGCTCCGCCCGGCGAAAGCGCATCCACCACAGTCAGGCCGAGCGACTCGGCTATCGCGGCAACCTCTTGGAAGGTAGCGTAGCTCAGGCGGCGCACATCGAAACAGCTCAGCAAAACCAAATCACTGCGTTCGCCGTAATTCGTAACTTTTTTGGCTAACGGATGAATCAATTCAAAAATCAGGGTGCGGCCGTGGAGCAATTCAGGTGCATCGAGCAAACTCGGATAGCGCTCAACGGCGATGCGGCGAGCCGTGCCGATGTAGTCGAAATCCGAAGCATCTTCGCCGTTTTCCCGGTTGGATCGAAGACTGGCCCCCTCGATCATGCCGCGCGTCGTGAACCAGATGCGGCCATCATGACGGAACACTTGAATCAGCGAGCCGTCGATTTTTCGCAGAAAATGAAGTCGCACGTTCGATTCGACCGTCAGTGCAGCCAAATCGGTGACGGTGACATCGCGCTCGCCCAGATTGTAGATTTTGACGAGCGGCAGCGAGGCGACACGGTAGGGGTCCCGACGGTAGACGATGCCCTTGGCGAAGAGTTGATGTTCCTGTTGCGGTGTATAAAGGGATTGACTCGCATTGGCCAGCACGAGCGGGCCACTCTGACGCCTCAACAACAGCGGATCGCGGTCGATGGCTTGGAGGATGGCCGCTGCGTCGTCGCGCAGCTTGGGCAACAGTCGATCAAGACGCAATTCCATGAAGCGAACTCAGGCGAGCAACCGTGGAGAAAATCATATGTCTTGCGTAGCAAAGTTCCGCGCGGGAACACCGTACAACGACGGCCGAAAATGCGGCAGCGGCCGCAGGCAGAAGGCAAGCCATGTCAACTTGCAATAAAAGCGAATCGTCTCCCATCGCGACATGAGCGATCTCCCTGTTAAAGAGAGCCGAGTTTCGTTGTTAGCCAACGTTGGCTTGACTGGGATGGATGACATGTATACCTCCCCAATTGAACGAATCAAGTCAAATTTTGCGACGGCGCGGTTCATTGCGGGTCCGGCGACTGGGTGGCTGCTTGCGGACCCAACGGAGGAAGCCGGCCAGTTCCGGTGCTACCCGTAATTGTTCGATCGTCGGATACACGTTCGCCAGGGTGACATTGGTGTACGTGGCATGGACCATGCCGTGACATTGCCGGCATAGCAGCTCCACATGCTCTTGCGTGCCGCCCTTTTGTCGGGGCAGACAATGGTGCTTGGTGAGTTGCCGGCGATCAAAAGGCCGGCCGCACAAGGAACAGGGAATCGGTGACTCCATGGGTGCATCTCTCCAAAGCAGGCCAGGCAGCCTTGGCGTGCCGCCTGATAGACACCGTCAAGCTCGCCAGGTTCGTTTCCGTTCAGCTCAAACTCTGGGTCCGACGCGGAAAACCTGACTCCATTGATTCACTTGCAGAGCCAGGTTGCCCTGTTCCGTCGGGGCATCAGCATACAGAGCCAGACCGAGAAGGAACTGCTGTCCTCCGGCGCGAACGGGTCCGGCTGCGAGAATCCACGGCGAGGGCTTACCCGCTTGCTCCGGTCGATGGGTGAGACGGAAGAAGGTCGGCGGGAACCCCTGTTGACTCAATTGCGAGGGCCAGACGCGGATACTCGGCCGATCCTGCCGAGCAATGTCGCCCAAGCCGGGCACCACGCGATCGAGCAGCGGCTCCATCGCGCCATCGGCGGGCAACGCACGCTTGCCCATCGGAGCCAACACCACCAGACGCAGTCGCAAAGGCTGGCCGTAGAGCAACAAGCGCTTTGGTCCTGGTCCCGCAGGAGGGTAATCGCCCAAGTTTTCGATCAGTGCCGCTTCCGGATCAACGGGGGGAGACCTGCGACGGCGAAGCCAGAGGATCATGGGCAGCATCAACAGCAAGAGGATGCCGGCAACCACGATGTAGAAGACAATGTTGTTGTCGATCAGAGGTGGTCCCGGCGGTCTCGCCGCCAATGGGCCACAAGGCCAGGTAGGCATTCGTGTTTCGCTCCACAAGTCCGCCGTTTCGGGTTTGCATCGTTCCTCTATAATGGTGAGGGAATTATCCGTCGCGATCAAGTAGCCCGCCTCCAAAAGGAGCACACCTATGCACGTTTGGCTGCTCTTGTCCCTTTTCTCTGCCGAACCGGAAGATTGGCAAAAGGCCGAGTCCGTTCATCTGAAAAACACTCGCCAAATCACCAGAGACTTCATCCGCGCTGGCGAGGGCTATTTCTCTCCCGACGGCCAAAGCATTATCTTCCAAGCCGAGGAAAAAGCCACCGGCAATCCGTTTTATCAGATCTTCGTCATGGACCTCCAGAACAAGCACGTCCGTCGCGTCAGTCCCGGCATCGGCAAGACCACTTGCTCGTTTTTCTCACCGGAGGGCAAGAAGATCATCTTCGCCAGCAGCCACCTCGATCCCGATGCGAAGAAACAATACGCCGAGGAGTATCGCCAGCGCGAGGACGAGCGCAAGTCCGGCAAACGGCGTCGCTACAAATGGGACTTCGATCCGTATTTGGACATCTTCGAGTCCAATCCGGACGGCAGCGAGTTGCGGCGCCTGACGGATGCACCCGGCTACGACGCCGAGGGCAGCTATTCGCCCGACGGGAAGTTCATCGTGTTCTGCTCCAATCGCAGCGGTCCCGATAATCTGGAGCTGTACATCATGGACAGAGACGGCAAAAACGTTCGTCAACTGACGCACGCGTCTGGCTGCTACAACGGCGGGCCGTTCTTCTCGCCGGACGGCAAGCGAGTCATTTTCCGCAGCGATCGCAAGAAGAAGGATCACTTGCAGCTCTACGTCATCAATGCCGACGGCACGGGTGAGCGGGCGCTAACGGACGATCTCAACTGGGTGCAATGGGGGCCGTATTGGTATAAGGACAGCAAGCACATCGTCTACGCGGGCGCCAACCACGCGGTGGCAGGTCGGCCGAATTACGATCTGTATTGGATGAACGTGGACACCGGTAAGAAAATACGGCTGACCTACGCGCCGGGAGCCGATGTGTTACCGGTTTTCAGCCCCGATGGCAAGCGACTCATGTGGACCTCGACGCGCGACGGCCGGCAGCCCTCGCAGCTGTGGATGGCGGATTTCGTAGCGCCGGTGGAGTAGTCGTCTAGTTCTCAAGAACCCAGCGCTCGAAGATTCGCGCTTTCTCAGACCAGCTCTCACTGGACAATCGAGTGCGTGCGCTCGCCTGAGATGAGGGTAACCCGGTCTTCAAACGCAACTCCACGGCCCTCACGAACGCCTCCGGTGTGGCAGCCAGATCCAAACAGTCGGCCCAGGGGCGCGTGGACGGCAGATCGCGCACGACGACCGGTTTGCCGGTGGCCAGATACTCCTTCAACTTGAGCGGTTGCATGGCGTGCGTCACGGGATGATCGATGTACGGCATGATAATCACATCTGCCTCGCGTCCCAGCCGCGGCAAATCCGGGAACGGCAGGGATCCCAGTCGTATGATGCGCGGGCAGGAGACAAGGGCCGGATTAACGTCGGTTTCGGGACCAGCCAGCACGATAGTGCCGCAAGTCAGTTCCATCGCCAGACGCCGCACGAACGTCATGTCCATGCGCGGGTCAATGACGCCCCAGAAAACAATAAATGGCCGCTCAAGCCCAGTCAGACCGGGGAGTGGGCTGCTGAGCGGATCAGCACGCCAGAAATCCAGATCGACGCCGTGAGTAAGCAAGCGGACACTACGACCCATTCGCTCGATCCGCTCTTGCAATACTTCGCTTACGGTGATGAGACGGTCCGCGCGTTGGACAACGACTTCCTCCATGCGCTGCAAGGTGGGATGGTCGAGTCCCGGCCATTGGCTGAGATCGTCCACACAATAATAAACCCAGTGCTTGACGGGCAGAACGCCCATCAGGTCGGCGACAATCGGGATTTTGGTAATCGCAATGGGAGGCTCCGGCAGCGAGTTGACGATTGGTAGAAGTTGCCGCCGCAAGAGGGCGAGGTTGAGTCGGCGATCAAATGCGGTGCTGAAATACGGCCACATGACCGGACTGACGACGCGCAGATGAGCCGGTAAAGGCTCCGGCGCAATCCGTCGAAGCAGCCAGTGCTGCGCTTTTTCCAACGCTCGCCGGGCCGTTTCTAAGCTTAGCCTCGGCCGTCGTGTGCCGATCGTGTTAATCCAGAAAACGTCGTGGCGATCGAGTAAGTGCGGCACCAAATGTTGGCAGCTGGAGACGTGCCGGCCCCAGTCCTCGGCGAAGACCAGCAACGTCGAACGGTGCGTGGCCGGGGCTTTCGCCATGAAAAAGGATCTCCCTATCGTACCAGTCAGCATTGTGCCAGGCTCGGTGAACGCGCAAGTGAAGACGCAAACCCTCTCTCCCGATCATACAGCGCATTTCGAGACCGTGTAGCGGTTCGCGCGGCTCCCGCAGAGCGTCGTCCACCTCACGACTTGCTCAGGGATTCTTGTTCCAACCTTTGCGGCCAGGCGCGGGCCCGCGCCATCCCCGATTCCTTATCGTGGGCGATAAGCCGCATCCCGACTGGGCTGCACACGAACCGCCGCTTGCCGCTGGTGAAAGGCTCAAATCGCCTGCCCCGGCGCCACTCCAGCTGCAAATCCGTGCCCAGGAGGGAACGAAGAACGTCCTCAGCATCTGCTCGCACCCGTCTCGCTTGATCGCTCCCTTCAATGACGAGGACGATGATGTGATCCGCTTCCGGCTGATAAAGACTGAACTCACGCATGCCGGTGTGTTCGATGAGCGCCTCGACAACCGGCCGCATGGGACAGGGTTCTCCCGCCGTGGTCGCCAAAACATCACTGGTTCGACCTTCGGGCTGCGGGAACACAGGGTGACCCGATGGCCCTCCTAGTGATTCATCCGATGACGGCCGGCGCACGACATCGCCCGTAGCGTACCGGATGAATGGCATGATCTCCGTGTAGAAGTGTGTAATAACCACTTCGCCCAGTTCGCCAGGGGCAGCAGTCTCTCCGTCGCGCAGGATCTCAACCACCATCTGCTCGGCGTTCAAACGAAGGATGCCGGAGGTATCCTCATGCGCGATTAGTCCGGAGTCCTGCGAGCCGTACTCTTGTGCCACGCCGACGCCGAAAGTCTCTGCGATGAGCCGCCGCTGGAATGCAAAAAGCACTTCTCCCGTACACAGAATCAACCGCAATGTGGACAAGCGAAAGCGCGGATGGGCGGCCCGAATTCGCTCGGCCAGGGCTGTGAGCCAGCTCGGATAGCCGATGAGGACGGCAGGACGATAGCGCGTGCAAAAATGTAGGACGGCATCGAGTCTCTCCGGCGACATCGGCCGAAGGTCAATCACCTCGTCATTGGTGAGCCAATCGCGCCAGTCGCGCAATCCCAGCTTGAATTTGTCGAGCCAACGCTTGCCCGGATATCGCGGCCAGACGTGCAAGACGCGATCGCCGGGAAAGATGCCGTGCCGAGACAGGCCGCGATAGCGCATCGCTCGGTCCCAGCTCTGCCGAGCGCGGCCCCAGTAAAACGTTAGGTTGTCGTCGGTTGTCCCGCCGGAGCGGTGCATCAAAATCTTGCCCGGGGCCAACTGCCAGCGCATCGCTTCTCGATTGCGGCCGATCTCAGCCCGCGTCAAGACCGGCACGGAAGCCAACAACGCCTCCACGTCCTCTTTCGAATCGGGCCTCAAGCGGCATTCCAAGCGATCGCGCCAGTAGGGAATTTGATTGACGACATGTTGGAGGATGTGTTCCAATCCCTGCCGTTGGACCTGATACAGCCATTCCTTGCTTGGGTTCGGCCGCGCGTTGAGCTGACGCAAAATGGAAAAAGTGGATCGCCCCAGCATTGCTTCGTGCATCGGCAGCAGAACTCGGCGGACGAAGCCAGGGGACATGGATGAGGTCCTCTCACGAAGATCGAGCGAGGACGCCTAATGGAGGACCGGCGGTCCAGGCGGCCCTTCGCCGGGAAGCCGCTCCCATTGACGGCGGATTTCACGCAATCCGTAGGCGCACAACTCGAACTCTTCACTCAATCGGCGCAATACCGGCGCCTCTTCTTCGTAGGGCGGCTCCTCGAAGGTACTGGCCACATAATAGGAGCGCTTGCCCTGCGAACAGTAGTCGATGAAATGGTCTTTCGACAGGATCGAACGAAGCCGGTTGAGCGCCTCCGGATAAACGCCGGTCCAGAACAAGGTGAAATCGCCGATATGCCGATAGATTTCGCGGCGTGTGCGGCCTTGCGGCGGCATTGACTCCGCCTCGATCATCATCTCGGCCACTTCTTCCAGCCGTTTTCCTTTCGCGTTGGAAAGCCGATAGATGGCGTCCATGTGAATGAACCGCGACAGCATCTCGGAAAGATAATCGGTGAGTCGTGGATCGGCGACGCCGAGTGTGTGGATGAACGTTTGTTCGGTGAGACCGGCGAACATCCGCCGCAACGGATGGTCGGGTTTCGGGGACCACATGATCGCACCTCTTCGCCTACGTTCCGCAAACTCGCCATCCTTGGCGAGACCTCATCTGTTATTGTAAGTCCCGAAAAAATGGAGTCAAACCCAAGTATCTAGGGACTTATCGTTTTTCACTTCTTCACTTCCTCGACGCATTGGTATCGCGGCGCGAGATGTCCACTTTCATCTTGCCCCCATTCACGTCGCCAGCCCAACTCCGCAGCCGGCTGACGATAGGCACACGCTCATCGGGACTGTCCTTGTAAAGCACGATCTCTATGCGGCGCAACGGCGGGTTCTCGTGTTGCCGTTTCTCGATCTCTTCCTTTACATCATCGAATGCCACAAGCCGCTCCCCATCCCCTGTCTCGATGCGATACCATCGCTCGGCCACTATGTCGGGTTCGGGTAGAGCGTCCTTCCCCAGCACCTCGATACGCAGCGACTCGCGGGGAGAAACCTGTTTCGTAATCTCGCTCTCTTTGCCGTCCTTGTTCTTCTTGCCGAGTTCCGTCTCCTGTTTGCGATTTCCCTGGCCCGATCCGGTTCCGAATCCCCAACCGCCTGCGCCGCCAATGCCCGGCCCTCCGCCGCCGAACAGCCATAGAGCGACCAACCAACCACAGATTATGGCTCCAAAGAGGCGAACCACCAGGACGGACCAACGTGGCGGCTTGCGGACCATCGTGGCCCTCATAAGCAGCTGCGCCAGCAAGCCCAAGCCGAGACCGCCGCCCACTCCCCCACCGACAACCGCCAGACTCTTGACCACCACATCCGTCGTCATGGCTGGGATCCTCGACCGGAATCATAAGGGATGTCATAGCCCAAGGCCACTCCCGAGAACCAGCGGTCGTATCGCTCGCGCTGCGCGACCGTTGGATAACCACTACCCCGGTTCCGCGGGTACAAGATCAGGTAATACAGTTCCTTTCGACCCAGCTTGCGTCGATCGCTTTCGATGAGGGCATACGCCGCTGCTTCGTCGCGAATGAGAACACGATCCGGATCGCGATAGTATAATTTACCAGAGTCGCCATCGATCTCCAGGACGCGCACCGACAATCGCTTTTGCAATGCCTTGACCTTATCCTGGCGCAGTTTCTCGATTTCGTCCTGCAATTCCCTGGGCATGTCGCGGCCGGACTCGCGGACGCGCTCTAGTTCCTCTTCTTTCTGGCGCAGCCGTTCTTCCAGCGCTGCCATATCGGCAGATGAATCGGAGGGATCCTTCGCCAGGGGCAGAACGAGGAAAATGCAAAACAACAGTGTGAGCACGTCGATGAGCGGGATGAAAAATCGCGTCACGCTTCGCCGGGGCATCTCGATCATGGTCAGACTTCCCGTTTCGTGGCGGCAACTTCATAGTCTTCCGAGGAGGCCGACTCGCCGCCGAGCGAGCGGATGATGTCGCGACCCAGCAGCACGACCCAACTAGGGAGAATGTTGATGAGGGCCATGAACAAGCCGCTGCCAGTTGCCGTGATGGCCGGTGCATAAAGCTGAATAATCTGCGCCGGGGGCGTCGGTCCCTTAATGGAGCTGAACGTTTGCAGAATACCCGCGACGGTGCCAATCAACCCCAGGAGCGGAAACCACTCGGCTGCCTGAGCAAGGTTCGACAACCAGCGATCGGGGCGCTCGTCGAAGCTTCGGCCGCGCCATTGCAGGGCCGTCCAGGAAAGCAACATTTGCACCGCGAAGATGGTGCAGCCCAGACCCAGGATGAGGCCGTCGAGCGTTGTAAGACGTTCCAGGTAGAAATTCCGGGCCTGTCCCGGTAGAGCGGCAGCGATGAGAAAGGCCGCCAAAGCCGGAACCAGGCAGAAGACGAGGGGCAGCACGGTCTGGATCAAGCGGCGGCGCACGGTCAGTCCTCTCGCTTACGATCTAAGCCGCGAGTTGGAGCGGAGAGACAATCTTCAGTGCTCGAACGGGTGAATCCCTGAAAGGATTCGATCTTCCGACATCGGGCTTAGGCTGTTTGCCCGGTTGTTCCTTGTTATCCGGCTGTTTGTTCGGTTTCGTGGTAGCCGGCGCTCCGCCGCCGGTCGTGCCGGCCGGATTGCAGCCCAACCCGCCACCGAGCAACACGGCCGCCAAGACGATCTCGCATCCCCAACGCCAGACAATCCCCTTACGAATCATGATCACTCCTCGCGTTCGCGTAGGAAATCCGGGAGAGCTTGCGGTCGGCCGTCGCGATCGATGCACGCCAACGTGGACGCTCCTTCCGCCAGCAGCCGCCCCTCACAGTACAGCTCATAGCGATGATCGATCCGCACCGAAGTAGTGCGCGTGACGATCGTTTTTAGTGTCAGTAGGTCGTCATAGCGCGCCGGCCAACGATACTTCACTTCGATCTTCGTCAACACCAACAGAAAGCCTTGATCTTCCAGAGCCTTGTAAGACAAACCGTGGGAGCGCAATAATTCGGTGCGACCTTGCTCGAAAAAGATCAGATAGTTCGCATGGTGCAAAAGCCCCATGCGATCGGTCTCGGCGTAGCGGACGCGGATGGTAATCTCGCCGCTCGTCATGGGATTCCTTCCTCTGGGCGAGCGGGGCTGCTAGCGAATACGCCCGGCTCGGCCAAACGGATAGTAGACCAAAAGTGCCCGGCCCAGCAGCAATCGTCGCGGCACCGCGCCCCACGAGCGGCCGTCGGAGCTTTCCGGGCTGTTGTCGCCCAGGCACAGGAAATGATCCGGTTGGACATACAACGTCAACAACGGCGGATGGCTCAAGTCCGACCAAGTGCTCGGATCGGTGGGATTGATACTCACATCGGCCAAGCTGGGCCGATCGTGATCTATTCCACCCACGGTGTAATAAGTATCGCGGAACAGCTTCAGCTTGTTTATCGCCACGCCGGCGCCCCGGACGCCAATGCTCGCCGGCCGTTTCAGATCGTTCTCCACTCGCGGACCCATCTCGCTCGGCGCGACATAGCTGACGCCATTGTCGAAGGGTAAATCGCCGTCTACCCAGACCACCAGGCGCTGATCGACGTTGGCGAAACGCAGCCGATAACTGCCCTTCTTTTTCAGCGCCGTTGGTTTGCTGTCCAGTGTCTGCTCGATGTCTTTCTCGCCCTCTTGGGAGATGCGCACCAGCGTGCACGTGCCGGTGCTGAGATCCCAGCGTGCCTGGAAGCGATCGATCCCACGCGACAATTCCAGACGCAATTCGCCTTGCGGATTGTCGATTGCTGCCTCGCATTCGAGGATGAGATCGCCAACCCAGTTATCGCCCAGTAGCGGGGAATGGTTGTTGCTCAGGTAAGTGTTGTAGCCCATCATGTCCGTGATCAGTCCGGGCTTGCTGAGTCCGGGCCGGCAGTCCTTGTCACGGAAGAGATGTCGATAGTGCAGCCAAGCCGGCTTGCCGTCATCGCTGCCGTCATGGCGAAAGCCGTGCGGGTTGATCGCCGACCATGCATGGTCCACGCTCGTCCAGCGTTCCGTCGAACCAGGGTCGGACTTGCTCGGATGATCGTTATCGAAAACCAGCCGCATCATCGACAGGATTTTCTCTGGAGATTTGCGGATTATCTGGAACTTGCCCTCTTTTTTGAAGAGATCGTGGGCCGTCAGATCGTTGATGTGCATGTGTTCTTTTTGCCACAAAGTCGCCATCAAGCCCGGATCCTGCTTGGCTTTTTCGTAGTCGTGGTAGTGAGGTCCATTCTCGGGGCTGAGGTAATAGAGCTTGCCGCCACGGATCGCAATCGTTTCGCCCGGTTCGCCGACGAGGCGCTTGATATAGTTCATCGGATTGTGGTTGCGGTGTGGGCCGCTCTGGGGAAAGTCGCTGCCGCCGGGATATTTGAAGACGACCACGTCGAGACGTTCGGGGTTCTTGTTGAAGAGATCGTACACGAATTTGGCGACCAGCACGCGGTCGCCGCTGTTCGGGCCTGGATCGTCCGTTTGCATTGAATTGCGATGATCCGTCAGAAATCCTGCGGGAGCGCTGGGAAAATGGATTTGCTGCCGGCAATTGGGGCAAACGCAGGCGAAGACGGGAATCGGTCGTGTCCCCTCACTGGGATCGACTTCCTGGCTGCAATTGATGGGAAACTTGATCTCGCAATCGGGGCAGGTCACTTCCTTCTGATAGCCCAGAAGAGTCTCAGCCATCGAGCCGGTGGGAATGACAAAAGCCTCGGCGGCGAACGACTTGAGAAGCAAAACGAGGACGACAACGAAAACAATGGTTTCAACGATCTCGCGAACGCTGTCCCCATGTTGTGCCGGCTGCTGCCGGTTCCGAGTCTCGGCCCGCGCCTCCTTTTCGGGATGCAACTCGGTCGAATGAAACAGCACACCGAGCAAGCCAAAAAGCCAGAGCATGACCGCCGAGTACCACTCGTGAGTGCCTGGCTCCACGCGGAGCCCGATCAGCCGGCTGAGCCAAAATCCTCGTTCCAGGAAAAAGAATAGCCCCAAGTCAATCGCGGCGAGGATGGCGAACTTCCATTCCACACCACTAACGTGATAGTGCAGCATCAGGTAGATCGCCAGTCCCAAGACGCCCCATCCGCAGGCGAAAAGGATGGCGCAGCCCAGCAGCCAGCGACCAAAGTGTGCCAATTGTGGGAGGATCGAGTTTTTGCCCAGGTTGCTGGTTGGCGCCGGCGGATCGAGCTTGGTCACTTGGCCGTTCGTATTCGCGGAGGGTTCTTCGGCCGAAGTTGTAGCGAATCGGGCCGAAGAGTGCGGCGAAGGGGCGGGAATGTGATCGTCTGCCATGAGGACACCTTGAATGAGCGAGGAGACGCCTCCGATGAGTAGTTCGGAAACGCCCTACCCGCATTTTGTGCCGAGACCCGCTATCGGGAAGCTCGGCCCTCTTCAGGGATAGTACACAAAGAAGCCCATCGCCAACAAGGGGCAGTGCCGGTGCTCCGTGATTGATCGTTTCGTGCGAAACGATCAATCGCCGCTACTGATCCGATTCCAAAACGGCGAGGAAGGCTTCCTGGGGAATCTCGACCTGGCCGACCTGCTTCATGCGTTTCTTGCCGGCCGCTTGCTTGGCCCACAATTTGCGCTTGCGCGTGATGTCGCCGCCATAGCACTTGGCCGTCACATTCTTCTTGAGCGGTGCGATGTTCTCGCGCGCGATGATCCGTGAGCCGATCGCCGCTTGCAACACCACCTCGAACAGATGGCGGTCGATCTCTTCGCGCAGCTTCTTGAGCAGCTTTCGCCCGCGCCGGTCGGCCGTTGAGCGGTGAACGATGGTCGAAAGCGCATCCACGCGCTTATGGTGAACAAGCACATCAAGGCGGATAAGATCGGCAGGGCGGTAGCCAAGGAACTCGTAATCCATCGTTCCGTAACCGTGCGTCACCGATTTCAGCTTGTCGTACAGATCGTAAATGATCTCCGCCAACGGCATCTCATAGACTAGGATGGCCCGCGTTGGACTTAGGTACTCGGTTCGGACGTAGACGCCGCGGCGTTCGGAACACATTTGCATCAAATCGCCGATGTTGGTGGCCGGAACCAGAAAGTTGATTCGCACGAATGGCTCGCGGAACTCCTCGATCAGCCCGGCATCGGGAACTTTTTGCGGGCTGTCGATGCTCAGCGTTTCGCCCTTCCGCGTCAGAATCTCATAAGTGACGTTTGGGGCGGTCTGCACCAAGTCGAGATCGCTGTCGCGTTCGAGGCGCTGTTGAATGATCTCGCGGTGGAGCATGCCCAAAAAACCGCAGCGAAAGCCAAAACCGAGTCCCTCGCTGACTTCCGGTTGATAGGTGAAACTGGAATCGTTCAATTTCAGCTTGGCCAACGCTTCGCGCAGCGACTCGAAGTCGTTGTTATTCGTTGGGTACAACCCGCTGAATACCATCGGCTTGGGTTCCTTGTAGCCGGGCAGCGGCTCGGCCGTCGGCTCCAGCGCGTCCGTCACCGTATCGCCGATGTGAACGTCGGACAGATTCTTGATCTGGGCCATGAAGTAGCCGACCTGCCCCGCCGACAATTCGTCGCACGCCGTCATCGCGGGGCGAAACTGGCCCATCTCGGTCACGTCATATTCGGTTGCTCCGCGCATCAGGCGGATGCGCTGGCCTTTCCTAAGTACGCCGTGCTTTACACGGACATAGACAACGACGCCTTTATAAGTGTCGAAATGACTGTTATAAACGAGCGCCTTGAGAGGAGCGGCGGGATCGCCCGGCGGCGGCGGCACGCGCTCGACAATCGCTTGCAGCACTTCTTCGATGCCCAGACCGCTTTTTCCGCTGGCGCGCAGCACGTCGGCCGGTTCGACCCCCAAAGCGGACTGCATCTCGGCGATCACATCATCTGGACGGGCGATCGGCAAGTCGATCTTGTTCAGCACCGGCACGATGGTTAGGTCCGCCTCCATCGCCAGGTAAGCATTGGCCACCGTCTGCGCTTGCACGCCCTGGAAGGCATCAACAAGCAAAATGACTCCTTCGCAAGCGGCCAGACTGCGCGATACCTCATAGCTGAAATCGACGTGACCGGGAGTGTCGATGAGGTTCAATTCATAGGTCTGTCCCTGATGCTTGTGGTAGACCGTGACGGGGTGCATCTGAATGGTGATGCCGCGTTCGCGTTCGAGGTCCATGTCATCGAGAACCTGATTACGGAACTCGCGGGCCGTGATGGCGCCCGTCTTGAGGAGGAATTGATCGGCCAACGTGGACTTGCCGTGATCGATGTGGGCGATGATGCTAAAATTGCGAATCAGCTTCGTGTCGGTCATGGGTGATCTTATGCTCTCCTCATCAACGGTCGTTTCGCATCCGTTGTGCATCTGGGGGAAGCATACCAGCTTGCATGCAAACTGGATAGAGGAGCCGTTGTTCCTAAGATGCCTCTGGATAGCGAAGAGTATCAACCCGTAGGGGGTCGTTTTTTCGACAGAGGCATCGACATGATAACCGGCGGGAAGATTGCACTCGTCACTGGCGCGGGATCGGGCATCGGTAAGGCGACGTCTCTCGCCTTATTGCGTGAAGGCTACTTGGTAGTGCTGACTGGGCGTCGTATCGATCGATTAGAGCAGACAGTGGCCGATGCAGGATCGGCAGGAGTGCGGGCGCTGGCGATTGTCGCCGACGTGAGCGATCCCGCATCGGTGCAGCGACTCTTCGATAAAATCAAGGAAACCTTCGGTCGGCTCGATCTGCTCTTTAACAACGCCGGGACGTTCTCTCCACCGGTCCCATTCGAGGAATTAACATTCGAGCAGTGGCAGAAAGTTGTCGATGTCAACCTGACCGGGGTATTCCTCTGCACGCAGGCTGCTTTTCGGATGATGAAGGAGCAAACGCCGCGTGGAGGGCGCATCATCAACAACGGCTCGATCTCGGCGCAGACACCGCGGCCCAATTCGGCGCCCTACACGGCCACCAAGCACGCCATCACTGGACTCACGAAGTCAATCGCCCTGGATGGTCGAAAATACGACATCGCCTGCGGGCAAATTGACATCGGCAACGCGGACACCGACATGACCGCCCGCATGAAACAGGGAATTCTCCAGGCCAACGGCGAACTTGCTGTCGAGCCAACGATGGATGTGGACAACGTCGCTCGCGCAGTCGTCTACATGGCCAGTCTGCCGCTGGACGCAAATGCTCTTTTCCTAACCGTGATGGCCACCAAGATGCCGTTCGTCGGCCGTGGTTGAGCCTGAAGACGCTGCCTAGGTGTCGGATACATCCGAGCCGCGCACGCAGCGCAGCGGAGTAAGCGGCCGACCCAAGAAACCGCTTACTTCGCTGCGCTGCGTGCGCGGCTCGGATAACTATTCTTGCTCGACCCGTTGTTTTCGCGTTCGGGTAGGCGCCGGTTGTTCGTCCTCCTCTTGGATGCGCTTTTGTTTGCGGATCGGGCGAGGTGTCTCCTCTTCGTCTTCTTCGATGCGCTGTTTACGTGGCCGGCGCATGTTTTTCTTCAGGGACTCGATCTCGGTCCGCATCTTTTTCAGTTCCGCTTCCATACGGGCATTCTCTTCCTTCAACTTCGTCACGCGCGGATCTTCGCCGGCAAGCTCGCGCTCCACTTCTTGTTCTTCCTTGAGCAGCCGGATTTGACGGCGCGCCAGTTCCAGCTCTTTCCGTAACTCTTCGTTCTTTTGCTGCCAAGCTTCGACCGACGCGCGATCGCGCGGCCCGGCGACAGCACGGCGAGAGGACACCTCGAGCTTCGCGAGGTCCATGATCGCGCCGTCGTTGGCCGTGATGGCAAGCCGTAGTTGTTGTTCGTCGTAGTTCTTAGCCAGCGTGTGGACGACTCCATCGCCAAAGACGGCATGGATTACGTTCGGGAACAGACCGCCGAGTTCCGGCAAGGGTTCGTCCTCGGCGTAGTGCAAGTCTTCCGGTTTGGTCCAGGGCACGGGATTGCCCGCCTCGACGATGAGAATCGTGTTGGACAGGCCATCCGGGAAACCGGCGGGGAAGCGCGTCACCTCGCCTTTAACGAAAGGTGCGGTGGCGTGTCCTCCCCCAGCCGGTGCCCCACCCATCCCCGCACCCATTCCTCCTGCGCCTCCCATCATCGGACCACCCGGCCCTACTGCTCCTCCTGCCGGTGGCTGAACACCCGCTCCCGCACCCCCACCCGCTGGCGGAGCAAGTTGAGGTGCACCCCCTCCCATCATCATCTGCATCTGCTTCTGCATCTGCATCGTGTCCCCACCTGCCATTGCACCACCGGAGGAGGGGCCGGAACTGACGAACACCTGATAGTAAGTCGAATAGGGCCTCTGCGTTTTGACCCCGGGCGGAGCGTAAACCGCCGGCATCTTGCTTAATAGTCTCCGGTTGTGCGGGCTATCCCACGGCTCGTCAAGTTTGAACTGCCGATATAGCTCATTTTGCTCGATGTAGGGAAGCAGTGCGACGCGCCAGCTGAGCAGCGCTTTCCCGTGCTTATCCATGATGGCCCTCGGCAATTGCCCCTGATACGTGTCCGCGTAGTTGTGCATGGCCAGGGCGAGTTTTTTCAAATTGAGGCGGCTTCGCGCCATATCGCGTGCCAGCTTGGCGGCATCCTGTGCAGACATATCCTCCGGCGGCTCGACTTGCGGTGGATCATCCTGCTCAACACTCGCTTGAGCCGGCTGCTGGGTGGGCGCCTGCCCTACCCCCAGCGCCGGCTGATCCCTCCATCCCTTCGATTGAATCGAGGTTGGCTTTTGATCTTGCTCCTGCGTCGCCAACAGGGAGACGCCGGCCCCGCCGAGACTGGCGAGGAACAGCGCGACAACAGCAATCTTCGTTTTCGTCCAGTACATCGCTTGCAACACTCCTTCCGCCAAGGCGGCGACATGGGGAGAGACAACGGCGCAGACCGACTGGCCTGCCGCCAACAGTCGTGCCGAGTGAATGACCGAATCGACTAACCCCGCCAGCGCTGCTTGTGCTGTGCGGACGGTCAAGGCCGTGAGAAGAGCGCTGATCGTCAACGTCACGCCGCGGCGTACAAGCCTGCGGCGGAGCAATTCCCGAGCGCGAGCCACCCGTCCGGCAACCGTGCCGCGCGGCCAACCAAGCTGATGCGCAGCTTCCTCGTGCGTCTTTCCTTCGAAAAAACAGGCCACGATGACAGCTCGATAGTTCGCCGGCAGACGATTCACTTCTTCACAGACGATCCGCCGCAGCTCGCGCTGATCCGCGTTCTCGGCTTGTGCCGGCGACGGGAGAACGTCCAAATCGGCTGGCTCGGCGCGTCGCGTCTTGAGCCGCGCCCGCGCTTTCAGCGCGATGTGATAGGCGACTCGATAGAGCCACGAGCCGAGCGCTTCGCGTCGGCTGATGGAGCTGGCCTTGCGCACGAAGACGAGAAACGTCGCTTGAAAGGCATCGTCCGCGGCGTCCGAGTCGCCCAGCACTTGCCGGCAGACGTGCAAGACCATTGCGGCATGACGCCAAAGCAACAACTCAAACGCCGCCTCATCGCTTTGGTCAACGAAACGGCGCAACAAGTCGGCATCGCTGACGCCCCCGCCGGCGGCAGTTCCGAGCACCTGTCGCAAGTATCTCAAGATCGGATGATGTCGCGTATTGGCCATCGACTGCTCGGGGTTGAAGACATCTCTCTATAGTAATAGAGTCGCTTCGAGGGCGCACGCATACACGATTCTCGGTTCGATTCGACGGGAGGAACAATTCTCAAAAGCACAGTCCGACTCTAACGAAATACTACAGAGACTAGCGTCGCTTCGTTGAGGCGTTCCTACGACCCGACGCTTCTGCGAAGCGTCGCAGATCGAAACCAATCGCTTCAGGAGAAGCCTCATGACCGTAGAACCGACGCCAACCGTGTCCCCTACGCTCGAACCTCCACTCCCGTCCGGGTCAACCACGCGCTTGCGACTTTGGCCGGCAATTACCGCTCTCGTTCTCTATTGGGCGGCTCACTTCGTCGTTAGCCGGCTGGAGACGTTTTACTTCATCGGCTTCTTATTCAATCTAGGCTCCGTTGCCCTGCTCGCTGTCTTCTTCATCGCTTGGTGGAGCACAAATCGGAGGGTCAAACCTCGCGTACGCCTTTATGGCTTTCTCCTTTTGGTCGGAGCGGGGTTGATCGTAGCACCATTTTGCCACAACTCGATCGGCTGGTTGGGTCTGTTAATGAACCTGCCCGTCGTACTGACAGCATGGGTACTATGGATACTCGTGGCGAGAAGAATTCGCCCCTCCTGGCAATGGTCGGGATCGGTAGTTGTAATCGCGCTCGCATTGGGTTATTTCACGCTCATCCGAATGGACGGACTTGATTCGAACCTTCATGCGGACACGCACTGGCGTTGGGAGCCATCTGCGGAGGAATTATTCCTAGCCGAAAGGAAGCGCATGGCCGAACGCACTCCCGACCGTAGCGAGTCCTCGCGTGTCGGAGAATCCATTTCGCTATCCTCTGGCGATTGGGTGGAGTTTCGTGGCCGGAATCGGGACGGGGTGATCCACAGCATCAAGATCGCCACCGACTGGAACACGATCCCGCCGCGCCAGCTGTGGCGGCAGCGGGTCGGCCCGGCTTGGTCGAGCGTCATCGTTGTCGGCGGCCGGCTCTACACCCAAGAACAACGCGGCGAACAGGAGGCCGTCGTCTGCTACGACGCCGAAACAGGCCGAGAACTTTGGGCACATACGGACGTGGCCCGTTTTTGGGAGTCCGTGTCGGGTGCCGGACCGAGGGCCACTCCAACGTTCGCGGATGGACGGATCTATACGCTGGGCGGCACGGGCATCCTCAACTGCCTGGATGCCGCCATCGGCGAACGATACTGGTCCCATGACATCGCGGCAGATGTCGGCACGCGGCCGCCGCAGTGGGGCTTTTCGAGTTCGCCCCTGGTGACCGACGGCCTGGTCATCGTCTTTGCCGGCGGCGATGGAGATAAAAACTTGCTTGCCTATCACGCGGATACGGGGAACCTTGCATGGGCAGTTCCCGCTGGGACTACCGGCTACGGTTCGCCGTACCTGGCAACTCTGGCCGGAAAACGCCAGTGCCTGCTTCTCAGTGATCTCGGCCTTATCGCCGTTGATCCCGCAACGGGAGCGGTCCTCTGGAAGGGCGGAGCGGCCATGCCGGGCGCACCGCGCTACGGACAGCTTCACGCTATCGGTGAGGCGCAACTTCTGGTCGGCAGCTACGAGATGACCAGCGTCACTCTGCTCGATGTGAAACGGGACGGTGAGAACTGGAGCGTGGTCCCGCGCTGGACATCGAAGAACTTGAGACCTGAGTTCCCCGATTTTGTGCTACACGATGGCCACGCCTACGGCTTCGACGTGAGCATCTTCTGCTGTATCGACCTGGCAACTGGAAAGCGATGCTGGAAAGAAGGCCGGTATGGCCGGGGACAAGTCGTGTTGTTGGCCGACCAATCGCTTCTATTGGTGATGTCCGAGAGCGGCGAAGCGGTCCTATTGTCGGCCAACCCAGAGCGTCACGAAGAGTTGGGCCGGCTTAAGGCGCTTGACGGCAAGACGTGGAATCACCCTGTCATTGCCCACGGTCGGCTGTATGCACGCAACGCGGAGGAAATGGCCTGCTATGAACTCGCCCCCGCCCCATCGCCATGAACACTCAGCGATTGATTGGCGCTTTCGTCGGCTCCGCATACAGTAACGCTACGGACCAACCCGCTTTCGTTTCTTACCCGCGAGGACCGACCATGAGACGCCTCTTCTTGCTGGTGCCGTTGCTGGCGGCCGCCGAGCCTGCCGCGCCTCCCCTGATTGTCAAGCCGGACGCTTTTCCCACGCTGGTCAATCCCAAATGCTCGCATTGCCGTGACGAGGCCAAGCGCCGCGCCGGCGAGCTGAAAGACGACGATCGCGTCTTGTGCTGGATTCGCGGCTATTCCGACGGCGGCGCGATCCCGATGCGCTTCTTCCTCAATCCCTATCGCGTTATCAGCGATACCTACGGTGTCTTCGTCTACGATGCCGATGCTGGTTTTGCTCGCGGCTTCGCTCCTTCGCTCGATTTTCGCTTTCACGGCTGGCACAATGGCGTGATGGTCATGAAGCACAAGGACGGCACACTTTATTCTTGTCTAACCGGCCTGGCGATCGACGGCCCCCAAAAAGGCAAACGCTTGACACCTGTGCCCACTCTCGTGAGTAATTGGGGGTTTTGGCTGAAACGCTATCCCGGCGCGGTAGCGTATCACATGTTCGACAAGTATCAACCGCGCGAGCTGCCCAGTCAAGTGAACGAGGATTCGCGCAAGAGCCGGCCCGGAAAGATAGACAAACGCTTGTCGGCCGAGACGATGGTTCTTGGCGTCAGTCGCGACAAGCAAGCGCGGGCCTATCCGCTGGAGTCGCTGGCGAAATCTGGACTCCTTCGCGATCGAGTGGGCAAGGAAGACTGGGTGATCCTGTGGTACGCACCTACAGGTACGGCAGCGGCGTATCTGCCGTTAGCATCGCCGCCGGAGAAAGCGAGCGGTACGCCACGGACCGTTACTCTGGAGCAGGACGCCAAGTCGGAAGCAGCGCCGTTTGTGGACCGGGAGACCGGATCGCATTGGGACATCGCGGGGCGATCCGTCGAGGGGACGCTGAAGGGCTGGACGTTGAACTGGCTAGACGGCACGCAGGTCAAGTGGTTCGCGTGGTCGGCGGAGAATCCTCACACGTCCGTGTACGGCGTGAAGAAGAAAGAGGACGGGAAAGTCATCTCCGGTGCGTCAGAATATCTGCGCAGCATTCCGAAGCGCTTCGCTACCCTACGCGGCGTCGATGCCGCGCGGCAACAAGCTTCACTGCTCATCGAAGGTGAGAGCCTCGCGAAAGTTTGGCCGGTGACGCCGGATGCCGAGATCAAGGTGAGCGGTTGGTGGGGCCGGCTCGACCAGCTTCGCGCCGGCGATCGTGTCTGGGTTTGGTTTGCCGTCGATCGCGGTAAGCAACCCGTCGCCGTTTGCATGTTGGCCGACGAACCGAGCGAGCAGGACATACACGGTCAAGGCGTAGCTGTCGCTTCGGTGGAGACCAAGGATGTCGCTTTCAAAACCGCCAAGGGAGAAGTTCGCCGCCTGGGGATGGCGCGTGCAGAGTTCCATCGCGGCAACGAGAAATCGTCTCCGAATTCACTTCGCGCCGGCGAAAACCTCTACGTGCAGAGCAAGGGCGGCGAGGCACGGCTGATTCTCGATGCCGCCGCGTTTGAGGCGCGCCGCGCGGCGCAGCAGGCTGCGTTGTGCCAGCGCTGGATCGAGGAGGGGCTGCCGGGTGTCGTCACGTTCTCGCATGTTTTCAGCGGCGAAGTTGAAGTCATGCTCGATCACGAGGCGATGCGCTGGGCACGCTTCCTCCAGCCTGGCGCGAAGGTGAATTTGCAAGTCGATCCTCCCATCGCGGCAGTGGTGCGGGAAGTGCAGCCGTGGCGCGAACGGACGCGGCTGCGTCTTGTGCTCGGCGGCCACGACGCCACCGATTTGAGGATAGGCGCACGCATTCATGTCAAAATGCCGGCCCCAGCGCGCGAGATGCAAGAAGCCCTGATGCCCTCCGGACTGGATCGGCCCCGTGGTAAGGACGAACGAGTCGAGTGGTTGTTAGCGAGTATTTATTGCTCCTGCGGCATCGGCGGGGATGGCTGCACGGGGCATTTCTATACCTTGGCCAGCTGCAATCCCAATGCCTGCGGCATGCCCAATGCCATGCGCAAAACGCTGGGCAAGAAAATCGATCAAGGTCTGACGGATCGGCAGATTCTTGAGCAGTTGCTCAAGGAACAGGGGCCGATGCTTCTGCGACCGCATCTAGTACCTTGACAGAAATCCATAACGAATTTCCTCCGAGCCGCGCACGGAGCGCAGCGGAGTGAGCGGTTTTTGTGTCCGCTTACTCCGCTGCGCTCCGTGCGCGACTCGGACGAGTACTAGTTGGTCGTTAAGCCGATCGGCCAAGCCATAACGAGCGGAAATGCGGCATGGTATCGAACGGTTGCGCGCGTCCCTCGATGGTCTCGCCGAGCTGCTGGATGTGGGCGGCCGCGAGGCGGCCGAGTTTTTTGCGCTGCGCCATCACCAAATAGCCAACGCGCTCCGGATCGAGCTGCATCAGCCGGCAACAGGTCGCATCCACGGCGACCGGATCGCATCCCATGATGAGAACGCCAATCGGTTTGGCGGTGCCGTTCAGAGGTCCATCGCCCTCCATGCCGATAATGCCATCGACGATGGCCAAGTCCGGCGCGCGTGTGGCGGCGATGTCCACGATGCTGTTGTCGATGCCGCGCCAGTGCAATTCATTCTTGGGCCAGCCGTAACAAATGCCCGGCAGCGTGCCGAACAGGTTTTTCAGCGACAGCGTCGCCCCCGCCCAATGATGTGTTTTCAGCTTCGGCAGTGAGATCAACACGTCCGCCGTCGCCACGGTTTGTGACAGATAGAGATGCTCCAGTCCTGTTAGCCGGCCAAGGTTGAGACGTTTGCTCGGTTCATCGTGATTGAGATCGATAAAGGGCGTTTTATAGTGTCGGAGCACATCGCCCAGACCGCTGGCCGAGACGAGATACTCGACGTTGCGCCAGTGTCCCGGCCCCTCGGCGACGATGACTTCCGCCGCGCCTTCACGCCGGCAAAGCTCGATGACCGCGGCAATGACGTGGGGATGCGTGTTGATGACCTTGTCGCGGTGATACTCGACGAGGTTCGGCTTGAGGACGACGCGCTTGCCGGCCAGGGGAACGCTTGTGCGGAAGTTTTCGTACTGCCGGCGTACCACGTCGGAAAGGTCGGCGTTGTAATCCGCGACGGGCGCGATGTGAACATTCGATTGCGGATCGAGCTGCCGCAGCTGCGTCAGTGCATAAATCGCCAATCCTTGAAACTTCGCCTTGATACGCTCGCTGAGCCGCGACCGTGAGGGAGCAGTGGATGCAGGGGCGCACACTTCCGCTCCCTCACGGTCGCGGCTCGGAAGGCGAAAAGGATTGCCGTCTTCAATGTTCAAAGCGAGGGCGGTCAACGCCTGCCGCAGTGGTGCCGGCCGCAACCATGCCGTTTCCATGCGAGCGGCGCGCGCGGCGACGATGCGCTCGCCCAGCGCCGCCACGGTCTGGCGAACGCCGGGATGATCCGGATACAAGTCGAGGGCCAAGCGCGCCCAGCAGAGATGTTCGAGATCGTCGCTCTTCTCGGCCGCCTGGCGCAGATACTCGATGCTTCGGTCGATGCTCGACTCATCGGCCTGGCCTTGTAGAGCGAGCAACATCAACGCCGTCGGCGTCGGAATGGGTTCGAGCGAAATGCCGAAAATACTGCGATTGCCGTAATTCACGCCGCCTTGGTCGAGCGTGCGATCGCGCAGCAGCTTTAAGCCTTCCTCGACACGTGGATGACGCCCCAGTCCGATGCGCCTCAGTGCGAGGCATGCCCAAGCCGTCGGCTCAACCCAGGAGAAATTGCCCTCTGCCCACGGCCAGCCCATTAAGCGGTCGTCAATGTCGCTAATTCCATCGTCCCGGCTGTTGATCTGCCGGCCCTTGAGCGACAGGAGGGCGGTCGTCGTTTGCTGTAGCGAATCGTCTTGGTCGTCCAGGACCGCCTGCGTAAAGAGAACAAGTGCCGTCGGCCACACGGCCTCGGGGCGTCCTCGTCCAAGTCGATAGGTCCCGTCGCCGGCGGCGCATTGACGCAACCAATTCCGACCCGATTCGATTACGGCGGTAAATCGCTCAGGCTCATGGGCCAGGCCGAACAGCGCGAGGCAGGTCGGCTCCAAATGGGCGGGTTGATCCGAAACATATCCCCACCCGCCGCCAGGGCATGCCATCGCCGCTAATTCATCCAAAGTATCGCACAGGTCGCTCACATCGAGACTCCACCGGAGGAACGGAACGTCTATCCGGAGGAAGTCTAGTACACGGAACGCGATTACGCTCAGAACGAAAAATATTGGCCACTTAAGTACCCTGGGTCCCGATGTCGCAATTCACATGGACTTTTGCACATCGTCAAACTCGACGGGGGCCGGTCGATGAAAACGAGCCTGGAACTGCACGCATAGATCGCCGATGCGTTTGGCCACTTGATCGGGAGTCAGGTCCGGCGATTCCATCACCTCCAGCATCAATCGAATGGCGATCAGTTCCGGCACCCTGTAACCGGGAAAGCGCTGCGAGAGACTTTCAACCCATAAAGGATCATGGACCCGATCACTTTTACACAGAGCTTTCACGGCGGCATCCAAGGAACAGCGATCAGCCGTCAGTTGGTTCGCCAGACGATCGAGTAGGGACTGATACTCCCTGTATCGTGAGAGATGAGCCTCAAGCTGTTCCTTGTGATTGGAAAGCTCTTCCCGGCTCTTGCCTTCCGCGCAGACTTCCGGAACAAGCAAGCTGCTGTAAACAAGTACGCCGAGCAAGGCGGCACAAGCAAACGTCAACACGCTTCCAGCGGCAAGCAGACTTCTCCGCGCTATAAGAACGACGGCGAGCGCGGCCAGGGCAGCCACAGAAAGCTTGAAAGCAACCAGTCCCGGCCAGCCAAACCGCTGCAGGCACCACGCCGCCACCGGATTGCTCTCATAGGCGCCTCCGTTGCGATTGAGCAAAAACAAGGTCAGGGCCAAATCGCTCAAGTTCATGAGGGCGAACAGCCA
>DASRBG010000119.1:0-56584 GCA_035653735.1 Gemmataceae bacterium
CGAGGACAGCAGGGCGCTGGAACGATTGCATTCGTTGCTCGCGGAACCGGCGTGGAGCCATGCGATGGCCGTCAGCCTTCTGCACGCGGCCGGCGCGAGCGCGAGTTTGCAAAGCACAAGTCTTTCTTGGTTGGCTGGAGCGTACTTGAGCAAAGTCTGTTGGCCCGGCATCCGATTAGCGCAAGCGGACCTTCGGGAAGCCGACCTGACCGCGGCTGACCTGCGCCGAGCGGACCTGGCGCGAGCGAACGCCAATAAGACTTGCTTCCAGCGATCTCGGCTGAACGCGGCTTGTCTGAGTGGGATCATGGCCTTGGAAGCGGACCTTCGGGGGGCCGACCTCAGCCATGTCTCCGCCGAGTCCGCGAGCTTCGTGGACGCTAATCTGGAGCAAGCAAACTTCACGCAAGCCCAGCTTCCCGACGCGCGGTTCGAGGATAGCAAGTTGACCGCGGCGGTGTTCCGCGATGCTGTTCTGCTCCATGCGGATTTCACGGGAAGCACCATCAAGGGAGCCGATTTTTCCGGAGCGGATCTAACGAGGTCCATTCTGGCGGGGCTATGTCTGCGCGAATCTCGCTGGGACGGAGCGCGTTTCACCGAAGCGGATATGGAGGCGTGCGATTTAGAATACATGACCCTTCCTTCCGCCGATTTCGAGAATGCCCACCTGCATCGCGCCTTGCTGACCGGCTCGACGATGTTCGGCGCCAACTTTCGCGGCGCCTGCCTCCAGGAGGCGGGCTTGGCCGACATCGAATGGGAACAGGCCGATTTGCGTGGAGCCGATTTGCGCGGCGTCTCCTTCCACATGGGTTCGACGCGGAGCGGGCTGGTTGGCAGCACCATTCCCTGCGAAGGCAGCAAGACCGGCTTCTACACGGACGATTACGACGAGCAGACGTACAGATCTCCCGAGGAAATCCGCAAGGCGAATTTATGCGGCGCCGACCTGCGCGGCGCGATCCTCGATGGCGTTGATTTCTACCTCGTGGATCTGCGCGGGGCGCGATTCGACGAGAAATACGCGGATCACCTGCGCCGATGCGGCGCGATCCTGGAGGCGCGGGTCTAAGGATCGGCATGTACACCGTTGAGGGTGGCGGTTACACTTTGATCGAACATATCACGGATTACGGAGGGTTACATGAAAGCCGTCATGCCTTCGCTATTGCCGGACATCCAGGCCATCCGCAAGAAGACCGGTGCGGATCAGTGGGATGAAATGTGGGACGGAGTTCTGCACATGCCGCCGGCGCCGAATCGGGGTCATCAGGATCTGGAATTCTGCCTGGAGAGTTATCTGCGTTCCTACTGGGCACCGACTTGTGAGGGGAAGGTGTATCACCAGATCAACGTGGCGGCAATTGGCGGCTGGCCGGACAACTATCGCATCCCCGATCTCGTACTGCTTTTGCCCCAGCGCTTCGCCATCGATCGCAACGAATACTTCGAGGGCGCTCCCGATGTAGTCGTCGAGATCCACAGTCCCGGCGACGAGGCGTACGAGAAATTGCCGTTCTACGGCGATCTTGGCGTCCCGGAGGTATGGATCATCCATCGCGATACGCGGGAACCGGAAATCCATGTGCTCAAACGCAATCGCTACAAAAAACAGCCGGCCTCGGCCCAAGGGTGGATTCGGAGTCCGCATCTAAAGATCGAAATGGCAGGCGCGAACGGTAAGCTGGCCGTGCGACTGGCGGGCGATGACTCTACCCGCCAGGAGCTACCTCTGGATTAAGCAGGTCGATCAACGCCGACTTTCCTATTTTCACGCCTGACGGTCGAAGCGAGCCAGAATCCCTTCGATCGAGCGAGCGTGAGCCTCCCAGGATGCCGGGCCATATCCGCCCGATAGCACCATCGCCAACGGAATGCCGCGTTCGCGCACCTGAGTCACGACGTACAAATCGCGTTCGGCCAAGTCTTCTGGAGTCAGCCGCAGCCAAGACAGCGGATCGCTTTCGAGAACATCCGAGCCGGCGTTGTAGACCAACAAATCGGGCTGGATCCGATCCAGGGCCTTGGGCAGATGCTCAGAAAGAATTTCCAAGTACGTCATGCCGGAAGTCAGCGCGGGCAGCGGCACCGGCATTTCCTCCTCGACTTTGTATTGCGGATAAATGTCCTCCTCAAATAGATCAAGTAGATGCGCCCACGGCCAAGTGCGGATGGCATCGGCGGTTCCATTCCCCTGATGAGCGTCCGTATCCGCGATCAGAACGGAGTGAACACGCTTTTCATCATGCAGCACGGCCAGCGCCAGGGGCACATCGGCGTAGATGCAGAAGCCGCCCCCGCTTGTGCCGCTAGCATGGTGGTAGCCGCCGCCGAGATTGAGGGCCATTCCACGTTCCAAGGCCAAGCGACAAGCGAGCAGTGTGCCTCCAGTCGCCCAGCGCATCGGCCGCAGCACCCGCCAATCGATCAGCCAAGCCGGGAGATACGCAATCGGCAACAATTCGAAAATGCGTGCCAGCTCGCGCCGGCGCTTCAAGGAACGCAGATAGTCTTGTGAATGCACTCGCGAAAGCTCGCCGAGCGTGCAGGGATGCGGAGCGATGAAATCTTCACGCCGGCGCAACCCCTGGCGGATCAGCCAGTCATGGATCCGCTGGTATTTTGAGGTGTCAAACGGATGCCAGCGTTCAAGGCCCAGGGCTTTGATGTTGTATCGCGGGCTGTAGATGAGAGGCACCATCGTTGGAACCCTCAACCGCGCACGAGACGCCGCAACAATGGCGATTCAGCGATGACGCGCAGGCCGGCAACACTGAAATTGTTGTGATATACCTCTAGCCGTCGTAAGCGCAATCTTTCAGGAGTGCGGTCAAATTTTTCAAGCGCGTGAGCCAGGGCACGCAGGCCGTTGGCTCCGATATCGTTGTAGCGCAGCTTGAGATGCTCCAGCCGGCCCAACAACGGCGAACTCGCCAAGGCTCGAATGCCGCTGTCTCCGATTCGGTTGTGCGAAAGGTCGAGCACTATAAGATTCGTCAGGTGTTCCGAGACGACGAAGGCGCGCACATCTCGGCTCTCCAGTTCATTCGCACTTAGATCGAGAGATCGCAGATTGCGGAGTTGCCAGTTGTCAGCCAACGCCGCCATGTTGAGAGGAGCCCTGGCAGGATTCACATCCAAACGCAGATGCTGAATGGGCGCTCGGCTAAAGAGTTGGATCGCGCGTGCATGAAACTCATGTTCCCCCATCTCGACCGCATCGATGAATCCACGATGGAATTCCCAAGTTTGCACCAGCCGGCGGATGGGGCGTGCCCATTGGCTACCGTATTCATTCAGAATCTGGTTCTCGCGTTTTTCCAACTCGGCTCGCCGTAGATCGGACAACTGTCCGGCTGCAAGGACACACTGAACGCGGATGAACTCGGCGCGAGCGACACTGGCGGCATCGCCCTGTTCCTCCAGCCAGTCGGCGAAGATCAGTCGCGGTGCATCGTCGTCGGGATGGTTGAGGATGTCTCGCAGAAAAGCGTCGGAGTGGGTCATCCATTCCTCTCGAAATACTGGGTTTCAGAGCTGGATCGCTTTGCCGAAACGATTCCGCAGTAACGCTTCCTGCGTATCGGTGAAGACGTTGCCACGAAGATCGAGGCTCCGCATCCGCCGCCACGACGCAGCCGCCAAAGCCTCGGCTCCGGCCTTGCCGATACGGTTGTCGTTGAGATCCAGCTTGGTCAGCCGCGACAAGCGCGGCGACTGTGCCAGCGCTCTGGCGCCGCCATCACCCAGGAGGTTTTTCTTCAAGTGCAGCGTCCTCAACCGCGCCAGGTTCGCTGATGAGGCCAGGGCACGGGCGCTCTCCTCTTCCAGATAAGCGTCGCTGAGATCAAGCTGGGCAAGATTGCACAGATGCGGCGACTCCGCCAGAAGGCGCACCGTATCGCCGCCAATGAAGTTTGCTCCCAGGTCGAGCATGCGGAGTTGATCCAGATTGGCAGACGCCGCAAGCGCCTTCAACCCTGGTCCGCCGATCCCATTTCCTGCGAGAGCCAGTTCTCGCAAGCTTCGCAGATGTGGTGATTCGACGAGCGCTTTGGCTCCGACATCGCGGATGTTATTGGAACAAAGATCGAGATGCCGAAGCGAGACCAGATACGGAGAATCGGCCAATAACCGCGCTCCGGCCGAGCCTAGATTGATATGCCCCAGATCGAGAGAGGTCAGACTTGACAACGAGGGTGATGACAGCAACGATTCGATTTGCTGCTCAATCGCGTTAACTCCTCGCAGATTCAGAGATCGAAGATTGGGTAAAACCGAATCGAACAAGTCCGGAATAGCGGGAAGGTGGCTGTTGCTTAAATTCAGGCAGCGAAGCTGAGCCGGTAGTTTCAACGGCGACAGGCCCCGGTATGGAGCCACGTCTGGATTCCAGTGCGGAGTCATGCGGGAGGCTTCGAGTTTTACCAGATGAGGAAGATTAGGAGTCTCGAAAAGTTGCCTTAGTCCCTCCGCACTGAGGTTTGTCTCATTCATATTCAAAACTTGCAATCTGTTTGCTCGATCCGTCTGCGCCAGCAGGCGAGCGGTGGTGTTGCCAATGCCTTGGTTCCAGCTCAAATCGAGCAAACGCAATTTGGGGAACAGCGACGACTGAACTAAGGCCCGAACTCCGGGCGCGTTGATGGCATTACGGTTCAAAACGAGGGCCGTCAGTCGCTCCCAATGGGGAGAAACGAGCAATTGTTGCAGCGCGCGGTCGTTGAGCTGACTACCTCTGAAGGATAAAGTCTCGACCCACCGAAGTTGCGGACACGCCACTACACGAGGGAAGTCCTTGCGTGGAACCCGCAGCTGCACCGATCTGAGGAGGGTGATTTCAAACAAATGCTCCGCGTGAGCGATCAACTGGTCCGAATTCATGCAAACATGTTCAACAAAACCGCGGGAGAATCGCCAATCCTCGGCAATCTCCTGCAACGGTTGCGTCCATTCGGCTTCGTATTCGGCCAGCAGATCTGCCTCCTCATCTTCGAGGGCGTCGCGCGCCGGATCGTCTTCTGGCAACTCGGCGAGGCGGCATTGGATGCGAATGAGGGAAGCCCGTGCCGCGCGAACAGCGCCCCCCTGTTCTTCGAGCCAGTCGGCGTAGATCAGCCGCGGCGCGTCGTCATCGGGATGCTCGCGGATCGCTTGCAGGAAGGCTTGTTCGTGGTTCATGGGCGCTGGGCTCCTCCCAGGAGAATGGCCCGCGAAGAAGGATCCTGCTGGGAACCCGAGTTGCACTCCAGGTGTTTCAGGTTACGAAGGTACGCAGAGTTAGTTAACGCAGCGACACCGTCCGCGGAGATGTAATTTCGTCCCAGACGGAGCGTTCGTAGGTTGCGCAGGTAGGGCGATGCAGCCAGTAAATGTGCAGCGCGATCGGATAGGCCATTGTCAGACAGGTCGAGTTCGATCACACTCGCCAGCCACAACGCCCCAGCGAGTGCTTCGACTCCTCGATCACCGAGCGAGTTCCATCCCAATCGCAGGACTGACAAGCCATGCAAATATGGTGAAGCGGCTAATTCGATCGCATCGTGGACTGTCAAAGGCGCATCATAATAATCCGGGAAGGCAAGGACAGTTACTCCAGCGAGTTCAGGAGCATTCGCCAGAGCACGGGCACGGCCGCCCGCACGCCAAAGGTGCAACGTATGCAACCGTGGGATGAGTAAACGCAAATCGGAAGCATGATGCAGAAAGCTATCCGTGTCCAAGAAGAGGCCATCTACGAAGCCGCGATGGAAGCGACGCAAGCTTTCAGCATCGTACTCTTCTCCCAACCATCTTTCGCCGTAGCGGTCGCGCCATGGCCCGACGATGTCGCGGAGTGGACCGACCCATTCGTTCCAGTTGCGTCGCAACAAACTCGCAGCGCGCGCCAAGAGGATGGTACGCTCCGGATCTTCATGCGTTAAGCCAGGGAGCCGAGACTGCACGCGGATGAATTCGGCTCGATCGGCCTGGCCATGCTCTTCCAGCCAATCGGCGTAGATCAGCCGCGGTGCGTCATCCGCCGGTGATTCCCGAATCGCCTGGATGAACGCTTCCTCATGTGTCATGACCTGAATCCTCAATACTCCAGCGACCGTCCATGCACAACAAGTATCCCTCGGTGCTTTGCTGATAGAAATAAGCGAACACCTCGCCGGAATAGCCGTCCACGAGAATCGGTTCGAGACGAAACAAGCTCGGAGCGCCCTCGATGCGATCGAGCCGTTCGATCAAGCTCGCTTCAACTTCGTACAACTCGCCGTGTATGGTCTGTCCCTCCACGGTTCGATGAACCAATCCAGGATAAGCACCAAGATCGAACAAGGTGTAGTGGGGAAGCGTTCTGGCTCGACCGAGGAAATGCTGCCCGGCCAGCACATGATGGCGCACACCTCCCCGCATCAGAGTACCGTAGACAAAGAGAGTCACCACGAACCACACGGATCCCACGAATAAAAACAAGAAAGAACCCACTGCGAGGCCTTTCCTCTATCTTATCGTATATGTGCATTTTATTCGTGTTATTCGTGTGATTCGTGGTGACCTTTTTCTCATGGACAGTTTCACCGAACTTCGACGCGACCACGTTGCCCGGCATCTGCGCGCGCACGTGGCCGGCGAAGTACGCTTCGACGCCGGCTCACGCCATTTGTACAGCACCGACGCCAGCATTTATCAGATGGAGCCGCTCGGCGTCGTCATCCCCAAGAGCGCCGAGGATATTGTTGCCACCATCCAGCTCGCGGCAGAAGTGGAGGTGCCCATTACGGCGCGCGGCGGCGGAACAAGCCTGTCCGGCCAATCGATTGGGCCAGGCATCATTCTCGATTGCAGTAAATATCTCAACGCCATACTCGATATCGATGTCTCTGCTCGCGTCGCTCGTGTACAGCCTGGGGTCGTCCTTGATACGCTCAACCGTGCCTTGTCGGATCATGGTCTGCAATTCGGCCCGGACGTGGCCACCGCGAGCCGGGCAAACCTCGGCGGCATGATCGGCAACAACTCCGCTGGGGCACGGTCCATTGTCTATGGAAAAACGCTCGATCACGTCCGCCGGCTCGGAGTTGTGTTGGCCGATGGCAGCAGGGCCAGCTTCGGTCCTCTCCGACTTGATGAATGGGAAAGACGCGGCGAAGCACGCGGCCTGGAGGGCAGCATTTATAAGCAAGTGAAGGCGATCGTCCGAGAGGAACGCGACGAGATCGCACAGCGTTTCCCGCGAATTTTGCGGCGCGTTAGCGGCTACAACCTCGATACGCTGTCGGCAGGATTGAATGCGAGTGGCGAAACGCGTGCGCCACTGGTGGGCCTGCATCAGTTGATCGTCGGCAGCGAGGGAACGCTAGCCGTCGTCACCGAGGCGGAGCTGGGATTGCTGCCCTTGCCAAAGGTGCGCGGTCTGGTTGTACCGCAGTTCGCCACACTGGGCGCGGCCATGGACGCCTTGGCTGCTTGCCTGGAATTGCAGCCGTCCGCGGTGGAATTGATGGATCATCTGCTCCTGGAGCTAACGGCCCAGAACTTGTCGCTGCGGGACACCATGAAAGCGATCCGAGGCAGACCGAAAGCCGTGCTGATGGTCGAATTCAGCAGCGATGATCCAGCAGAGGTCGCCGATCGCGTCGAGCGATTGCAACGACGCTTGGGCGGCGCGAACGGACTGACGGCAGTGGTGCCGGCGATCGATCCCTCGCTGCGCGAGCCGCTCTGGAACCTGCGCCGCGCCGCCATGCCGCTCTTGTACAGCATGACCGGCGATGGCAAGCCTGTCACCTTCATCGAAGATACCGCCGTCGCACCGCAACATTTGCCGGAGTTCGCGGCGCGGTTCCGTTCCTTGCTGCAAAGCCACGGCACAGATGGCGCCTTTTATGGCCATGCCAGCGTCGGTTGTTTGCATATTCGCCCCGTGCTGAACTTGAAAGATCCGGGCGACGTGGCCCGTATGCGCCGCATCACCGAGGACGTCACCGATCTGGTCCTGGAATACGGCGGCTCGCTCAGCGGCGAGCATGGCGATGGCCTGGCGCGTAGCGAGTGGAACGAGAAAATGTTCGGACCAACGATCTACCGGGCATTCTGCCGCATCAAGCAGGCATTCGATCCCAACTCGCTGCTCAATCCCGGCCGCATTGTGCATGCTCCGCCGATGACGGAAAACTTGCGTTACGGCCCTCCTTACGACCCGATTGAGCCAGCGGTCGTCTTCGATTACAGCCGGCAAGAGGGTTTTCTGCGCTCTATCGAATTATGTAACGGCAATGGGGCTTGCCGCAAAATGCAGGGCGGGACCATGTGCCCTTCCTACCGTGCCACGCGCGACGAGAAGGACACGACACGCGGACGGGCCAATGCCCTTCGAATGGCGCTTGCCGGGCGGCAGCCGCTGGTAAACAACCGCGAGGTGTACGAGGTTCTCGATTTGTGCTTGATGTGCAAAGGCTGCAAGGCCGAGTGCCCCAGCAACGTCGATGTCGCCAAGCTTAAGGCCGAGTTCCTGCAAATCTACTATCGGGATCGTTCTCGTCCGCTATCCCATTGGCTCATGGCCGGCGTCCATCGATTGAATCGACTCGGCGCTCCATTTGCTCCCATGATCAATTTCCTGCAATCGCGCCGCTCTCTCCGCTGGCTGCTGGAGAAAGTCGCGGGCATCGATCGCCGGCGCAGTCTGCCCCCGCTGCATCGCCATCACTTCCGCCACTGGTTCGCCCAGCATACACCGGATGCAGCAGCCGGCAAACGCGGCCGGGTGTTGCTGCTGGCTGATTGCCTTACGACGTACAACGAGCCGAACATCGGGCGGGCCGCCGTGCGCCTCCTTGAGCGAGCCGGGTATACAGTCGAGCTGGCCGATCTGATCTGCTGCGGCCGGCCTATGATTAGCAAGGGATTCCTGCACATGGCGCGGACCTTGATTCAGGAGCAAGCCGATCCGTTAGCGAAGCGGCTGGCCGATGGGACACCTCTTCTTGGACTGGAGCCGAGCTGTCTGCTGACCCTGGCCGATGAGTGGAGCGAACTGTTGCCGGGAACACAGACGAAAACCATCGCCGCCGCCGCCCGCTTGGCCGATAACTGGCTCGCGGAGCAGGTCCAGAACGGACATTGTGAATTGCCCTTGCGCCCACTCCGGCAGCAATGCCTACTTCACGGCCATTGTCATCAGAAGGCCCTGCTCGGCGCCGGCGGCACGGCCGCGGCGCTGCGTCTGGTGCCGGAACTCGATGTGACGATGCTCGACACCGGCTGTTGCGGCATGGCCGGCTCGTTCGGCTTCGAGCGCGAGCATTACGATCTGAGCGTCCAAATCGCCAATCTCGTGCTGTTGCCGGAATTGGAAAAAGCGCCCGAAGCGATCGTCGCGGCTCCAGGCACATCGTGCCGGCATCAAATCAAGGATTTGGCTAATAGGCACGCCCGCCATCCTTTGGAAGTGTTGGAGGAACAGCTGGCGGATTCGATTTAGTCCAGAGTTGTGGTTTGCACCGCATCCTATCGGCTCGAGAAATATTTTGGCAGCTTGCAAGAATCGACGGACGGTTCGCCTCTATTGGGGTATAAGGGAATCATCCCCGTGGAGGGCGAATCATGGCAAGCCGGCAATTGCATTCTCTCATTCAACATCTCCGACGAACCGTCAGTCCTCGTGGCGAAGACGCGCTTGGCGATGCCCAATTACTCGAGCGCTGGGTGCGTCAGCGCGACGAGGCTGCGTTTGAAGTGCTGCTGTGGCGGCATGGTCCGATGGTGTTATCACTGTGTCGCCGATTGCTCCATGACGATGCCGACATCGACGACGCATTCCAAGCGGCGTTTCTGACCCTGGTAAGGAAAGCCGCGTCGATTCGGCGTCGGGAAGCGTTGGCGGCTTGGTTGTATCGTGTGGCGTATCGCATCGCAATCCGGCTGCGCCGCGAGGCCGCCGAGCGTGCGCGGCGCGAGCAGTCCGCCATCGAAGTGCTGATAAGCACCGATGCGGATGAGGTGGGGGAACGCGATCTGCGCGCAGTGTTGGACGAAGAGATCGATGCCTTGCCGGAGCGATATCGCGAGGCTTTCGTATTGTGCTGCTTGCAGGGCAAGACGCATGCGGAGGCTGGGAGGCTGCTGGGGCGGCCGACGGGGACCATCTCTTGCTGGCTCAAGCGCGGACGCGAACGGCTGTGCGTTCGGCTGGCGAGGCGTGGATTCGCTCCCGCGGTGGCGCTTGGCGAGAGCGAGGCACGAGCGGTCCTATCGGCGGCACTCGTGCAATCCACTGGCCGGGCGGCGATCATGTTCGCCGCCGGAAGACGGGGAATAGCAACCGCGATTTCGGCGCGAGTTGCGGGACTTGTCGATGCGGCGGTCTGCGGCATGGGCGCGACGAAATTCAAGTGGACGCTGGTGCTGGGTGTGACGCTGAGTATGGCAGCGGCTGGGGCCGGCATGTGGGCCTATCAGCAGTCTGACAGACAGCCCCCGGCGAAGCAGCAAGATAAATCGCAGTCACCCCAGCATCCTCGGAAGCAAGAGCAATCAGCGCGAAGCGATCGCTACGGCGACCCATTGCCTGAAGGAACTATCGCCCGGCTAGGGACTCTCCGATTAAAGGCCTTCTGGGCAGAATTCGGACTCTCCGTGGATGGCAAAACCATCATCACAGTTGCCCGCGGACGACAGGTAAAAACCTGGGACGCCAGCACCGGAGCAATGCTCCAGCAACGCGAGTTGCCTGTTCAGCCCTCGGACCGAGCATTCCTGTCTCCTGATGGCCGGTTGCTCGCGGTACGAGAACCCGATTCCTTGGCATCGCTCGACATTTGGGACGTCCTTGCCGTCCGACGGCTACACCGGCTGCGATTACCGGAAAGAGCGGGGATTTACCGAGCCTCGTTTTCTCCGGATGGCAAGATGTTGGCAGTGGCGGAGGAAGCGAGTGCCAAGAAGGTCGTCCGAATATGGGACATGGCTTCAGGCGCAGACCGCGAATTCAAGGGACACGCGAGAACCCCCGATAAACTCGCCTTCTCTCCCGACGGCAAGATTTTCGCCGCATCGGATGGACAACGCCTCATCTGCTGGAGCTTGTCCAAGGGTGAACAACTCTGGGAGGCGAAGTGCGCCTTCAATACTTCCCTCGCCTTCAGCGCTGACAGTCGGACCCTGATCGCTTCGCCCGGCAGTCGGGAACGCGCTTGGCACTCCTGGGAAGCGTCCACGGGGAAACCTGCGGATCTCAAACTCCCCCAGGGGTATAACTACGCCGAGATGGCCATTGCGCCGGATAACCGAACCCTCGTCTTCGTCCAGCGGCGGTACGTCCAGGGAGCCGACGGATTCATCCGGCTTTGGGATCTGCAAACGGGGAAGATGCTCCGTACGCTGAAAGGCGAAGGGCCAATCGGGCCGTTCTTCCCCGATGGCAAATCGTTCCTGACCAACGACGGCGCCTTGCAGCGCTGGGAATTGGCGACGGGCCTTCCGCTGTTACCAGAAACGGAGAAACTCGGCCATCGAGCGGAGGTCTCCCCCGTAGTTTACTCTCCCGATGGACTGCGGCTGGCTTCAACAGCCCGCGACGGAACAATTCGTCTGTGGGATGTCGCCACGGCGAAGCCGCTACACATTTTGCGCTGTCGAGACGATACGGTCGATTTAGCCTTTTCACACGATGGCCTTTTCCTTCTATCGGGTGCCATGGGGCTTCAAGGCGAGTTGAACATCTGGAACACGGAAAACGGCAATGAAGTGCGGAAAATCCCGTTGAACGATCCGAAACAGAAGGAGAACCGGGAAGGTGTATCAAGGCTGCATTTATCGGCGGACGGTCGAACGATCCTCGTGTTCGGATACAAATCGGTTAGGGGGACTCCGGAGCCCCAGGGCGTACTCTCTCGCTGGGATCTGGCGACCGGTCAACGGAAGACCCGCGTCGAAATCGGACCCAGCGATGCGATCTACAGCGGGTTCTCGCCCGATGGCCGAGCCTTGGCGAATCGCGGTAAACTAATCGACGCGACGACGGGCAAAATACAAGCGAAGCTCGCCGGTCCCGAGCCAAGCGCGTTCAAACCTTACGTTTTTAGCGCGGATGGACGACTGGTGGCCGGACTTGTCACGTATACCGTGATCGAAGGCAACCGGATTTCTACCAAATTGGACGGCATCCAGATTTGGGAAGCGGCGTCAGGTCGAGCTATACAACGTATCTCGACCAACCGGGTGGGACAACTCGCGTTCTCGCCGGATGGCCGTTATCTCGCCGCCGCGGATCTGCAGGGAATCCGACTCTGGGAATTGGCCAGCATGCAGGTTGTGTTAACACACAAAGCGCACGAAAAGGTGCGTGGATCCTATGGCGATTCTTTCGCTTCGTCTCTGGCGTTTGCTCCGGACGGCCGCAGCCTGGCGACGGGCCATCTCGACTCGACGATCCTCATCTGGAATATGGTACCGTCGCATCATCCGTCTAGTTCGGGTGATTTACCGCGTTTGTGGGATGAATTGATCGCTTCGGATGCGGCCAGAGCCTATGCTGCATCATGGCATCTGGCGGAGTCGGGCGACGGAGCGATTCGCTTCTTGCGCGAACGTTTGCACCCGGTCGCGACGGCCTCCGCAGAGCAAGTCCGACCACTTCTCACCAATCTCGACAGCGACGACTTTTCAAAGCGCGAAGCAGCAGCGACGCAACTTCGTGACTTAGGCGATCGAGCCGCGGGACTCTTGAACGATACACTCAAAGCCAGCCCTTCCCTAGAGACGCGCCGCCGAGTAGAAGGACTTCTGAAAGCTCTCGAAGGACCGGCCTCCGGGGAGACCTTGCGCACCCTGCGGGCAATGACCGTGTTGGAACGCATTGCCACAGTGGAGGCTCAGCAAGTTCTGAAATCGCTGTCTCAAGGTATGTCGGAATCGCGGGTCACACGAGAGGCGAAAGCGTCCTTGCAACGGCTGAACGCTCGACATCGAGCAGAGAAGCGTTAACCGCCGCTCGGACGTTGCGGTTTTCCTTCAGGTTTCCGTTTGGAGTACAAGGCAACTGCCGATGCCGCTCATACCCCCGTGATAGTTGGCGATGTGGCGAGCTGACCCCGTTAACCTCTTATGTTGCAAGGACTTGGTGTTTTCCAGCGGGGGGTTCGGAGAATAGGCAGTCTGGCAAATAGCCCGCAAAGCAATCCTTGACTGTGCAAAACTTTACCAAGGTGTTAATAGCGGTTTGGAGGATTGTTATCTTCACTCTGAAAACTTACACAGTCAGCGACGGCTACCATTGTCATTACCGCGATTACTCCGCGGCCGGCACGGTGCGCGGCCGAGTTGTTTTCGTGCATGGCATCCAGAGTCACGCCGGATGGTACGAGCATTCGTGCCGGCGGCTGGCCGAGGCGGGGTTCGCTGTGTCGTTTCTCGATCGCCGCGGCTCCGGGCAGAACACCCAGGCGCGTGGCGATACGCCGAGCTTTCGCCGGCTGCTCGATGACATCGCCGAGTTTCTACGCCCGCTGCGACAAGGAGAGCCGGCGCTGCCGATCTTTCTGGGCGGGATCTCATGGGGCGGCAAACCCGTCACGGCCCTGCAACGCCGGCATCCGGGCCTGTGCGATGGACTCGCGCTCTTGTGCCCTGGTTTTCGTCCGCAGGTCCGTCCCAGCCGCAAGGAACGGCTCGGTATCATGCTCTCGCGTTTGCTGAAGCCGCGCCGACTCTTTCCTGTCCCTCTGAGCGATCCGCAATTGTTCACGGCCAACCCGAGCTGGCAAGCATTCATCCGCGATGATCCGCTGTCCCTTCGCCAAGCCACCGCGCGCTTTTTCGTCGAAAGCGTTCGCCTCGATTTGTATTTGCGCTTCGCCGTGTCGCGTGTTCGCTTGCCGGTTTTGCTGCTGCTCGCCGAACACGATCGCATCATCGACAATGAGCGAACACGCGCTTTCGCGGATCGCTTCCCCACCACAGACAAGGAAATCCACGAATACCCGGGAGCACACCACACGCTCGAATTCGAGGCTGACCCCGAACCGTATCTAGCCGATCTACGGCGTTGGCTGGAACGGCTCGCAAGGTAAGCAGAAGAGGAACCACGAAACACACGAAAGAAACGAAA
Source organism: Gemmataceae bacterium (assembly GCA_035653735.1). Taxonomy (GTDB): domain Bacteria; phylum Planctomycetota; class Planctomycetia; order Gemmatales; family Gemmataceae; genus JAJPHU01. Next base: position 14,102 of record DASRBG010000119.1, read on the forward strand.
TAAAAACAGCGACGGATCTGGATGCCTCAGCGTCAGATTGTTATCCTTCTAATTTCTTTCCGGTTTTTTTCGTGTCTTTCGTGTGTTTCGTGGTTCCTCTACTTCATTACGGAAGCAGCGAATGGATGCGGTAGTGATTGGAGCGGGACCGAACGGGCTGACCGCGGCGGCGACCCTGGCGCGGCACGGCTGGGATGTCCTCGTTTTGGAGGCGAAGCTACGGCCTGGCGGGGCGGTGTACTCCGAGCCATTGACCATTCCGGGCTATTTGCACGATGTCGGTGCCGCCTTCTATCCTTTCGCCGACAGTCCAGCGTTTCGCTTTCTCGATCTGACGGGTGCCGGGTTGCAATGGGTCAATGGACGTTGGGAGAGCTGCCATCCTGCCCCGGATGGCACATCAGCGTCGATTGCGCGCGATACTGAGGAAACCGTCCGTTCCTTCGGCCTCGATGGTCCGGCATGGCGGCGCTTGGCCGAGTGGCGACGCGAGATGGGCCAACCTTTTATCGAAGCTCTGCTGGCGCCCTTGCCTCCAGTCGGTCCCAGCTGGCGCCTGGGCCTGCGTAATTTACTCCGCTTGGGGTATCTGAATTTCCTCAGCTCGGGCACCTTCGCGCGGCGGTTTTTTCAGACGGAGGCGGCACGGCGAGTGGTGCCGGGTTTGGCCTTGCACGCCGACCTCGGTCCAGACGATTTCGCTGGCGCGGGCATCGGCTTGGTTCTAGCCTTGCTAGCGGCTAGCAGCGGATTCCGGGTGCCGCGGGGCGGTTCGCGTGCCGTCACGCATGCGTTGCTCCGCCGCCTCGAAGAGGCGGGCGGAAAGTTGCGACTTGGTACGCGCGTGGAGCACATTCTTGTCCGCCAGCGAAAAGCCGTCGCTGTCCGCACTGAGCAAGGCGAGGAGATTGCCGTGCGCCGCGCTGTCCTGGCTGATCTCGGCCCACCGGCATTGTTCTTCCGGATGTTGGATGAACGCGATACGACTTGGTGGTTGCGGACGCGAATTCGGCGTTTTCGCTATGCCTGGGGCACCTTCAAGATGGACTGGGCCTTATCCGGACCTGTGCCCTGGCTGTCCGAAGAGGCGAGAGAATCAGCAGTCGTTCACGCGGGAGATAGTCTCGGCGACCTTGCATCGTTCACGCGTCAGGTGCGCGGCGGGCAATTACCGGACAATCCCTATCTCGTAATCGGCCAGCAATCACTCGTCGATCCGGAGCGTGCGCCGCCGGGAGGCCATACCTTGTGGGCTTACTCGCATGTTCCTTCTTCGATCGACGGTGGTTGGGAGCGGTGCCGGGAGGCGTTTGCCGATCGCATCGAACGCCGCCTGGAGGGATTGGCTCCGGGCTTCCGAGAATTGATCCGCGGCCGATTTATCGCGACGCCGCGAGACCTGGAAGCGATGGACGAAAACCTGGTTGGCGGCGACATCGGCGGCGGCAGCGCTCAGTTCGATCAGCAATTAATCTTTCGTCCAGCCTTTCCCTATTTCCGCTATCGCACGCCGGTGAATGGGCTATACTTGGCGTCGTCGTCAACCCATCCTGGCCCCGGCGTCCATGGCGCTTGCGGCTTCAACGCCGCCCATGCTGCTCTGTGGGATCAAAAGAGCTAACCACAGAGTCATAGAGAAAGAACATCGAGAAGAAAAAAGACAAAAAGAACGAAAAGGACGCACTTGTGTCTTTCTGGCCTTATTCCCCTTTATTCTCTGTGTTCTCTGTGACTCTGTGGTTAGCTCTTTTTCAACTCACGGCGCCGAGGTCGCCGAGAATGGCGGCGGCACGGTTGGAATCGGCAACGGTATCGAACGAAGCGTAGCCGACGAATTTATCGCCGAGCACCGACATCATGAGGCCTTGGAGGCTTAATCCCGCCAGCGCCCATTGCTGCGTGAGACGATGAGCCAACCCAGCCTGGTTGTCGCCTTCCACGCGAAGCACCACGGGGTTATCGGTCTCGCTCAGGCCGGCGGATCGTGCGGCCCGCAGCTGCATCGCTCCCGTGATCGGCGCGATGAAAAGCATTCCCGTGCCCGGTCGATTTTCCAGGCGTTTCGTGTAAATAAATTCAAGGTTGGCGCCGGCTTGCGCCAGCAGTGCCAACTTCGCCGCCACACCCCCCGCTTGATCCATCACTTCGCCCGACCAGACATGCACGCGATCCAGTTTGAAACCCATGATAACCACCCTCGCGAGAATGGAACGAACATCTAGAAATGGATTATATCCCACTCTGGAACCGGGCGTGATACCCACGCAGAAACGTCAGGGCGCGACTTGCCGTCTCGACCGCATCGTGACTGTGGCGGCTCAATTCTACGTGAACGCCCCCGACGTAGCCGATTTCCGCCAGTCCCGCCATGACCTCGTTGAAATTCATGTCGCCCTCGCCGAACATCAGGTGATCGTGAACGCCGCGGCGCATGTCCTCAATGTGGACATTCCACAGCCAATCGCGCCAGCGCCGCAGATGTGGAGCAACGGGCGATTCTCCCAGACAATGTAAATGGCCAACATCGAGGGTCAGGCCGAAGAAGGGGTGAGCGACACGATGATGCAACTCCGACCATCGCGCCATCGTATCGACAAACATGCCCGGTTCCGGCTCGAACGCAAGGCGGACCTGCCGGCGCTCCGCATGTTCGCACAATTCCCGGCAACCGGAAACGAGGCGATCCATCAGCACCTCTTCGCTCGCCGGTTCCATCGCCGTGCCCGACCAGAAGCTAACGGCCTCGGTACCCAGCGAGCCGGCTATGTCCACGGCCCGGCGCAGGAAATCGAGACGACGCTGCCGTTGTTCCTCCTCGGCGCTAAGCAAGGTCGGCTGATGTTTACGCCACGGATCGAGGAGAAACCGAGCGCCGGTTTCAACAACGACTGAGAGGCCAAGGCTGTGGAGGCGATCTCGGATGAGCGGAAGTTGCCGTGAGGTTTCCGCATCGTAGGGATTGAGCACGTGATAATCGAGCGTTAGGGCAATGCTCTGGTAGCCTAACTCGGCGAGGATCGTCAGCGCATCCTCAAGGCGATGGTGGGCGAACCCGTTCGTGTTGTAGCCAAAACGCATCCGTCACCTGGAGGATAAACCGCCAAGAAGGAACGGCGAACGGCCGGCGTCGGCCGGCGAGTTGAGACCCTTACCAGCCGGCTGACGCCGGCCGTTCGTCTCTTGGCGTCTTGGCGATTTATTCTACAGCGTTTCGCCCAAGAGTCCCGGCAGATTGCGGCGGTAGGTGCGGCTCAGCGTTAACTCGGTGCCGTCGCGCAAGATCACGACATAATCGCCGTGGAACAACGGTTGGAGTTCGCGGATGCGATCGACGTTGACGAGTGTGGAACGGTGGATGCGCCAGAAAGATTCAGGATCGAGCCGCGACTCCAAATTGTTCATGGTTTCGCGCAACAAATGCGTGGCGGTGCCGGCGTGCAGACGCAGATAGTTGCCGGCGGCTTCGACCCAATCGATGTCCTTGGTCTTGAGGAAGTAGACGCGTCCGGTCGCCTTGATCGTCACTCGTTCGAGCGGCTTGCGGCTGCTGCCTAGCTCGCTGGGAATAGGGGCCGGTGCTTCGCCCTGATCGCGCCGGATGGCCAACCTGGCCCAGGCGAGCGCCTTGCGAAAACGCAAGCGATCGAACGGCTTGAGCAAATAATCGACGGCATGGACCTCGAAGGCCGGGAGAGCATAACAGTCGTGTGCGGTCACGAAGATAACGGCCGGCCCGCTTCCCGCGGCCAGCCGGCGGGCAAGCTCCAGACCGTCCATCCCCGGCATTTGCACATCCAGAAAAACCAGATCGCAGGGCGTTTCTTGTAGGGCCGCCATCGCCGAATCGCCGTCGCCGCACTCGCCGATGAGGACGAAATCGGTTTCGCCTTCCAGCAGGTCGCGGATGCGCCGGCGGCTAAGCGGCTCATCATCGACGATGAGCGTCCGAATCATGACGTTACCCCCGCGTTCCCTGGTTCATGAAACGGCAGAATGACGTGGGCGATACATCCTTTATGTCGGCCATTGACCAGGTCCAAGCGCTGGGCCGTCCCGTACAGGTGGAGCAAGCGGGCACGGGTGTTGGCGAGACCCACGCCGCCATTCGCGGTAGCGCCCGCCGGGTAGCCGGGGCCGTCGTCGCGGACTTCCACATGCAATTCGGCCCCTCGTTTGCGAATGCGAATGTCGATGCGGCCCGCATCGCTCCGCGGCGCGATGCCGTGGTGGACAGCATTTTCAATGAGCGGCTGCAAGAGAAATGTGGGAACCAGGGCATCGCCGATATCCGGACCGATGTCCCACTCGACGTGGAGACGCGGTCCGAGTCGGGCTTGCTCGATCTCCAGGTAGGCGCGCGCGGCTTCCAGCTCGCGTCCCAAAGGCGCCTCCTGTAGTCCGAAATCTTCCAGGGCAATCCGCAGCAGTTCGCCGAGCCGGGCCAGCATGCGGTCGGCCGCCTCCACATCGACGTGGACCAGGGCGGAGATGGCATTGAGCGTGTTGAAGAGGAAGTGGGGTTGGAGCTGTGTCTTGAGCAATTGCAAGCGAGCGCGGGCCAGCCCCGTCTCCAACCGCGCCGCCCGCAACTCACCGTCGCAATACTTCCGATAGTAATCCACGGCATGGCAGGCGCCGATCGTCGCCCAGTAGTACAGGATGTATCGCAAGAATGCGCCGCCGAAGCCCATGTGCAAGAACACCGGGAACGTGAGAATCTCTGGGTGGGGGCAGTAAAAGTTCCGGATGATTGGGTAGTCGATGACAAGTTTTACCGCAGCAAAGACAAAACAGGCGGCCACATGCACTGCAAGCCGTCTCGGCCAATGATGCACTTCCAACGGGAAACGCCGACACAACCGGAAGGCGAACAAGCCGAGCAGCCCCCATGTGTACCACAGACCGAATCCAAGAGCTAGAGATCGTGGCCCCGTAACGGGGCCGTCCTGCAAATCGGGGAAGAAATAGTACTGTGCAGCCGTGCATAGCGAGACGAGGGTGCAAACGAGGAAGACGAGAAGTCCGAATCGACGGGGACGAGCCTTCTCCGCCGGCGAGAACTGACCATCGACCGCGCACCACGTATGCGGCAGGGGTGATCCATTGAGAGAAACGGAACTGCGCGACGATGGAGGCGGCTGGCGCGAAGTCCCGAGCGAAAGGTGCATAAACGCCCCGAAAATCAAGCGTTCCGATCATGACATAGCGATAAGGAAGAACCGTGAATATCGTACACGATGGCGCCAAGACTGTCAGCACACGGAATTCTCCCTTGGGCGAAGCATACACATCCACTCAGAGAAGAAGTACGAGGATGGGTTGAGACGGCCGAAGCTGGGACCAAATGCAGGCAAGACGGGGCCAGCCGGAGAATTGAGGGATGGGCAAAATTATTACGGTCTCATCGGCCGAATATGCCGCTCCGCTAACGGTTTAAGCCGTCTTGAAACCGGCCACTCCTCTGGGCCAGCTCATCCCTAAGAAAGAACACTTGATCCCATTCGCATTTTTTCACGAAGCGAAATCCTTAAACTGTCAAAAGACGATTCCAAGGTCCTTTCAAGGGAGCATCCCATGCAACGCTTTACGCGCTACGGTTTGTTCTTCTCCGCCCTTGGTGCAACGACCTTGCTGGCCGTTTCGGTCCGAAGGCAGGGAGCCGATCCCACAACCTCGATACGGCCGATTCATGACTGGGACATTGCCGACTTGGCCGTCCATTTGAACCGCATGGGCGTGGAAGTTCGGCTGCGAGCTGTGCCGAGAAACGGCACGCTCAACCGGATGGCCTTCTTGACCTCCACATCCAAGGAGTGGGAGGACCTGAACGCCCTAAACAAGGATGTAAGACGCATCCAGGAATGGCGCGGTACTCTCTATTGCGAGTGGGTGGGCGAGAACGACGTCTCGTACCTGTTCGGTCAATGGGGCGATCATTGCCTGCTGGTCCGGCCGTTTGTCTTTTACGGCGATGTAGAACTTCTGGAGCGTGTTCGCACTGCCCTCGCTCCTTTCGCCCAATCGGATGGGCCTTGAACGCCGGTGGCGTTTTTTACTTGTACCACTGCGGCGAGACCATCCAGGTGAGCGCGCCGGCACCTTTGTCAAGTTCGTCCTCGAAGTTAATACAGGCAACGCCGGCCTTGGCGAGGTCGATCTGCGCCTTGCTAGAGCCGATCAGCCACCCGAGATATACTCCAAGGTCCGGCATGTGGCCGACAATGGCGACCGACGGGGAATCAAAGCTGCACAGAAAGCGCGTCAATTTCTTGCGTTTGCCACCCGGTGCCAATTGGTCGCAGATGTGCAACTGGGGTTTGCGGGGCGCGAGATGCTCAAGCAATCCCTCAGCCGTTTGCCGCGCTCTCAGGAGCGGACTTGTAATTATGCAGTCCAAATGTACTCCTTGTCGCTCCAGTGTCTCGGCCAGCGAGCCGCATTGAGTCAGCCCCTGCTTCGTCAACGGCCGATCGGCATCGTTTTGGATACCGTCCTCGCCGAGTGGCTGCGCGTCCGCGTGACGTATAACGTACAGGTCCATTCCACAATCCTCTGCCGCCAAAAAATCACCGGCCCGCGATCTTCACACACTCCTCATATCGCGTGAGACTGCCCTATGCTTGTCAAGCCGGCGTTTCCTATAATAAGGAATCTCTCTCCAATTGGCCCGATTGTGAAGATTGGGCGTACTCCGCTTTTTTCCGAGTTAACCCCGCAATGAAACGTACGGACCTCCGCAATGTCGCCATTATCGCACACGTCGATCATGGCAAGACCACGCTCGTCGATCAGATGCTTCGCCAATCGGGCCTGTTCCGCGAGAGCGAGTTACGAGGAAGCTGCATTCTCGACTCCAACGACCTGGAGCGCGAACGCGGCATCACGATCCTGGCGAAAAACATCGCCCTCAAGCTCGGCGAGACGAAGATCAATATCATCGACACGCCCGGCCACGCCGATTTCGGCGGCGAGGTCGAGCGCGTTCTGAAAATGGCCGACGGCGCTTTGTTGCTCGTCGATGCCGCCGAGGGCGTCATGCCGCAGACGCGCTTCGTGCTGCGCAAGGCTTTCGACACCGGATTACGACCCATCGTCGTCATCAACAAGATCGATCGTCCGGACGCCCGTCCGATTGATGTTCTCAACGGCGTCTTCGATCTGTTCGTCGAACTAGACGCCGACGACGCCACGCTGGAATTTCCAACCATTTACGCTTCCGGACGCGACGGCATCGCCTCGACAGACTCGAACGTCCGCGGCACGGACATTCGCCCTTTGTTTGACGCGATCTTGCAACACGTCCCGGCGCCCGAAGTGAAGCTCGATTCGCCGTTGCAGATGCTCGTTGTCACGCTCGATTACAGCGATTACGTGGGCCGTATCGCCATCGGCCGGGTGTTCGCCGGCAAGATCAAGAAGGGACAACGCATCGCCCTGCTCAAGCCCGATGGCCGCCGGATCGACGATACCGTCGCGCAGCTATACGTCTTCGATCGTCTGGGCCGCGTCGAGACCGATGAAGTCAGTGCCGGCGATTTGTGCGCCGTGGTCGGCCTGGAGGACGTGCATATCGGCGATACGATTGCCGACTTCGAGCAAGCCGTCGCCTTGCCGCCGATCAAGGTGGATGAACCGACCTTGGAGATGATCTTCCGCGTCAACGATTCACCGTTCGCCGGTCAGGACGGGACGTATGTGACCAGCCGGCAACTGCGTGAACGTTTGCTGCACGAACTGGAATCGAATGTCGCCTTGCGCGTCACTCCGGACGAGGAGAAGCGCGACGAGTTCCATGTCGCTGGACGCGGTTTGTTGCATCTGGGCATTTTGCTGGAGAACATGCGGCGAGAAGGATATGAACTGTCCGTCGGCAAGCCGCGTGTCATCACCAAGGAAATCAACGGCCAGCTAATGGAACCGATCGAATATCTGGTGATCGAGGCACCGCCGTCCTCGGTGGGTGCAGTGATGGAGTTGGTCGGCAATCGCCGAGCCGAGTGCGTCAAGATGGAGAGTCACGGAGAGATGACGCACATGGAGTTCACGATCCCGGCTCGTGGGCTGATCGGCCTGGGCACGCGGCTGATGACGGCCACCAGCGGCGAGGCCATCGTTCATCACAACTTCTACGACTACCAGCCGGTGCGCGGCGGCATTCCTTCGCGTCTGAACGGCGTCATGGTTTCGACAGAGACCGGGCGTACCACGGCGTATGCGCTGGACAATTTGCAGGAGCGTGGTATCTTGTTCGTTGGAGCCGGTGAGCAAGTTTACGAGGGCCAAATCGTCGCCGAACATTGCCGCGACAATGATCTGCCGGTCAACGCTTGCCGTGAGAAGAAGCTGACCAACATCCGCGCCGCCGGTTCGGACAAGTCCATCATCCTCAAGCCGCCGCGGCAGCTCACGCTGGAGCTGGCGCTTGAATACATCGAGGATGATGAACTCGTCGAAGTGACGCCGAAGGCGATCCGCCTTCGGAAGATGTATCTGAAGGAAAACGATCGCAAACGATTTGCGCGTCAAGCGCAGTCGTGATTAGATTTCTATACCGAGCCGCACACGCAGCGCAGCGGAGTAAGCGGTTTCTTGGGGCGGCAGCTTACTCCGCTACGCTGCGATCGCGGCTCGGCTTTTTATGCCTTACACGGTCAGCTTCCGTCGCCGCCAACCGTAGCCGGCCAGTCCGACGAGGCCGATGCCGAGCAGGGTCAACGAGGCAGGTTCGGGAGTGGCGGTGACGGCGGGGCTGGCGACAAAGCCGTGGAAGATGCCGTTCGCATCGCTGTAGAAACCCGTGATCTCGCCCGCGTTGTTGATCCCGGTGATCTGAGTCACCTCGACGCCGCCGTTGCTAAATTGCTCGCTGGGATCATCCAGGAAGGTATACTGCCCCGTCTTGGTGTTGTAAAGGAAACCGTGCTGGCTCGTGGTGGAGTCGCCATAGTATCCTACCGCGATCCCTTGGTCGTTGATGCCAAGAATCTGGGAGAACACAAACGTAGCGCCGGGTTCGCCCGGAACGTTCGGGATGGTCGGATCCGCGAGGGGCGTACCGGTCAGTTGACCGTTTTTCGCATCCTTTTCGTTTGCCATGAAGCCGTGAAAATTGCCATCATTACCGACGTAGAAGCCCACGATCTGGCCATTGTTGTTGATGCCCTGAGCATTAACGACATCCGGACCCGCTGGCGCATCGATCCTTGTGAACTTCGTGCCGTCCAAAATGAAGCCTGGTGACTGATCGTTCCCGTTGGTGTATTGGCCGACGATCGTTCCTTTGTCGTTTATCCCGAACGCCATCGACGCAACAGCGCCCGCCGAGGTGGGGAAAACAAGAGGCGTCGCTGTGCCACCGGATTTGAGTTCAAAAGCTTGCCCTTGACCGTTAACGCCTACGACCGTGTTGGAGCTGTTGATCCCGAACGCCATGGCAGCCGTGTCATTCGCGAGGATGGTCGTGAACGAACCGTTGGGATTGCGGATGAAATTGTCGAAGGTATTGTTGGCCGTGATGTAGAACCCGACGGCGGCGCCGTTGTTATTGATCCCGTTTGCGTTCGTGCCGGTGCCGGCGTTTGTCGCTGTGCCGAACGGCGCGTCGAAATTCGTGAAGACATAAGGGCCGGCGTGAGCCTCAAGCCCCGTCCAGGCGAGGGCAACAAGCAATGCCATCGCAGCCTTCATGATCTGTACCCGATGCTTCATTGTGACGCACTCCTTGGTGATTAGGACGGGCGAAACTCGTGGAAAACCGAGTCCGCAAAGGGTGATTCGCCAATTCCCCTCAGTCGCCGTCGTTGGCGTCGAGGGAGAAAAGGGCGGTGCCTGAGATGAGTATTGCTTTAGGTGTAACAGTATTTTTGACGGTGTCTCGAGACTTTGACCGCGAGAGCGATGCGGACGAAATCGCCGCCTTTACCAGCCAAGCACAAAAATAGAAAAAGTCCCCAAAGAGCCGGCTTGACGCTGGGGTTGCGCGGGGGTATTATCGATCCCGGTTTGAGGGAGTGCGGCAATCCGATGAAAGCGGATCGATTGCCGCCTCTTGCGAATCGTCATTAGGGACGGACAACGATTTGCCGCTTGACTCGCCAACACCCATGGACGGGCACCTCTCCCAAAACGAACCTTATGCTGATGCGACGCACGGCCTCGGCCGTCCGCGTGTGGACGCCCGCGAAGGTGAACCTGTTCCTGGAAGTTCTGGCGCGGCGACCCGATGGATACCACGAGCTGGCGACCCTGATGATGGCCGTCAGCCTCTATGACACACTGGAGTTCACGGAGGAAACAACGGGAGCAACGTCGCTCCACTGCGATCACCCCTCTCTCTCGACCGGACCGGAAAACCTCATCTGCCGTGCCGTGCAGCTGGCGCGGCGCGAGTCCGGTCGATCCGACGGCGTGGGCATTCGCCTGTGGAAGCGCATACCGATGGCAGCCGGCTTAGCGGGCGGCTCCAGTGATGCGGCCGCTACACTTGCCGGACTCAATCGATTTTGGCGTCTCGGCTGGGATCGTTCCAAACTGATCCAGCTTGGGTCCGAGTTAGGAAGCGATGTATCGTTCTTTTTCGCCGCGCCGGCTGCCTGGTGTACCGGACGCGGCGAGCAAATCGAGCCGCTGCGGCTGGGCCGACCGCTCGATTTGGTATTGGTAGCACCGCCCGTGGGTTTGTCCACGGCGGACGTGTTTCGCGGCGTGACGGTGTCGACCGAGCCGCGAGCCGGCGCGGCCATTCGCCAGGCCGCGGCGGCAGGAGACGTGAGAGAACTTGGCCGGCAGCTGCACAATCGCTTGCAGCCTGCGGCCGAGCGGCTATGTCCTGCTGTGGCCGACCTGTTCGCTCGACTGGCCGGTCTAGGGCCTGTGGGACAGCTGATGACCGGCAGCGGCAGCACCGTGTTCGCCCTATGCCGCTACCCCGGCGAGGCCCTATCCATCGCACGCGCCCTGCACTCAGCACGGGATGAGCTGAACGGCGCGCGTGTCTTTGTCGTTCGGAGTTGCGATTGAGTGTGCCACAGAAAAAAGGAGAACAACTGTGGTCATCACCGAAGTTCGTATCAAGCTCATGGAAGACAGCAATGAGAACGAGCGCTTGCAGGCGTTCTGCTCCGTGACGTTCGATGATGCTTTCGTCGTGCGCGACTTGAAGATCATCGAGGGCACCAAAGGCTCGTTCGTGGCCATGCCTAGCCGCAAGTTGACGGATCGTTGTCCAGGCTGCGGCTGCAAAAATCACCTCCGTGCCCGCTTCTGCAATCAGTGCGGCGGCAAGCTCGACGAGGATCGCGCCACCCGCGACGCCGACGGCCGCGTCAAGCTCCATGCCGACATCGCGCACCCGATCAATTCGGCCTGCCGCGAAGTCATTCAGACCGCTGTCTTAAAAGCGTTCCAGGCGGAGAAGGAACGCGCCAAATTGCCCGGCTACATCTGCACTTATGATGATTATGACAGCGACTACGATGGCGCCGCCAGCTACACGCAAATCGTTAGCGAAATGAGTGGCTCCCGCGGCTACCGCACCAACGGCGGCAGCCGGAAGGAAGTTTCGAGCCAAACCATCGGCCGCGAGGACAAGCGTACCGAAGGGTTCGGCGCTGGCATTCTGTGATTTTTTCCAAGCCGCGCACGTAGCGCAGCGGAGTAGGCGGTTGCACCGGGCGGCCACTTACTCCGCTGCGCTGCGTGCGCGGCTCGGATGAATCCGTCTGTTCATTTCTCGAAGAACGGAAACAAGCGAGCCAACTCCTCCTTGTTCGGCCTCCGGCCGTATTCGCAGATCTCGAACGCCTCGGCGTATTTCACTTCGTCGGCTTTTTCCTTGCCGTACCACGCGGCCAGTTTGGCACGGTAGCGCTGGGCCACATCACGGTTGCGGACGGCGAATCCCTCGCGCACTTTGAGGCGGCGCTCCTTCTGCTTGTCCGGATCGCCTGGCAAGAGGTCCGCGGAGCCATTGGCGCCGCCCTCGTAAAATTGCGATACCAGCGTGTCCAACGCGTCGAGCTTTCGATCGATCACGGCATCGATAGAAACGGCGATATCAGGCTGGAATGGGTTTGGTTTCTGGAAGCGATCGGGATAGAAGAAATACACCGGATTGTTCCGCAGGATCGGCGTATCGGGACAGAAGAACGGCACCGTTACCATGTACGCGCTGTCCTGCACAAGAATGCCGGTGTAGCGATGGTCGGGGTGGTAATCATTGGGCCGATGGCTCATCACGATATCCGCCTTCCATTCGCGGATAAGGCGCGTCAGAGTCCGGCGATTTTCCAGAGTTGGCAGCAACTCGCCGTCGTGGATATCAAGCACCTCGGAGCTGATGCCAAGGATGCGGTCGGCGTGTTCCACCTCGGCGGTGCGCCGACGTGCCAGCGGGCCGCCCGCATCGCGCCAATGGCCAATGTCGCCGTTGGTCACGGAGACAAACTTGACGTGATGGCCACGCGCCGCCCACAGAGCGGCGGTACCTCCGACCTGTAGCTCACAATCATCGGGATGCGCGCCAAAACAAATGATTCGCAGTTTGCCGTCCTCAGGCGGAACGGCGCGTCGGGCAGGCGCTTGGGTGTGTGTTTCCTCGGCCTTCACATCATGGGACACGGAATGGGACAACCACGCTGCCGCCATCAGCCCGGCCGCGAAGCAGGCCACGGCGATCAGGGCAATCTGATACCGTTTCATACTATTCCCCCTTCCTATCGTGTTCGCCACTCGCCATACGCCACTCTACGGATAGAGTAATCGTCGCCTAGACATCCTGGCGAAGCATTCTCCCTTGTGAGGCAGCGATGCAACGAATCACTCGCGATTTGGCTCGCAAATACGTTTTTGATTGGCGCGAGGAACCCCTCCTGCGCGTCCGTCCCGGCGAAAGTTTCGAGATCGAGACATGGGACGCGAGTACCGGCTATTTCAAAACGACGGCGGACAAAGCCATCCCCACTCTGCGTCCCGGATTCGATCGAATTCCTCCGCTCGCCAATCCCCTCGGCGGCCCCGTGCATCTCGAGGGAGCCGAACGCGGCGACACGCTCGTCGTCACGATCGAGGACATTATCGTCGGTGATTATTCATGGATCGCGATTGGCCCGCGTCGCGGCCCGCTCGGCGAATCGACTCGCTATCCAGAGCTATCCGGCGATTATACGACGAAAATTTTCCGCCACACTCCCGGACCCAGCGGCACCATGCGCGACGGCACGCTGCACTTCAGCGAGCGACTCTCCTGGCCGATCACGCCGTTTATCGGCACGCTGGGTGTGGCGCCCGACCGCGAGGTAACGACGAGCATCGACGGCCAGGGCGAATGGGGCGGCAATCTCGACATCCGCGATGTCTGTCCGGGCAACCGCATCCTGCTGCCGATTTTCCACACCGGCGCTCTCTTTTATCTCGGCGATGTTCACGCCAGCCAGGGCGATACCGAGTTCACCAGCATAGCCGCTGAAACCAACGCCGCCGTGCGCGTCCGTCTCGATCTCATCAAGGGCAAACGAATCCCGTGGATGCGAATCGAAAAACCTGAAACGCTCATTTCTGTGTACGCATCCAAGCCGCTGGAAACAGCGGTCGAAACGGCGACGTTCAATCTCATGGACTGGCTGATCCACGAATTCGGCTTCACGGCAACGGATGCGTATTGCCTCGTCAGCACCTGCCCCGATTTCCGCATCCACGTCTATCAGATGTGCAAACTCGGAAAGCTGAATTACGTCGCCGGCGCGGAGATTCCAAAACGATTCCTTGTTTCTGGTTAGCGACGCTCCGCAGACGCGTTGCATCACATCGAGACTTCCGCGAAGTGTCGCTAACCAAGAAGTGCCTGATGCCGCCCATCGGGCTTTGCGAGTCAACTACAGTTCGAGATAATCCCTGGAGGCCAATGCACCAATAAAAGTGGAACTTCTTTCCAAGAGAAGGCTGTGTACCATAACCCATGAGCGAATATCAATACATCGGCTTCCGAGCCGCCGAGAAACCGGTCAGCGACCGGGATCTCGAATACATGCGACAACAATCCTCGCGGGCCGAGATAACGCCTTGGTCCTTCGACAACGAATACAACTTTGGCGACTTCCGCGGCGATGCTCTCAACATGCTCCGCCGCGGGTACGACATACACCTTCACTACGCTAACTTCGGCATTCGCAAACTGCTGCTCCATCTTCCAGTCGATCTGCCCAACACACCCGGGGCTAAACCCTACTTCACTGAGGATGGAATACAGTTCGACAAGGACGAAAATGGCGAAGGCGGCATCCTGTCCATCAATCCGTATCATGAGCCAGGCGACCAGGAGGAGTTGTGGGATATCCATGAACTCCTCGATCGGCTGGTCCCGCTGCGAGCCGAAATCATCAACGGCGACTTGCGGCCACTCTATCTTGCTCACCTGGCCATTTTGTCCGATGCCGAACACGCCCCGGAGGAAACGACGGAAGGTCCGGTCCCCGCTGGCCTGGGAAAACTCACAGCGCCCCAGCGGGCCCTGGCGGAGTTGTTTGACCTCAGCGACGCTCTGATCGCCGCTGCTGCGAAGGGCAACCCAGGACAAGCCGTGCAAGAGGATGTCGGTAGGTTGTATGACGGGTGGCTTAAGAGCCTCCCGCAATCAACCAAAGATGTTTGGCTTCTGGAGTGGATGGCAGATGCTAACTCAGGAGCCAGAAACAACATGCTGGCGGCGTTTCGCAAGAGCCGGCCGATGGCGACCTGGCCGACCGTCCATCGCGACCGGACCATTGCCGAACTAGAGAGGGCAGCAGAAGACATTCACAAGGACGCAGTTCGCAAGGCCGAAGAAAAGGCTGCCAAGCAGCGCGCAAAACGACTTGCTGACATGGTGGTTGACCCGGCTCCGATTCTGCGTGAGACGGAGCGGCTTGTGAAGCTCCGCTCTCGAGACTCCTACATCCAAATCGCCGCGCTCTTGAAGGACCTTCGCGAAGCGCTGGCGGGTACAAAGCAGGCTGGCCTGGCCGAACAACAGGCACAGAAACTGAAGAAGGCGAATCCCACACTCAGATTGCTGACCTCTGAACTTCGTCGTGCGGGTTTCGTGACAAAATGAGATGAGCCCTGGTGATCCGAAGTGCGATTGCCCTGAGAGCGACCGATGGCTTCCGCGCTTCGATCCAAATCATCTGTTCACGGTCGATGGGAAATACCTGTACGGTTTCGGTTCGGAGCGTGGCTTTCGACCCGAGCGGGGAACTCTTTGTCACCAGCTCGGCAGACAAGACCGTGAAAGCCTGACGGGTCAAGTAGAGCCTCTGACCTTACGGAACCGATTGGTTCAAGCGAGCAAATCCGTCACAACCTTGCCATGAACGTCGGTCAAACGGAAATCGCGACCGGCGTAGCGGTAGGTCAGTTTTTCGTGATCGAATCCAAGTAGATGCAGGATCGTCGCCTGCATATCGTGAACGTGGACGGGATTCTCGACGACGTGGAAACCGAGTTCATCGGTCGCTCCGTAGGTCAGTCCGGGTTTGACGCCGCCGCCGGCCAGCCACATCGTGAAGGCTTGGGGATGATGGTCGCGACCGAGGCTGCGGCCGAGCGCGGGATTGGTCTCGACCATCGGCGTGCGGCCAAACTCGCCGCCCCAGATCACCAGGGTGTCGTCGAGCAGGCCGCGTTGTCTCAGATCTTTCACCAGCGCCGCCGAGGCGCGGTCGGTTTCGCCGCAGTTTTTCTTGTGATTGCCCGATACGTCGGAATGCGCATCCCAGCCTTCGTGATAGATGTTGATGAAACGCACACCGCGCTCCATGAGCCTCCGCGCTAACAGGCACGCTCGCGCGAAAGACGGCTTGTCCGGGTCGGCGCCGTACATCTCCAGCGTCGCTTTTGTCTCCTGGCGGAGATTCATCAATTCCGGGGCGGAGGTTTGCAGGCGAAACGCCATCTCATAGGAAGCGATGCGGGTGGCGATTTCCGGGTCGCCCTCGGTCTCCAAACGCCGCTTGTTCAGAGCGCCGATCAGGTCGAAGGAATCGCGTTGCAGGCGTGGGTCTACACCGGGAGGGCTGGACACATTGAGGATTGGGTCGCCCTGGTTGCGAAGGCGGACGCCGGTGTAAATGGTGGGCAGAAAGCCGCTGGACCAGTTGGCCGAGCCTCCGCTGATGCCGCTACCGGTGGACATTACCACGAACGCCGGTAGATCACGTGTCATCGAGCCGAGTCCGTACAACACCCACGATCCGAGGCTGGGCCGGCCCGGCTGCGCGAAGCCGGTGTTGAAAAAAATCTGCGCCGGTGCGTGGTTGAACTGGTCGGTGTGGACGGATTTTACGATGCAAATGTCATCGACCACCTTGGCCAAATTCGGTAGCATTTCCGATAATTCCGCTCCGCATTTACCGTATTTGGCGAACTTGAAGCGAGGACCGAGGACGGCTGCGTCGGAACGGATGAAGGCGTAGCGTTGGCCTCGAATGACAGAGGGGGGCAGCGGCTTGCCCTCCAGTTTCGCCAATTGGGGCTTGTAATCGAAAAGATCAAGCTGGCTCGGAGCGCCGGCCATGAACAAGTGAATGACGCGTTTGGCCTTCGGCGCGAAATGCGGCCGGCGCGGCGTGAGTGGATCGGAAGCTTTCGGCGATGCGGTCGACGGCTGGGTGCAGGCGTTTGTTAATAGACTCGCAAGGGCGATTTTACCCACGCCGATGCCACACTCCCGGAAGAAATGCCGCCGTGTGACTTGCTGGGCATATTCGTAGATGTCGTGCATGGCTTAATCCTTCACGATGGCTTCGTCGAGATTGAATAACGTGCGAGCCAGCGCGGTCCACGCCGCTCGATCGTTGAGGATTGAACCGGCGTCGCCTGCTCCGGCGATCTTCGCGGCGTCGAGTTCCTTACGTTCACAACGCTGTTTCTGCGTCTCGAAAAAGTTTACGAGTCGGTTCACCTCTTCGCGACTGGGTCGCCGAGTGAGGCAGCGGCGAAACAAATAGTCCACGCGCTCCACGACGCTTCCTTCCCGCGCCGCCATCATTCGGCCCAAGGCTTGCGCCGCCTCGGTAAAGGCGGGATCGTTGAGCAGCGTTAGCGCTTGTAGCGGCGTGTTGGACACCTCGCGGCGAGCCACGCAAACTTCACCACTGGGCGCATCGAAGGTCGTGGACATGGCGAATGGCGCCGTTCGCTTGCTGAATGTGTACAGTCCGCGGCGGTAGCGATCGTGCCCTTGGCTGACTTTCCATTGCAATTGCCCATAAGCCCCTTCCGTCGTCACGCCCGGCGGCTGCGGTGGAAAGACGCTCGGCCCACCGATTTTTTCCGAAAGCAGACCGCTGGAACGTAACACCGAATCGCGCACTTGCTCGGCCTCCAGCCGTACACGTGGGCCGCGCGCCAGCAGCGTGTTGTTGGCATCTTTCGCCAGAAGCTCCGGCGTCACGCGTGAGGATTGCCGGTACGTCGCGGACATGACGATCAGCTTGTGCATCTTCTTGATTGACCAGCCCTGCTTGACCAGTTCGACGGCCAACCAATCGAGCAGTTCCGGGTGGCTAGGCCGCTCCCCCTGGTAGCCGAAATCCTGCAAGGTGGGAACGATGCCGCGTCCGAAGAACGCCGCCCACTGACGATTCATTGTCACTCGTTCCGTCAGCGGGTTTTCGGGCGAAACCAGCCAACGAGCGAGATCGAGTCGGTTGCGCGGTGCGTCCTTCGGCAAAGGAGGCAAGACCGAGAACACGTCCGGATCGACACGCTCCTTGGGTTGCAGAAATTCGCCGCGGTTGTGAACGAAAGTAGGCCGGGGATTCTCGGTCGGGCGTTCAGCCATGACAAATGTGGTCGGATAGGCCGGCAACTGCTTACGCAGTCGCTCGATCTCCTCGCGCTCCTTCGCCAACTCTGGAGCCATCATCAGAAACTGCCGGAAGAGGCGCTGCTTCTGTTCCGTCGTTCGCTTCGGTTCGGGGATCAGCAGAATGTCTTCAACCTCGCACGGTATGTCGCGAGCAATAGCAGGTCGCGCATCGGTGGTTACAGAGATGCGGAAGCGGCCCAGGCCGGCCGAGTAGTAGCGCTCGCAGAGCATTTGTATTCTCAAGTCCGAGGCATCGGCCAAAGGCGAGGCCAGCGTAAATACCGCGGTATGGGCGCGGCCCTGCCCGCCGTTAATCGACCATCCCGTTTGGGGGTCGCCATCGATGGCCTTGTCCGCTGTGTTGCCTCCGCTGGCGAAACTGTGCGCCGCCTTCGTCATGGCGGTTTTCTTCCCGCCGCCGAAGACGCGAAACTCGGATAGGAAGAAATCTCCGAACGGTCCTTCATAATAGACCCGCCCCGGCCCGCCGCCCGGCAGCCGATCATCCGGCAGCACTTCCAGGCGGATGGCCGTAATACCGCGCAGATCGGCTTGGAACGAGAGATCAAAGGTGTCGCTCTTGCTCTGGTCGCCGCTGGCGAAGATGGAGTTGTCCTCGAGGATCGTCAGGTGCGGTAGGTTTGCCTTTGCCCTCGAAGGGTGAAGTACGATCCAGCGCGCCGTGCGGGCCGCCTCCTGCTGCTGCCATTCACGATACCGACGTTCAAGATGAACCCGGCGCCGTTCTCCAATCGTTAGGCCGGTCGAGCCGGCGTCTCGGCGTTCGGTCTCCACAGGGAATCGGTTGGGCAGGTCGGCGACCAGATCAGCGATTTTCTTCTCGATTTCCTGACGCTGGCGACGGATGTCCGTCCGGCGCACAGGTAGAGTCGGCTCGTCAGCGTTGTTGAGGAAGGCCAGGAACTTGTAATACTCGCGCTGGGGGATCGGGTCGAACTTGTGCGTATGACATTGGGCGCAGCCGATGGTGAGGCCAAGCCATGTCGTGCCCGTTGTGGCGATGCGATCGACCACGGCATAAAAGCGATATTCCAGAGGGTCAATACCGCCTTCTTCATTCAGCATCGTATTGCGATGGAAACCGGTGGCGATTCTCTGATCGTCGGTCGCGCCGGGCAGCAAATCGCCGGCCAACTGCTCAATGGTGAACTGATCGAAAGGCATGTCCGCGTTAATGGCGTTGATCACCCAATCGCGGTAGGGCCAGATGGAACGCGGTCGATCTTTCTCGTAGCCGTTCGTATCGGCGTAGCGGGCCAAGTCGAGCCAGCGCCGCGCCCATCGTTCGCCATAGTGTGGTGAGGCGAGCAGGCGATCCACCAGTTTTTCGTAGGCATCGGCCGAAGTGTCATTTACAAATGCTTGTGTCTCGTCCGGCATCGGCGGCAGTCCGATGAGGTCGAGATAGAGTCGCCGCGCGAGCGTATAGCGGTCGGCTTGCGGCGACGGCTTCAGTCCCTCCCTTTCCAACCGCGCCAGGATGAAATAGTCGATCGGATTTCGGACCCACTCGACTTGCCTCACTCTGGGCAATTGGGATCGCTTCGGCGGTACAAATGACCAATGGAGCCGATACTCGGCGCCGCCGGCGATCCAGCGTTTGAGGGTTTGCTTTTCCTCAGCGGTGAGCGGGTTCTTCGCGTGCGGGGGTGGCATGATTTCGCTTTCGTCCTCCGCGACAATGCGCTGGATCAACTCGCTTTGTTCGGGATGTCCCGGCACGATGGCCGGTCGTTTGGATTTACCTCCACGCAGGGCGGAATCACGCTGATCGAGGCGTAGCCTGGCCTTGCGTGCCTTATCATCGGGGCCGTGGCACTTGAAACAATGCTTCGCCAGGATGGGCCGGACTTCGTTATTGAAGGCATCTTCCCCGCCCGCAACAATCCGTGGGGAAACCAGCCCAAGTCCCAACGAGATGTAAAGGAATGCCACACGCATGTTAATTCTCGGGTTATTATTTCATGATTAGATGCTGAGGATGCCCTTCACGACGAAAGGAAGCGGTTTGCCATTGTCGCGTTCAAGACGCGGTTTTGGATCAAAGATATCCACGTGCGAAGGCCCGCCGGACATGAACAGGAAAATGAGCCGCCTCGCCTTGGCGGGAGAACGCGGCTGCTTCACGGCTAGCGGGTTCTCGGCAGCAGGGGTATTCGCGCGGGCCTTCTCGGCGAGCAAGCTGGCAAGGCCGAGCATACCGAAAACATTGGCGAAGCAGGCGAGCATATGGCGCCACGAGATTGCCGAGAAAGGATTCATCGTATTCTCCGCGGGGAGATCGATTCGTCACATACCTGGCTTCCAGTATTGGTGTACGAATCAATCCACATACAAAAACTCATTGGCACACAGTAAGATCTCGGCATACTCCTGCCACGCCTTCCCGCCACCATTCGCGCGTTGGAGAAAATCGCGGCCGAAGTTGATTTCCTCCGCCGTCGGCGGTCGGCCATACAGTAAATGATACACGCGATTGATTCGGGTTTCTTCGTCTTTGTCGGTGGCGAGGATGCGCTCGGCCGCCGCGAGAATAAATCGATCGATCTCCGATTTCGGCCAACTAATGCCCCGCACGTTCGGCCTTCCAGGGTGGGAAGCAAGGCAGGCAAGCTTACAAAACCATATTCTATCGTAAGAACCGGAGAAGTCGAAAAAGAATGACACGTTTCGATTGCTGGCTTCTGATCGGACTGATGTTCGGCGTTTTCGGCGTCGTGACGGCGTACCTGTTGCGTGAGCGGCGGTTGGCGGGGCGCGACATGCCGGCTTACTCCGTATATTCGGAGGCCAGCGATGGACTCGGCGAGGCGGCCCACGTCCTGCGCCAGCTTGGCTGGACGCCGGTGGCCATGACGCGGCCCGTTCAAGACCACCGGCATCAGGGTTTACTCATTGTTGCCGAGCCGCACTCCGGCAAGCTGTTCGGCGACGACTCGCTCTCGGAAAATGATGCTGTGTCCTTGCTGAGCTGGGTCGAGCACGGCAACACACTGTTGCTCTTGGGTCGAAAGAACACGCCATTGCACAAAGCGCTGAACGTAGTCGTCATTGAGGGCGATAAACGCGACGAGGATGCGTTTCATCCGGTGGAACTTGGTGCGGGAGGCGGGTACACCGAAGGTCTTACGCGGCTGAGCGTCGGTTCGCGGGCCACGTTGCGAGCACCAGGCGACGCGCTACCGTTGTGGTGGGTCGGCGATCGAACCGGCGCGGCACTGCTGCGCCGCAAGAAGGGACATGTACTGATCGCAGCCGACGCGCGCTGGCTGACGCGCGAGGGGTTGGTTCGTTCCGATGGCGAACCGCGCGACGACAATATCGTTTTCCTGTTCAACACCGCGATAATGGCGGCTCGCGATGGCAAAGTCTACTTCGACGAGTATCACC
This sequence comes from Gemmataceae bacterium, assembly GCA_035653735.1. Classification (GTDB taxonomy): domain Bacteria; phylum Planctomycetota; class Planctomycetia; order Gemmatales; family Gemmataceae; genus JAJPHU01. The sequence continues at coordinate 35,358 of DASRBG010000119.1, forward strand.
ACGGGCTGCGTTCTGGGACTGGGTTTTGGGGTTATTTGGAACACCACGGTGAACGGGCCACGCCGCTCTTGGTGCTCTTGGTGATGTTCGTCGCTGGTTGGTCGTGGGCGGTGCGTCTCGGTCCCCCCGTGCCCATGCCCAAGGCGGCGAGCGCCGACGCGGTCGATTATGCCTCCGCGCTCGCGCGTCTGTATCAAAAAACCGGAACGCGGCGATTGCTGGCTCGAACACTGGTGAGGAACTTTCTGGGCGGACTGACACGGCAACTGCGGTTGCGCCGCAACGCCTTGCCTGCCGAGATCCTCGCGGCCTGGCGTCTGCACGATCCTGGCGCTTCGATGACGCGATTGCAGACATTGCTACGCGGCGTCGGTGAAGTGCGGCGGGGGGAAGTATCTGAGCGAGAGCTATGGATATGGGCGCAAAGGTTTGATCAGTTCACGCGTGAAATGCAAACGATGAGTGCGAAGCAAACCGTGCGAACTACGAAATAGTAATCGGCAAGCCCCAGCGCCAGCGAAGGGCCTTTCGCCCGTCGCCGGCGCTCGGGGCTTGTGGGAGGAGAATTGCATGCACACCGAGGAGACTGCGACCGTCCAGGAGTGGGTGGAATCACTGCTGAACCGGGCGGAGCGCGTCGTGGTAGGGCAGCGCGAGAGTCAGGAGTTAGTGCTGCTAGCGCTCTTGTGCGGCGGCCATGTCTTGCTTGAAGGCGTCCCTGGGACCGCCAAGACGCTCATGGCCCGCACACTCGCCCGCCTGCTCGCCCTCGATTGCAAGCGCGTGCAGTTTACTCCCGACTTGATGCCCTCCGATATCCTTGGCACCAACGTTTTCAATCTGCAAAACAGCCAGTTCGAGTTCCGCGCCGGGCCTGTCTTCACCGATATCCTCGTCGCCGACGAGATCAACCGCACTCCGCCAAAAACGCAATCCGCCCTCTTGGAAGTTATGGAGGAGCGCACCGTCACCATCGATGGCGTCAGCCATCCGCTCTCGGAGTTTTTCACCGTCATCGCCACGCAGAACCCAATCGAATATGAGGGTACCTATCGGCTGCCGGAAGCGCAGCTCGACCGCTTTTTGTTGAAGCTGAATATCGAATATCCACCTGCGGAAGAGGAAGATCGCATTTTGCGGCTGTATCAGGGCCGCGGAACGCTGGCTGCGCCGTTGGACATCCTCGCGCCGGTTGGCGAGTTCCTGACGAACGAGCCAAACGCCACGACTCGCGATCTAATCCTGCGCGCGCGGCAAGGCACCGCCCAGGTCGTCGCCAAGTCGGAGATCTGCTCGTACATCGGCCGCATTGTGCGCAAGACGCGCGAGATGGACAAGGTGTTGATGGGTGCATCGTCGCGCGCCGCCGTGCATTTATTGCAAGCGGCGAAAGTGCGGGCGCTGATGAGCGGTCGAAACTTCATCACGCCCGATGATGTCAAGCGCATCTGCCGGCCCGTCCTGCGGCATCGCCTGACGCTCCAACCGGATGCGTATGTCGAGGGATTTACGACGGATGATATTTTGAACAACGTTTTGGAGCGCGTCGAAGTGCCGCGTTAGCGCTCGCAGCCCTGCTGGGATGCGATGGTTCGGCCAATCGCGGTACAATACTTTGCATGGCCGAGAACCTAAGCGGCATCATCGAACGCGTGACGTTTCATAATCCCGACACGGGTTTTGCCGTGCTGCGCGTGCAGGTGCGCGGCCGGCTCGGACTGGTGACGGTGGTCGGACAGATGCCGTCCGCCGTAGTTGGCGAGTACATCCAAGCCACTGGCGAATGGATTCAGGATCGCATGCACGGCGAGCAATTCAAGGCTGCCGAGCTGCGCTGCGCGCCGCCCCATACTGCGCTGGGCATCGAGAAATACCTCGGCTCCGGTTTGGTCAAGGGCATCGGGCCGCATTTCGCCAAGAAAATCGTTGCCGTCTTCGGCGAACGCACCTTGCAGGTTATCGACGAAAGCCCGGCGTTTTTGAAGGAAGTCAAGGGCATCGGGCCGCGGCGCATCCAACGTATCCGCGAGAGTTGGCAAGAGCAGAAAGCCGTCCGCGACATTCTGGTCTTTTTGCAATCCCATGGCGTCGGCACTGGACGGGCCGTGCGCATCTACAAGACCTACGGCGATCAAGCCGTCGAGCTGGTCAAGAACAATCCCTATCGCCTCGCGACCGATGTATGGGGGTTCGGCTTCAAGACAGCCGATGAGCTGGCGGGGCGACTGGGCATCGACCGCTCCTCGCCGCTGCGCGCTCGCGCCGCACTTCGATTCGTGCTGCAAGAGGCCAGCCAGGAAGGACACGTCGGGGCGCCGGAAGAGGCCATCGTTCGACAGACGGCGGAGCTGACGAACATCCCGGAGGAGACCGTTCGCGCGGCCGTCGAGCACGAGCGGCAGGCCGGCGACGTTGTGCGCGAGCCAGGCGGCGAAGAGCCGTGGCTGTATCTGAAACCGCTGTTCATGGCCGAGCTGGGCGTGGCGCGAGCGGTGCGTAAACTGCGGGAGGGCCGACATCCGCTGCCGACGATTGACACCGAGGCAGCGCTCGAGTGGGTCGAGAAGAAGATAGGGTTGCAATTGGCGCCCACACAGCGGGATGCCCTTCGGGCGGCGACGCGCGAGAAAGTGCTCATCATCACCGGTGGACCCGGCGTCGGCAAAAGCACGATCGTTCGCGGCATTCTGGAGATATTCACGGCACGCCGTCAGCGCTGCGCTCTGTGCGCCCCGACCGGCCGCGCGGCCAAGCGGCTGAGCGAAACGACCGGCCGCGAAGCGAAGACCATCCATCGACTGCTCGAATTCGATCCGGCATTCGGCGGCTTCAGGCGCGACGCGGCCCAGCCGCTGGACCTCGATCTGCTCGTGGTGGACGAAGCCTCGATGGTCGATGTCGTGCTGATGAATCAATTACTACGGGCGGCGCCGGCGCATGCCTGCGTGGTCCTGGTAGGCGATGTCGATCAACTGCCATCCGTTGGACCCGGCCTTGTGCTCGCCGATCTGATCGACTCGAAGACAGTGCCGGTGGTTCGGCTGACCGAGATCTTCCGTCAAGCCGGCCAAAGCTGGATTGTCCGGGCTGCTCACGCCATCAAGCATGGGGAGCTGCCCGAATCGGCGCCTCCTGGCAAGGGCGATTTCTACTTCGTTGAGGCGAATACCCCTGAAGCTATCCTCGACCGCATCCTAACAATGGTCCGCGAGCGCATCCCGGCGCGTTATCAACTCGATCCACTGTGCGACATCCAGGTGCTAACGCCGATGAATCGCTCCGAGTTGGGAGCGCAGGCGCTCAATCTTCGGTTGCAGGAAGTGCTGAATCCTTCTCGCGGCGGGCCACAGGTAGAGCGTTTCGGCTGGACGTTCCATGTCGGCGACAAGGTCATGCAGACGCACAACAACTACCAGAAGGAAGTTTTCAACGGCGACATCGGCCGTATCTCGGCCATCGATGAGACGGAACGCCAAGTGACGGTCGAATACGAGGGCAAACCCGTTACTTACGATTACGGAGAACTGGAAGAGCTGAGTCTTTCTTTCGCGACGACCGTGCATAAATCCCAGGGTTCGGAGTATCCCGCCGTGGTCATCCCGCTGCACACGCAGCATTACATGATGCTTCAACGCAACCTGCTCTACACCGGGGTGACGCGCGGCAAGAGGCTCGTGGCAATTGTTGGCAGCCGTAAGGCCCTGGAGATGGCGGTGCAACGTCAGGACACCAGCCGGCGCTATTCGGGACTACAGCGGCGCTTGCAAGAAGATCCCGGTTAGCGGCGCTTCGAAGCAACGTCGTTAACCGCCGTTCCACTGCGGGAGCGGTTGTGCTAGGGTAACGAGAGTTTCACGATTGCACAAAGGAGGATTCATGGCGTTCGATTCCCTGGCTCAACGGCGGATCATGGGGCATTTCGCCACCGGCGTAACGGTGGTCACGGTGAAGCAAAACAGCGAGATCTATGGCATGACGGCCAACGCCGTAACCTCACTCTCGCTAAATCCTCCTCTCGTACTCGTGGCCGTGGACAAGACGGCGGCCATGCACGCATCGCTAACGGCGAGCCGACACTTCGCCCTCAACATTCTTAGCGATACTCAGGAACACCTCTCGCGGCGTTTTGCTCAGCGCGGCCCCAAGGAAGTGAGCGATCTAACCTGGATCACGGCGGCCAGCGGCGCGCCCGTCCTCGCTGATGCGTTGGCCTGGGTTGATTGCCGACTGACGGAAATCCTGCCCGGCGGCGATCACGACATCTTTCTCGGCGAAATCCTCGCCGGCGACAGCCGCAGCGGCGCGCCTCTGTTGTATTTCTGCGGCAAATACCGGCGCTTGGCCGAGTGTCATTGACTCGGCGGTCAGAGCGCGGCGATGGGCTTCGGCTTCGCGCACGCGGCCCATCTCAGAATAGAGTGCGATGAGATGGCGGCGGGCCGTGGCTCGTCGCTGCCGAGCCGCGGCGTCGTTGCCATCGATCTCCAGCACGCGCAACAGACATGTCTCGGCGTTGAGGGCATCGCCGCCTTCGTGCAACAGAACGCCGTGCAGCAAGAGCAACGAGACATCGCGGGGACAATGGAAACAGCCGGCCTTGGCCGCGGCAATCGCTTCGCGCAGACGATTCCGGCGGCGATGGAGCACGGCCAGGTTTCGCCACGATTCGGCCTGCGCCGGGTCCATCTCGACGATACGACGCAACAGCGGCTCGGCGGCGGATTCGTCGCCCGATTGCAGCAGGGCGTGGCTGAGGATCACCTGAGCCGTTAGAAGCTGCGGCGTCTGTCGCAGGACATCTTCGAGCAATTGCCGGGCGGCAGCGAACTCCTTGCGGGCCAGATGCATGCGAGCGCGCAAAACGGCGGCGTCGAGCGGTGCATGGGACTGCAACGCATCGAGAGCAGTTTCCATCTCCGGCCAGCGTTCTTGCCGCAGATACAGCTCGGCCAAACCCAGCCGGGCCGGATAATAATCCGGCGTCTCACCGAGAATGGTCCGCCAATGATTCTCGGCATCCTCGAAGCGTCCTTCGTCGCGGTCCAGCACGGCCAGGTGATAGCGCACCAGTGGCCCCTGCAATCCCGCATCGACGCTGGCAAACACGCCATCGGCCGACGGCGAGCGGGGTTGCGTTAGCGCCCCGAGGTCAGAGCCGCCCAGCAATTGCATCCAACACGCCCGCGCTCCTATGCGGTCGCCGCGATGGTGGCACAACTGCCCCTTGAGAAACAGCAAATCGGCATCATCGGGGCAGCGAGCATTCCCGGCCTGGCACGTTGCCCATGCCTCGGCGAATTGCCCCAAACGGCGATGGCACAAGGTCAGGATCGAATACAGCTTGGGCGTGATGGAGTCGGCGATATGCGAGTGCTGCAAGCTGCGTTGCAATAGCGGGATGGCCTCGGCGCAGCGGCCCAGGTCGGCATAGGCCCAGCCCAGGTTAAACAGCGTGAACGGATCGTGGGGACGCTCGGCCATGTCCAGGTGCAGCAGCCGCAGGTTACGTTCGAGTTTCTTGTGCCGCAGGGCCGGATCGGTGTAGCCGGTGTGAGTGATGGCGATGTCGGTGAAGCGGACAGCATGGCCGGCGCGTTTGAGGGCGGGTAGGATCTGTTCATGAACGCTGTAGTCCCAGCGGATGGCCGGGTGGTTGCGGAAGAGGCGGACATGATCGACGGCCGTGGCCGAGCCGCCGGGCTGGCCGGAGACGCAGATGCACTTCATGGAATAGGCGAAATTGTCATCGCCAAGGCCGGCGAATAGATCACGCAGTTTCTGGCGGTTGGGTTCGTCGAGTTTATCGTCGGCGTCGAGCCAGAGGAGCCATTGTCCGCTGGCGTGGCGGATCGATTCATTGCGTGCGGCGGCAAAGCTATCGGGCCAGGGCATCTCGAAGACGCGGGCGCCATGCTGGCGGGCGATGTCCTTGGTGTTATCGCTGGAGCCGGTGTCCACGACGATGATTTCATCCACAAGGTCGCGCACCGAGGCCAGGCAGTTGCCTAGCGTGGCGGTTTCGTTCTTGACGATCATGGTCAACGAGGTGCGGATCGACATGGTGCAAAACTCCGTGGGTTGATGCCGCAAAACGCCAGCTAACGCCGCCACTCCGCCACCCTTCTCTGCCTCACGCTCCTGCCAGCCGGTGCCAGGATATGCCAAGCCGTGCTAACTCCTGACATCCGGGGGCTACATGGCAAACAGCTTCATGCCGCCAGGCCGTGCCAAAAAGCGTCAGCGAACGACATCACTCCGCCATGAGGAACACTGTCCGGAGGCCAAGCGAGGCAAGCTCCTACAGGACATAAGGCCGGCGCCACGGCCTAGGTGACGACTCCTGACCCCGGTTCTTTCCCCGTTTCTTTCCGATGGTAGTGTCGTTGCATCGCCCTGTCCCGCACCCCTTGCAAGGCTTTGCGTCGAAACTCCCCGTTTGCAACAAAACCGGCTTTGGGCGGCCCTCTTGCGACCGTCATGAGGCTTTGGAGGGCCGGTTTGCAACGAAACCACTAAATTGGGGAGGGTTTTGACGCAAAGCCCCCCTTGCAACGACAGGCGAACCGTTGCAACGACGGCAACGAAACCGCACAAGTCCAGGACTGGTCAATAGGTAAATCGTTGCAACGACTTGCGCCTGTGCATGCAATGATCCTAACGCGACATGGCTGTGCCGGCAGGATCGTCCGGACAGAACTATCGCGGTACGTTTTTCCCCGTGTACGAAAAACGGTTTCTGGCGCGATTTTCGCAGCGAGGTACGAGTAGTCATGGTGCAAAACTCCGTTGGCTTCGATTCCAGCCCGCTTTTTTGTTTCCTACGGCTCCTTTTCTAGCATTTCTACATGTCTCGATCTTATCAATTTCGAAAAGTCTCCATCCATTTGTTTAACGACTAAAACAAATGCATGCGCCTCAAGCCGCCATCCACTACGCCCGACAATCATTTCCTCTCCGTATTTGATCTCTTTTGTAGTGTCAATTGTACATATGAATAATCCTTTGTCTCCATTCGGCCCACAATCGCCTAATACTCTTATCTTCCCGTCTCGCATGGGAATTAATACTAAACGGAGAGACATAGAGTCTAATGAGGCTTTCGAAGCCGCTGATGCAAAACCGCAAGTATAATTTGTAACACTGATTATTTCCTTAAAATCTTTCTTATGCTTTCTATAATCCGAAGCATCTTGGAGGGATTCTTTTGAATCTCGAGGAATTTCCCGCTTCATATACTTTAACGTCCACTCTAACATCGGCTCTTTTGCGCTTGCCATCGCGCAGAAAAACACCATCACGCACAAGCCCGTCAGGTAATTCATAGTAATCTCCTCTCTCGTCCCTTCACAGTTGGTTGTGCAAAGAACAGTGACAATCGATCACACACAGGAGACAATCTGTGTTCCCAATACGATCGCTCAGGGCAATTGTTTAACCAGACGGATAGGGTGTGAGGAGGAAAAAAGGTGTCAGGAACCGTTTTCGCCAGTGGGCTTGGCCTTCCGCGGACGCCCCTGGGGCCTGATCGTGCCTTCTAATCCCAGACCCTTCACCGTCGACTCCACCCACGCTTCCTCCCCAAACGGCTGACCTCGACGAACGCAACGACGCAACGCCTCGACTTCGCCCAACGTTTGCACCGCGTTCACCTCGGCCAGCCACGTCGAAGGACACGGCACCGGCCATTCGCGCAAGGCCGCCTGCGCTAAGGCCGTATTCGCGCGACGCTGCCACAAGCTGCACCAACGCCAGTCCTCCGCCCGCTTCACCAAGCCGGCACGCAGCGGGTTCCGCTCCACATAGCGGCACACCGTCAGCAAATGCTCGTCCTCCTGCACCGGGAACGATTTGAAGCGCCCCTGGTACAGATGCCCCGTGCCAGTGTTATGATAATGGGCGTGCCAGCGTTGCGTGTGCGTCAACGTCAGCCAGCCCACAAAACGCGACAGTTCCCCGTCGGCCCGCGGCCAGAGGACCAGGTGCCAATGGTTGGGCATGACGCACCAACTGAGCACGCGCATGGGCAGGCGCAGGCAGGCTTCGGCCAAGACGCGGTGAAAAGCGTCGTAGTCGCCGTCTTTGTGGAACAGCGTCAGGCGGCCGTTGGCGCGATTGAGCACGTGATAGACGTAGCCACCCAGGCAAGCTCGCAAAGGTCGTCCCATGCCCGCAGCGTAACGCCACGGTCGCGCTGGAGCAAGCAAAATCCACCCCAAAACGGTTCCTGACACCTTTTCCGTTCCCTTTTCCGTTCCCCTTTTCCGTTCCCATGGTGCAAAACTCTGTTGACTAGGAGTCCAGCCCGCTTTTGGTTTCCTACGGCTCCTTTTCTAGAATCTCTAAATGTTTCGATCTTATCAATTTCGAAAAGTCTCCATCCACTTGTTTAACGACTAGAACAAATGCATTCACCTCAAAGCGAGTAACTTGCCCGCACGGGTCCCGTGACTGACTTCCACTACGCCCGACAATCATCTCCTCGCCGTATTTGATGTCTTTTGCAGTGTCAATTGTGCATATGAATAATCCTTTGTCTCCATCCGGCCCACAATCACCTAGTATTCTTATCTTCCCGGCTGGCATGGGAATTAATACTAATCGGAGCGACATAGAGTCTAATGAAGCCCTCGCGGCCGCCGCTGCAAAACCACAAGTATAATTTGTAACGCTGATTTTTTGCTTAAAATCTTTTTTATGCTTTCTATAATCAGAAGCTTCTCTAAGGGATTCTTTTGAATCTCGAGGGACTTCCCGTTTCACATATTTTAGCGTCCACTCTAACATCGGCTCCTTTGCGCTTGCCGTCGCGCAGAAAAACACCATCACGAACAAACCCGTCAGGTACTTCATAGTAATCCCCTCTTTCGTCCTTTCACAGTTGGTTGTGCAAAGAACAGTGACAATCGATCACACACAGGAGACAATCTGTGTTCCCAATACGATCGCTCAGGGCAATTGTTTAACCAGACGGATAGGGTGTGTAACAAGTGCGACTATTGCGTTCATTGCTCCTTTTTGAGAGGCTAGCTTGGCCATTATACTGAGCACAAATCTGAATCTTTCTTTTCGACGAATATAACTAGGTTGAAAAGTTAATCTTAGGGGCTCCCCATAGATCGGTTCTTCACTCCCTCCGCCTGGAATCGTGACTTTATCCGACACGCTAACCCCATCCGCATACCAACCCAGAGAGGGATCCCAAATCTGTATGGTAAGCCCCAAGTCGGCCTCTATTGTGTATTCCGGTTCTTTCGGCATATAATTGGTAACTGTCACCTCGGCGTACATCCCGACGTGCCCAGGAGCCACGTCTACCACATCTCCCGGCTTCAACTTGGCCATGTCAATTGTTTTCCCTTCACTCGGACCCTCTAAATATTTAACTGTCCACTTATCTATCTTCCAACGGATCAACCTTTTCTCTGGCCAATGGACATGAAGGCCTGTGGGATCGCTCACACTCGCAGGATTATTAGCCACATACCGATATGCGTTGGTGTCCGGTGTCAATCCAAGCGGATCCTGGCTCAACCATCGCCCATCAACAGGGTTATCTTCGCGCGCTCCGTCCAGGTATGTCCCCGAGATCGAATCGTATGCCGCACCCGTATACAAATAACGTGGCGCGTTGGTCGCGTTGGTTTGACTCACCAGATTGCCAAACGGATCATAGGTGATCGCATCCAGCACGCTGCCGCTGGTACTCACCACTTGGCGGATCGAGCCGATATTGTCGGTCATGAACCACTGCGTCGTACCGCTACCGCTCACCTCGCCATAGAACTGGCTCAACCCCTGCGGGTTCGTCAGGTAGCGCTCAGTCAGCGTCCCGCTGCCGTTGAAGTCCATGTACGGGTTCGAGCCGTCGTACACGGTGTACAACTGCTGGGTTCCATTCAGGGAGACGCCGATACGGTTACCATTCACGTCGTAAGTGAATTTCTCGTCGTTGAGGACGTTCCCATGATTGTCCTCTGCCTTCACCTCCGTCAAGCGATTTTCGTAGTCCCAGCTGTAGTAGGTCACGTAACCCGTCGAGATCTTCGTCTGCGACGTCGTGTTGCCGTTGTTGTCATACGTGTAGCTGTAGGTGCCGTCGGTCTTCAACTCATTGCCCGGCCCCGTTTGGTAGCCCGTCATGTTCCGGTTGCCGTTGGCATCGTAGCTGTAAGCCACACTATAACTCGATCCGAGCAGCGTCCCCGAGGCACCCGTCAATTCGCCGTTATTAACGTAGGTGTAGCTCAACGAGGTGTTGTTATTGTCCTGGTAGCTGTTCAGCTGGCTCCCCGTATTGTAACCATACGTGTAATTCGCCAAAGTCAGGTTCTTGCTCGTGTCCTTAGTCAACATGTTGGTCAGGCGATCGGCGTTGTCGTAACTCAGTGTCGTTACGATCGTGTCGCCCACGGAACGTGTGATTCCCGTCAAATTGCCAACCCCATCGTAACCCAGCGTGACTTGCGCATCCAGGGTATTGCTCCGGCCCGACCGCAAGTCAAGGCTCGTCAGCCGCTGATCGTTGTCGTAACCAAAACTGACACTGCCCGACATGTTGTCCGTCAGGCCGATGCGGTTGTTGTAGACGTCGTAGCTGTAGGTCAGAATAACGTGCGGCACTCCCGGCGTGCCGCTGTTGTCCACTGTCGTGAGGCGATTGGCCGCGTCATAGCCGTAACTATAGGAGGAATAGCTGTCCTGAGCAGTCTTCAGATTGCCAGCCGCGTCATAGGTCCAGGTGGCCGTGTAATTGCCGCCTACCCACGTCTCGCCCGTCTTCCGCCCCACAGCGTCGTAACTGTACGTGAGGGTCCGGCCGTTGGCGTCCGTCATTGTCGTCAACTCGCCGCCGGCATCGTAATAATTGCTGGACGTGAAACCCATCGGGTTCGCAACCGAAGTCAATTCATTGGCCGCATCATATGTATATGTAGTGATGTTCCCGTCCGGATCATCTACTGTTTTCAGGTTGCCCGCCAAATCATAGGTATTCGTCGTGGTCCCGTTCACGGGAGAGGTAACGGTCAACACACGGCCCTGGGCGTCGTAAGTCTCCGTGTTGGTCTGGTTCAGCGGGTTGGTCACGGTAGTCTGGTTGCCGTCGGCATCGTAGCCGTAAGATGTGACGTTCCCCAGGGGATCCTCGGCGCTGATCAATTGATTGATCGCATTATAGGTATTCGTCGAGGAGTGGCCGTTGGGGTCCGTAGTGCCGATCGAGTTGCCATCGGCGTCGTAGGTGTACGTATAAGTGTTGCCCGTCGCGTCAATATAATTGACTTCCTCGTGATCGGCGTTATACACCATGCTGGCCGTTATGGTGGGACTGCTCGGCCCGCCTTGGTTGATCGACGTTTCATCGCCGACCGAATCGTAAGTGTAGGCGGTCACATCTCCCACGGGATCGGTGGTGCTCGCCACTTGTCCGAGCGCTGTGTACGTTTTCGTCGTGGTATGGTTTAAGGGGTCCGTGACCGATGACTGCTCGCCGGCCGCGTCATAAACGGTGGTCGTGGTCTGATTCAGGGCATTGGTTACGGCAGTCTGCCGATTGGCGGCGTCATAGGTGTACGTCTCGGTCTGGTTGAGCGGATTGGTAACGCTGGTTTCGTTGCCGTTGGCATCATAGCCGAACGTTGTCGTCTCGTTCAGTGCGTTGGTCTCGGAGACGCGCTCGTTGACGGCGTTATAAACGTCCGTCGTGGTGTGGTCGAGCGGGTCCGTCACACTCGTCTCATTGCCGACGTTATCGTAGGTATACGTATAGACCGAGGACGTGGTACTGGTATCGGCCAGCGTCTCGCCGGTCATGCGGTTCATGGCATCGTAAGAGTAGGTGTTGGTGAAGCCGCGGGCGTCGGTGACACTGGTACGCTGGCCGGCGCTGTTATAGACGTTGGTGGTGGTCTGGTTGAGCGCGTTGGTTTGGCTGGTTAGCTCGTTGACCGAGTTATAGACATTGGTGGTGACGTTCAGCAGCGGATCTTCGGCAGTGAGGACGAGTCCCTGATTATTATAAGTATACGTCCACGTGTGCAGCAGGGCGTCTTCCTTCTGCGTCATATTGCCCATGCTGTCGTAGGTGTAGCTGGTCGTCGCTCCGGTGGGGTCCGTATACTGGCCCGGCTCATTGAATTGGTTGTAGTTGCTGTAGAGCGAGTAGCTATCGTCGGGCTGGACGATCTCCGTGGGCGCGCCCTGGCTGTTGTAGAAGTCGCGGGTGCGTCGGGCCAGCTGGTCGGAGGACATCCACGCCAAACCGTTGGTATCGCGGTAGATGAGCGAGGTATCGCCGAGCGGGTCGGCGTCTTGCACATCTTGGCCGAACCCGAGCCAATCCAGGCCGGTGCTCCAGACATTGCTGCGCGCGTCAGTGTATAACGCCGTATCGCCCGCGGCCAATAGCACGGCGGTGACATTGCTGCTCCCCGCCGCCGCCCAGCCGTTCATCTGCATCGCTATCAATTGTAGGGTCGTGCTGTCAGCTTGCGTGACGCTGGAGACGCGGCCGGCGGAATTGTAAACGAAGCTGGTGGCGTGGTTGTTGGGATCGTCCAGCTTCGTCAGGTTGTTGCTTCCGTCATACGTATATTGCCACAGGTCGACGGCGGGATCGGTGATCGAAGTCAACTGACTGCCGGTGTACGCCAGCGTGGCCGTGCGCAGCGCCGGGTCTTCAATGCTTGTCAGCTTGCCCGACGTATAGGTCAGCGTCGTCACCTGATTGTTCATGTCGGTGATGGACGTCAGCAAGCCCGAACTATAGGCAAAGGACGTGGTGTTGCCGTCGCGGTCTACGGATGAAGTCTCTTGGCCGCTGCTGTTGAAATATAGCTTTGTCCCATCGGGCATGGTCCGCGTGTAGACGTTGTTGCTGAACGTCAATGTCGAGAAGTCGCCGGCCGGCGTCGTGTACCCTGAGCCGTTGCTGGCAAACCACAAGCTGGTTCCGCCCGGTTCCACCAAAATGACGCCGCCGGAGACGGGCACCAATTGCTCGACATTATCCAGCGACCAGCCAGGGCCAAAAGGACTGCTCGCCTGATTGACGATGACCGCATTGCCGCTGTAGGTGGTCTGCGTACTGCCGTTCGTCACGGAGATCGAATACGGATAACGGCCGGTGGCATCGCTGGTCGCATTCGCTTGCAAGCCGATCTGCATAATGTCGCCGGGATTGAGACCCGACGTGTTGTAGGTCACACTGGCCAACGCCGTGCCGTTGAAGGTCAGCCTCGCTGTGATGGTGGAGGGCACCGATTGGCCGAAGGGCAGTTGATACTCGGTCAGGAAGATCGGTTGAGCATTGGCCGTCGTCGAATTGTAATCGAGACTTACCGGGGCGGTATTGGGGTTATACGACGGCATGGCGAACGAAGTCTGCACCGAGCCGTCGGCCAGGCCCATGCTGGCATACGGACCGGCGGCTTGCGTAGCCTGCCCGCTGCTGACTTTGTCCGGCGTGATGACCGTGGGCCAAGTGCTGCTGGATGTCGGCCGCGTGCTGGAATAGGCCGGCGAATTAGTGCCCGCCACCGCGAAGGTCATGGTCACAGTGATAGGCGAGCCGACCTGCGGCGTCTCCGTCACACTGATGATGTCGGTGCGAGGTCCCGTGGTGCTGGTGAAACTCTTCCAGGTACCTTGCAGTTGGGCAGTAGACGTGCCGGTGACGTTGGTGAGATCGGGCGCTTGGCTGACGTTCCAGGCATAGCTGCTGACCGTGCCGCCAGATACCTGCGCCAGCAGGTTCTCGCCCCAGGTCGAGAACGTGTTTAGCGTCACGTTCGCTGGGATTGTCTCGCCCGAGTTCAGGTCGAGTACGTTCATCGGGTCGGTGCCGTGGCGTCCGTTGGGCAGCGATACGCTCATCGGCTCGATTTTCAGAGGAGTGGACTGGGCCGGCGCCGTTGTCGAGTAGGTCGTCTGGAACGCGGTCAACGGCGACGCATTCTCCGTCGCGCTCCCCTTCGGGTCGCGGCTAAGCGACGCGGCGTTTATGCCTTTCGCGGGCGCGACGGTGTTATTGCCGGTGCCGAAATCAACGCCGACAAACTGATTAGCATTGACCACGCCGGGACCGCCGCCGCCGGTCGGTCCGCCGCCGCCCATGCCCGCGTTGGGCGTGGAGCGTCCGCCGGCTCCTGCCCCTCCGCCATTGGCGTAACTTGCTTGCGGTATCGCCGGCTGTTTCGGCGGCGTCGATAGCGGCGAGAACGATTGCGAGGACAAGCGCGGGACCAACGAATCCAGCGCCGTCGTGCTTGTTTGCGCCGCGGGTTGGTCGATCGGCGTCTGTGCCAACGTGGAATTCTCTTCGGCCTGGCGGGACGTGGAGAGCAGCGTGATGCTCTCGCTGGGCGTGATCGCGGCCCATTCGTCGCTCTTCCGCGTTTCGCCGGCAGTCTGGGCCATGGCGCTGTTAATTTGGGTATTATGGGGGGAGGGCGCAAGCTCCGCGGTGGACATGCCGTTGAGCGAAGTAGGAGACCAGCGATCTTCGAGGATGGTCAACATCGGTCGGAACGAGCGCACCACTGGCCGGCGTCGTCCTGGGACGCGCCCCGGAAACCACCCGCACAACCACGAGAATAGCCACCGATCGAGTGTCAGACCAGCTAAGTTTTCCTCCTCAGAGTGCAGAGTCTGGGTGCTTACATTCGCCGTAAGTGCCTGGTATGTGTCCGTGAACATCGCGGCCGCCGGAGGCATCACTGCCAGCGCGGAGAAGAGCTTGAGTAAAAAGTAGGGGGATTCTACAAAAGTGCTCGGCTCGTGTTCAAGAGAAAATAGATTAATATTTCGTAAGGATCGGGGCAATTCCTCATCGTCCGAGTCTGAAGCGTTAGCGAAAGCGTCTCTTCGCTTACGCTTCAGGCTCCGATATTGTAGGTTAGCGACGCAGCCGCGCGTTCGTCATTATTTGGTCAATCTTTCTCCTCGACAGGAGCATACGATCCATGAACCGTATTGTCGTCCTCATCGGCCTCAGTTTCATCGTGTACCTCACCGGTTTCAGCCTCAGCGCCGAGGCTGCGGACAAAAAGACGCCGAAGCAAGCGCTGCAAGCGCTGAACGATCTCATCGGCGGCTGGCGAGGCACCGGCGAGCCGAACGGCACGCTCGAAGCGAAGCAGCGCGATTTCTGGCAGGAACACATCACCTGGGAATGGCGCTTCAAAGGCAAGGACGTGTATCTGAGCGCCGCCATCGATAAGGGCAAGTACCTCACGGCCTGCGAGCTGCGCTATCTGCCCGACAAGGAACGTTATCAACTCGCCGCGATGACGCCGGACAAAGACAAGCTCATTTTCGAAGGCACGCTCGACAAAAAACGACTCGTGCTGGAGCGATTCGATGAGAAGAAAAAGGAGAAGCAGCGTCTAATATTGGCATTGTTCCATTTCAACCGCCACGTCTACAATTACGAAGTGAAACCGGCGGATCGTACCGCTTTCCGAATGGTTTACCGCGTTGGCGCGACGAAGGAAGGCATTGAGTTCGCCGGCGGGGATGACAAGCCGGAATGCGTGGTCAGCGGCGGTTTGGGGACGATGCCGGTCGTGTACAAAGGCAAAACGTACTACGTCTGTTGTTCCGGATGCCGCGATGCGTTCAACGACGAGCCGGAGAAGTATATCAAGGAATTCGAGGCACGCCAGAAAGCAAAGTCGAAGGCGAAGGAACGGTAGAAATCGATTTGACAAACCCGAAGCGTGAGCGAGGGCGGCCCTCGCTTGCGCTTCGGGTTTATTGTGTGCGTTCACCCATTCGTCAAAGCGCGTAGATCGCGCTCACCCCTCTGTGAAACAAGCGCGATCTGTTGGAATGCCGCAGCCGATCGTGGAGCGCGTGTCAATTGTGCGGCAAACCGGCTGGCTTCGCTCTCTAGTTTGGTGAGTCGCTCCGCGATTTCCTTGAGTACGATGGGCCGATCCTCCGGCGGCAGCTGGCGTGCCTGCTCGATCAGATGTTCGCCGACAACCCGCGAATAAAACCGCGCCCATTGCTCCAACCGCTCGCTATGATCCACGAGCGCGAGGGCTTCGCCATGAACCTCCTCCGCCAACTCGGCCAACCGCATCACCCGGTCCTTCGGCGTATCCAGCCGCAAACTGGTGTTTAAGCGTTGCTCCAGTTTGGCCTGTTCGATCCGCAACGGGTCTGGCAGCGAAACAGGCTTGTGCGGCCACGACCACCAGGCCAGCGCGAAGACTAACAACGACGCGGCCAAAGAGAAGGCGAGCGATAACTTGCGCTTGCCGCGCTCTTTCGGACCCGGAGCCAGCGTGGAACGCCACACGATCGCAGGATCGGCAATGGCCGGTTGCTCCGCGGCAGGCCGGTTCGGCCCCACAATGCGCTGGAGGAATTGTTCCTTTGCCGTCGAAGGGGGAACCGGCAACTGACGAACGAGTCGTTCCAACTGAACCAGGCGGCGCTGCCAAGCGCGGCAGGATGGACATTGAGCCAGGTGGCCCTTGATGTCGCCGGGCGGTTGCTCGGGCAGTTCGGCCGACAGCAGACGCCGCTGAATGACCGTGCAGTTCACGACCTCTCCTGTTCCTGGCGTGGTGCCAGAATGCTCAGCAACTTCTGCCGAGCCTTGAAGACGCGCCAACGGGCAGTCTCTTCCGTCAAATCCAAAACCTCGGCAATTTGCCGAAACGACAGGCCTTCCTCGACACGTAGCAGCAAGGCAGCGCGAAACTCCGCCGGCAGACGATGAATGACGCGGCCCAGGTTTTGCAGCGCTTCGGCGCTGGCGGCTTGATCGAGCGGGCCGCGCTGCGAGTCGGGCAAGTCTTCGGGCAGGGTCTCGCGCTGGCGGGCCGATGCCCGGCACTGGTTGGCGTAGTTGTTGTGGGCGATGCGAAACAACCATGCACTAAAGTTTGTGCCGGCCTGAAACTTTTTCAGCCCGGCGAACGCTTTGAGGAAACTCTCCTGGACCAAATCCTCGGCCGTGTGCTGATCGTGCGTTAGCCGATAGAGCCAGCGATAAAGCCGGTCCCAATACCGTTCGACAAGCTGGGCGAAGGCCGGACGGTCTCCCTTTTGAGCGGCGACGATGAGTCGATGCTCGTCGGCGAGACGATCCTGGGGGTTGTCGAAAGACGCCACACGCATCGCGCTCCCTGCCTATAGGATAAACTAACAAGCCGCTCGGCCGTTGGCGCGAACCTGATATTCTGCTTCCTAAGCCCGTAGCACTGGCACGTCGAGCCTTGCTGGCGCCGCGGGCTGGCATTGCAACCACATCTAAGCTAGGATGAGGACGGCCGATCGTGGAGGGTTGGCCGAGTGGTTTAAGGCAGAGGTCTTGAAAACCTCCGTGAGGGAAACCTCACCGTGGGTTCGAATCCCACACCCTCCGAGTCCCATCTTTGCCTCAATCTGGCCGCCCAATTAAACACCAGACTGCGTGCTGTGGAGTCCAAACTTTGTGACTCTTCGCAGCCAGGTCCCGTGCAGCAGAAGTCGATCACGGATGGAATTGACAGTCAGCACCTCGTCCGCTAGGGTATTTATCGTTGGGGCTGTGGCGCAGTTGGGAGCGCGTTTGAATGGCATTCAAAAGGTCGAGGGTTCGAATCCCTCCAGCTCCACTCGATTCAAATCCCTCCGCCAGCTAAGGATTCCTCCCGCGCTTCGCTTGCTGTCCGTGTTACGGACAATCGAGCAGATACAAAGTCGTGTCGGCGTTCGCGGTCGCCAGCTGCTTGCCGTTCGGAGTGAACGCCAGCGCGGACACGAACGGTCGCGAATCGCTGGTTAGCACGGGTAGGTGCAGATCCCATTGGCGCAGTTCTTTACCACTGGCCCGGTCCCACAACTTGATGATGTTATCCATTGCCACGGTGGCGAAGCGCGTTCCGTCCGGACTCATGGCCACCGCGACAATCTTTTGTTTGTGCGCGGCGATCGTGTGCAGCAGCCTGCGTTCAGGCAGCTGCCAGATCCTGACTTCGCCGCTGTTGTCCGCCGTCACCAGTGTCTTTTTGTCCGGGGTCAGAGCCAGGTCCATGATTTCCCGTGTTTTATCGTGAGCTTTCCATTCACTGCCGATCCGCTTTTTTGCGGTGATGTCCCATAGATGGACGGAACCATCGTTTCGACCGACGGCGGCCAAGGCGCCGTCCGCGCTGAGCGTCAGACTCTTGCTCGCCATGAAATCGCTTAGCTCAAGAGAAATGTCGAGCTTTCCCGTGGACACAAAATAGGTGGCGATCTCGGCCAGCGCCAGCCAGGCGACGATGTTTTTGCCGTCGGGCGTTACCGTCATCACCGGGATGCCGTCGAGTTGTTGAGCTTCATTGCGGATGGTACGGATTTCCTTACCGGTCGCCGTGTCCCACAGCTTGAGTGTGCTGTCCTTATCCGCGGACACCAGCGTCTTGCTGTCGGGTAAGAAAGTCACCGAGGTAATGTCCTTGGCATGTCCTTCCAGCACGAACAACTCCCGGCCGGTGGCCAGCTCCCACAGTCGAACTGTTTGATCGGCGCTGCCGGAAGCCAGCAGTTTTGCACTGGGGCTGACGGCCAAGGCGGTGATTTCCTTGTTATGGCCGCGGACGCTGGCTCCTTGTTGACCGGCCAGTTCCCAGAGCTTGACCGTCCGATCCACGCTGGCCGAGACGAGAAAATGACCATTCGGACTGAACGCCACCGAGCTGATCCAATTCGTGTGGCCTTGGTACGAATACAACTCGACTCCCGAACGCACGTCCCATAGCTTGACGACTTGATCGCCGCCACCGGAGGCAAGCAGCCGACCATTCGGACTGAATGCGACGGAACTGATGACGCTCGTGTGACCTTGGAATGGCCTGACCGGCTCATTGCCGCCCTGGACGTTCCACAGGAGAATGCGCTGATCGCCGCCGCACGAGGCCAGCTGCTGGCTGTCCGGGCTGAAAACAACGGCGCTGACGGCAGCGCCATGGCCCAACAGGGTGCGTTCTTCCTTGAGCGATTCGGCATCCCACAGCTTCACCACCCGATCGCCACCGGCCGAGGCAATGTGCTTGCCGTCCCGACTCCAGGCGACGGAACTGACGACGGAATGATGGCTGGGCAGCGAATGTAGCTCTTTGCCCGTCTCCACGTCCCAGACCTTGAGGAGGTGATCCGCTGCTCCCGAGACGAGTCGCTTGCCGTCGGGGCTGAAAGCAGCCGAAGTCACGGCGGCGTTGTGGCCGGTGAAAGTGCGAATTTCCTGAGTAGTGCCGCTATCCCATAATTTCAGCGTCTTGTCGCCGCTGCACGTGACAATGTATTTGCCATCAGGACTGTACACCGCCGCTGTCACCGGCGACCGATGCCCCTTGAGAATCCGTTCCTCGTTCCCACGCTCCGCTTGGGAACGCGCGGCGGGAATCGTCCAGATCCGCGCTACCTTGTCGGCCCCTGCCGAGACGACATGCTGGCCGTTCGGGCTGAACGCCGCCGACCAAACCGCGCCCGGATGGCTGCCAAGCTGCTGGTATTGTTTGTCGCTACCCACATCCCAGAGGCGCACCGTCTGATCCGTGCTCCCGGAAGCAAGCGTTTGCCCATCGGGGCTGAAGGCCAAGCAGGTGACGCCGCCGCTGTGGCCACCTTGCAAGGCGCGAAGCGGCTGGCCGGTGGTTGTATCCCACAAACGAATGCTGGTGTCTTCGCTGCCGGTGGCCAAGCGGTTGCCGTCCGGACTGAAAGCCACGCTGATGACGGCTTTGCTGTGTCCCTCGTAATTCAGGCGTTCACTACCATCGCGGACCGACAGGAGGCGAGCCGTATCCGGGCTGCTCCCGCCGACGACGAGGGATTTGCTGTCGGGATGAAAAGCGAGACAAAGCAAGGGGCCTCGCATTTGACCGGAAGCCCACTGAACCTTCCAGGTTTGGGCATCATAGAGGCGCACCGTCTGGTCGCCGCCAACGGAGGCGAGCCACTTGCCGTCGGGGCTAAAGGCCACGGCCTGGATGACTTTGTTGTGACCTGGAATTTCGCGTTTTATCTTGCCTCCATCGAAATCGTAGATGTACAGCTTCATGTCCATGCCGCCGCCGGCAAGCAGTTTACCGTCGGGGCTGAAAGCAAGAGTGGTGAGATACTGCTTGTGCTTATTCAAGGTCCTGAGGAGCTTGCCGTCGTCGGCGTTCCAGATTTTGATTTCGAGGCTCTCGGGGTCGGACGAGGCGACCGTTTTTCCTTTGGGATGGAAGGCGAGCGCGTGGACGCTTCCGGTATGTTCGGCGAATTGGCTTACTTCGCGGCCGGTGCCGGTATCCCAGACGCGGACGACTCCGTCGCCGCTGGCTGTCGCCAGGCGCTTGCCATCGGAACTATAAACCAAGGCATTGACCGGACCATTGAAGCGTAGTCGGCCGTCGCCAAAGATGCGGGCGACATGCGGCGGCAGGTGCGCCGGGATAGCCGGCAGTTCCCAGCGCGCTCGACGAAAGCTCGCCCGCGCCTCAACCAGCCGACCGGCCGCGAGCGCATCCTCGCCCTGTTTTGCCAGCTTGGCCGCGTGTTCGTACCATTCAGGTGAGAACCTCTTGGTCAGTCCCTGCTTCTCGGCGGCAGAGCGTTCTTGCTGATATTGTGCCCTGAGCTGCCGAACTTGCTCGGCAGTCAGTTTAGCAGGCGGTTCCGCCGCCGTCGCGAGCAGGACGCACAACCCAACGCCAAGCACCGAGACGAACAACCGCTTCGCTATCGACATCGTGTTGGAATCTCCGGAGAGGATCTACTCATTCCGAGGCACTCCCCGGGAACGAGCGAACAAGAGGCATCGCAGGGATCGAGTCTATTCGGGACGCACGCCATGAGTTTTGAGTATAAAAGGTCCAGTGTCCCACCGGCAAGCACGGATTCCCTGGACGAGGCAAGAACATGAGCAAATCCATTGTGTATCGATGGAGTCCTATCCCTAGCCCGCGAATTGCCTTTGCAGTACTCGGTATCTGTCTAATCGGTATTGCGCCGGGAAAGAGTCTGGCAGCTACGGATTTGCAGGCGGGCGTGGCCGTTGTAGACATCACACCGCCGACGGGCTACCGCATGGCCGGCTATTTCAACGAACGATTCAACACGGGAACACACGATCCCTTGCAGGCCAAGGTGCTCGTCCTTCGCCAAGGCGACGAACAGGCCGCCCTCGTGTTCTGCGACTTGGTTGGCATCGCGCGCGACGTATCCGGTCGCGCTCGTAAGCAGGCGGCAAAGAAGACTGGCAT
>DASRBG010000120.1:0-4770 GCA_035653735.1 Gemmataceae bacterium
CACAGGGCAATTGCCTTCATGCAGGAAACCGCAGCAGCCTACCGCGAAGAGGCCAAAGGGATTTTCAAGCGCATCGAGGATTGCGCACTGCTAACGGACGACGTTCGTAAAACCTGCGAAACGCTTAAACGTAAAATCGGAGATACCGTCCAGTAGTCTGCCTCCGCGACCCAGACCGGTTAGAACGGCCCCGAGCATGGGGAGTGCAACGGGGCCGCCAACCTTGGGGGTTGTCTCCCGGCTGGGGTTTTGGGGGCTGGGTCCGGGAGTATTGTATTTGACTCTGCCGGGACCCCTCAGGTTCAAAGTCAAAGTGTCGCTTTTGGACTTTCTTCGATTCGGGGCGTGCACTGCGCGCTCGGCATAGCTCTCGTCGGACGAGTGAGTGCGGCTTTACTCGTGCGGTTCGTAGAATCGTGCAGAGCCCACATTTTGTACTGCACCAAGCTCATCAAGCGTTGGCGCGATCGATGGCGCCGCCGTTTGTTCTAGCTCCTCGAACCGTTGAAGGAGGGCTGCCAGCCGGGCCGGCGGCTCCTGAGCTGACCGATCCATCATGAATTGAAGGCGCTCGCCGATCTCCTCGCAGATCGCCCGCATATGTTTTTGGCGTACCGCGTCACTCCAGGGCTGCGACATTGGTCTTCGTCTCCAAAGCGCACACAGCTTGGGACGATTAAATGACCCAGCGTTTAATCCTTTCCAGCAGTCGCCCCACATGGTGAAGGCCGAGTGAACAGCCGCTGTGGTGGCCTTTGCCGGCATCGCCTTTGACAGCTGCAGGAACGGCGAATGGGCCATCTAGTGCAGGCAAGGAGGCAGCCGCTGTCCCACTGCTAGGCAGCACGTCATGAGTCCTTGATTGGTTTCTCGACGCCAGTATAAATCGAAGTATTTTAATCGTTGCATTAATGGCACGCCTCTCTCCGCCGCGGCGTGAGCGCTTGAGCTCTGGAGGTAATTATTTGAGCGAAAAAGCGTCGGACGAAGAATCGAATACCATTCTGCTCGCGCGCGCATTCGATCTGGCGTGGGAGCGCTACTTCACTGCTGCCCAGCAAGAGTCGGTGCCCAAGGACGTCGCGCGACGCGAGCTCGCAGCTTTCCTCGTCGAAATGCTAAGAAGCGGGGTCGTAGAAGAAGAACCGTTGGCTGCGTGCGGCGTGCTCCACTTGATCGCGATCACGCCGGACCACCGATAGCCCGGTTGCGGGGCTCGCCTGGCTGCGAGAGCTCAATAAATCCTTGGAAAACAGGTGCTTGTCGGACTTTTCTGCAGACAGCGTTTGCCGGACAGTTTATGTTTTCCGAAATTAGATTTAGTGTTTTCCGGAATTAAATTATGGCATAATCGCAGTTGCACCCATTTCTCGAAGGTGTGTTTCATGGCCATGGAAGATTTCACCGAGGGGCGACGGCGGCCCGCAGTTGACGCCCTTGATTGGCCCAATTAGGCCGCGACCAGATGAGTGACGCCAGCTACATCGAGGCCGCGCGCGACTTGTACGAGGATCTGGAGAACCTCGTCGAGCTTGCGAAACAGGGGCGGGCACCCATACGCGCGATCTCACTGGTCGAACGCGCGTGCGATGAACTCCACGCATATCTCGACGAAGTCGAACGCACCCGGGCTTGGTTGGCTGATTTCCGGTTGAAAGCAAAGACCAAATGAAGCTCGAGCCTCGCCGTCCGCTCTCTCGATCGTGGTTGCCGGAAGAGGACGAGCGATTAAGATCAATGATCGTGGCGGGGCACGCTCCAGCAGAGATTGCCAGCGAGCTTCGGAGATCCGTCGGCGCGGTATACGCTCGGGCTCACCGCTTTCGCCTGTCATTCAGGCGCGTCCATCTAGTGTCGCGACGTCGTTTTCACCATGAGGGACGGCAGCGCTGAAACCAGGCGCGCCGCTCGGGGTTAGATGGAGCGGGGCATTCGTGACGCCAACACCGCGGCTTCGATGACCTCGGGCGCGAGCGAGCCGCCGACTGTAACCCCCGTGCAACGGCAGCTACTGATCATACGAACGCCGCACTGCCGCCCAGGCCCATCCTCATTGCTGCCACCACCAGCAAAGATGTTTGCGCATCGACGGAGGGGGAAATGCTTGGCAAAGTCTTTGCGCTCGCCGTAGTCATCGGTCTGCTTGTGACCAGCTCAGCTGCGTTCGTTGCGAACCATCCCCGAACGCCGGCTGCCTGCGCTGTGAGCTGCGAGTAGGCACGAGTGGGCCACCCCAGCGCATTGCTGCCTCGCCGCAACGTGTGAGCTCAGGACGGCCTTTCCCGGGACCCAAAGTCGCCTTCGATCTGCCGCCAAACCGCCCCACGACTCAAACAGGTGCTACTAGGCGCGACCCTAGGGCCAATGCGGATGCGTACAGCGATGACGTTCGATCGATATCTGATGGCAGCCTTGAGCGGGAACTGTGCTCTTGCTCGGTGCGGTTGTTGTTCGGGGGGTTGAAGTGAGCGGCAAGGCTAGGGCCGACACCTCGACTATCGGGTTGAGAGGGGCCGTGCAATAGGACTTACAGCCGAAGTGGCTCAGGGCAAACTCGCTGAGGAATTGACGTCGCCCCTTGAGGGACGGCGGCGCAAGCAACATAACGGACTGGACCCGCCGATCCGGTGCGGTGCCCAGGCGGAAGATCCCACAACCGGTGCTTCGCTCGCTTTCGCGGCCGATCAGTCGCGTGATACGCCCGCCGTCCCACAGGTCGATCGTGTGATGGATCTCGGCGAATTGATTGCCGCGTCCCGGGCTTCCTCGCCCGAGCGACACTCAATGTGTAAGTCGCTATCTGAAGAGGGCAAGACCTCCTGTGCTGGGTCAGGTCGCTGGATGTCCGCGAGCACAGCGCGTGCGGCTGATCACCCGGAAGGTTGCGGCGGGAGCAACGGCCCGATACCGGATCAAGCTGAAGGACCGATGCACGCGGCGAGGGGCGGTCAATGGGTGACATTTCGGTGACGGCAACATGCTGGTCACGTCTGCGCGCATTGTCGATTGTGACTGCCCGCGAAGCAAACGCATCCGCGCCCCAATACATTTACTGCCTTGAATGTGAGATCATTCACAAAGCGCGCGGCGAACCTATGGAACAAAAGGCTGCCATCCCCCGCCCCAGTCATGGTGTTCAGTCCGATGACCAAATACTCGTCGTATAGTGCCGCGCCTTACATGCTTCCCACTGTGCAGAGCACGCTCGAGGTGCAATATCGGGAATTGCTAGACTTGCGCGAGCGCGTCAGAAAGGCCGAAATCGCTGCCGCGCAGAGACCGCGAATCGAGGCGTTTATGTCGAGCGCCAAGGTCGAGCGCGGTGATATCGACCCGGCCAGCTTGGGGCGTTAGTGCCCTAAACTAAGTCGGCATCGATCGGAGCAGAAGCGTCTTGTTTAAGTCTCTGATCATGGCCGAACGAGAGACGGCCAAGCCGACGCGACAAGCAACCACTGAAACACGGGTTGTCTCGGCCATCTTCATGGCCGCTCTTTCCTCGTCTTGACAATCGCAATCAATTCAGCTGATGGCCGCGAGACCTTGCTGAAAGGTACATCTGAAGCTAGGCGATTCGCCCGCTTTCGCCCGAGCCGGATCGCGCAGCGCCCGGGATGAGGCCTGGACGAGGGCCCACCACCGTGCTTCAAAAAGGGCTGGTACGCGGCCTGTCGCTGCCAGCAGCCCTTATTGATATTTCGTTGTGCGCTTCCCGGCACCAGAACCCATACTTTATTTCCGCGGTGGTTCACTCGCGCGAATTCGAACGCAATCACAACCGGCAGAAAGCCGATAGGCCTTGCCAGATGCTGAGCGGTTCAACTGCGAACGGTGATGCCGACCGAGTGCCTGCAGGAGACGGCTGATTGTCCCGCGAATAAAACGCGCTGGTACAGCGGACGTTAATGGATGAGGTGCGCTTCCGACCGTCGCGTCTGACGCCGAACATGCGGCAGCGTCGGAAAAGTCACATGACGAGGAATAATTCGCTGCACGATTGCCAAACTTCAAGTCCAGCCTATTATGCTGCGTCGATCATTCACCCAAGCCCCACCCCACTCGTCGCGAGGAACGCGTCCATGCCAGACGTTCGAGACAGGCGACTTCAGCGATACGAAACGTGGGCGGCCGAATGCGATATGTTGGCTCGAGTAGTGACTGATCGCACGAAGCAACAACACTATGAATATCTTGCGGCGCACTATCATTTTCTCGCTTCGAGCTTTCGCGACGCGCTCGCAATGCACAGCGCAGTATTGGCGAAATTGACGCTGCATTGACCGATGGCGTCGGAGCGTATGGGCTTACCGCCCCGCATGGGCATATATGAATGTATGATCAGGAAGCTCATTGACAGCCTCGCTGCACGATTGAGGGAATAACCTGGAGGTTCATGCGGGAGTCGACCCATGATCCCAAGCCTCCGACAATGGCGACGGGCGTCGTGTTGTCTCCAGCGAACTATGAGCCCTTTGTTTACGGCCAACGAGCGCACCTTGGCACCTGCGGCTGCGGCTCCGAAAATATGGAGAGACCGTTGACCGCGTTCCTTGGCCTATGGCTCAGTCTGTGGCGTCGCCTCCTATCATCCTGCGCTTGACCTCCTCGCAGGTCTTGCGGACATCCTGCGTGAAAAGCGCACAATCTTCGATGCGTTTAAAGATCTTCTTGGCCTCCTCTCGATAGGCCGCCGCCGTATCGCGCATGTATGCGATTGCATTGTGGACCTCGGCAGTCATCGCCTCGCATCTTTTTGCGGCCTCGATCAGT
>DASRBG010000121.1:0-21772 GCA_035653735.1 Gemmataceae bacterium
TTCGATCGCGCGGCCAGCGACTACGACGCTGCAATCGGTCTTGATCCCAATTTGTCAGCCGTCTGGAGCGGACGGTGCTGGACCCGCGCCATCCTCGGTGCGTTACAGGCGGCGCTGGAGGATTGCAACAAGGCGCTTCAGTTGGATTCAAACAGCGCCGCTACGTATGACTCGCGTGGCCTGATCCATCTGAAGACGGGCCAGGTTGCCGCGGCTATCGATGATTATAGTTCTGCACTTCGGTTCGATCCGAAGCTGGCGAGCGCGCTCTATGGACGCGGGCTTGCGAAGCTCAAGCGGGGCGACAAAGCTGGTGGCAATGCGGATATCTCAGCGGCGAAGACGATGCAGAGCAACGTAGGCGACGAGTTCAAGAGCTATGGGGTGCAATAGAAAACCTTCAGATTACCGCCATGGCCGCAAGCTGATTTCCCGGCTGGGGATGAATTGATCAATGGCTCCCCGATTGATCCACCCGGCCGCCGCGCCGAATTTGAAGCCGGGTCGGAATTCCTTCTGGCGCATCATGCGCTGTGCCTCTTTTTACCAACCCGTAAAGGCCGTCGAGAAAATGCCTGACGGCTGGCCAGTACCGTCTGTTGCCAAATAGCGGTTGTTTGCGAGGAAATCCCTGAGACTCAAGCGTTCGCACCGCGACACGGCCAGTTGTTGGTCCAACACCCAGCCTTCGAAAGAGCTCTTTATCTGACACGAAAAGCCCCGCATCTGGTTGCTCCGTCAGATTGTACCTTAGCCGGCCCAGATACTGGTCTTGATGGTCCGCTTCATCATGCTCAATCATGGCTCTGACCTCCCATGCCGGAAGTCTATGCGAACACGTTTCCCAGCCTCGGTAACTCCTGCCAACGGCCTTGCCAGGGCGATCCTTGCCGGGATCATCATTTGCTAACGAAAGCGAACATGCCGATTGCCGTTGCCGCACACTATGCCCGGAGTGCAGTTTTTATACAAGATCGGGACGCGAAAGGCCCTCCTGTATCAAGATGCCCTGGGGGTGGGTTGCCGGCCACGTCGAAAGCCAGATCACCGAGTGAGAGCCTAGAACTGCCAGAAGTCGCCTTGCTCGATCCCTGATTGGTCCGGGCGGGCGCTCGGCGTGCAGATGTTGCTGCCTTTGCATGAATTTCGAGGCTAGGCCTCCAGTTCAAGGCGCCGAGATGTTTCGGCAGCGCGATCGCGAATTGGAACGAAATCTCGATCCGCTCCTCAAGGCCACGCAGAGCAACTACCCCGTCCTTCGCTGATGGTAGACTCCGCGCTTGCGGCCTTCATCGACCGAAATGCAACGCGGCAACACTGAATTGGCGGCGCCTAGTTAGCTGGTTCCACAGTCGTTTGAGCCACGACACATGGCCCAGTCCCGCGCGATGCATAACGGCTGCATATCGTGGACGCGCGCTAGTTCTATCGGAAGGAGAGAGAACCTTATTCTCGTGTCTAACATCGCCGGCGGCACGATCCTCGGCGTTCTTCAGGCGTATAACCCCATTGACGCCGGGTTGATTCTCTTGACCAACCTGCACGGCGTCCGCGCGTTGAACTTGCACGGCCGGGGCTCGTGGCGTTTCCTTATGTGGCTCGCGTTCGGTTGGTGCCTGTTGAGCAGGCGCTTGCTCGGTTACGTGGGTGGGCACCTGTGAGCTCGTTACTGCGCTGGCGGACTGAACGTTACCGCTATGCAGACAACGACGCGCCGTCTCAATCTCGGCCTCGCTATATCCGTGACCGCGCGCCCACTTTTCAGCTGCTGTTTCCGAGTACTTGGCGACATAGAAACGAACAGCGGTGCAAGAGACTTGGCCGAATAGCGACACCCCCGCTGTGGCCGTTTGGCTGAGGGCAATCAACATTGCAAAGGCTGAGATTGTTCGTCTCATACAGCATAATTGACGTCCATCCAGATCTCCGTCCAGTTATCGAGTAGGGAGCGCTGCGACAAATCCCGAACGACCGTTTACAAATTCTCTATAAGATCGCGCTAATGATGCGTTGATTTGCGCGGGTTGATCCCAAGCGCATCCAGGCGACGGCCGCCGATCAATCCCGCCCCACAATTGAGGCAGCTGGTATTATTTACTGACCCTGCGCGGAGATGACGCGATCAAGGGTGATAACCAGTCTGAAGGCGCCGACCTAAACATCTGGAGAACCAGAAATTTTTGCTTCAGCTTTGATCCTAAAGCCGATCCAGGCGGAAGCGATTGCGATTACGAACCGTCCAGTTGTCCATGGTATCCGAAGTGAGTTTCTACCTCTCGAGGCAGGTATAACCGCCTCCGCCACGAGATCGCTGCCCCTGACCGCATGACAAGAAAGCCCCCGCCACGATTGTGGGAACGCGAACGGGGTGAGTTTAGCGAGTGCCCTGGTTTTCCTACCTTCCCAAGGCCCCGCTCTCTGCTATTCATTTGCTCCACTCCTGTCTGTTCACAGTTGAACTTCCAGGGGAACGTGTGGTCTCGTCAGGAGTCGACTCTGCGCTCCCGGCGAAATTACCCCAGCCCCCAAACCGGGAGACAGCCTTCGCCAAGGAGGCTGGAACGGCCCCGACACAGACGTGTTCGGGGTCGTTTTCTGGCAGCTGATCGCGCGACCGCACGACGCGGACCGTTGGTACCAAGACACCCGTTGCCCAATAATTGATGTTGCCGACGATCCGAAACGGCGTTTCGATGCGGCGCGCGGGTGCTGAGGCGTGATCACTGCGTCCCGACCCCAATCACGTCCCGATCCGCGCAGGCCCCCGTCGGACGTGTCGCAACCCCGGCGGGGGTTTGTATGCGCTGCCGTATAGCCGCGGCTTGCCGCTGTACTCCATCCAGGCGCTTCCGGAGAGCCTTGTCGACATCGAGACCGACGTCCCGGGCAAGGTCCGCCTCGCTCGATTCCAAGATCAGGCTGCGGTTCCGAACCAAGCTCGACGAGCGGCCGCGAGTTTATCGAGGCGAAACGGAAGCGGCTTTAAAAAGCCTGTCGCGGTACGAAGCCGCTACCCGAGCTGATACGCCGTGCTGAAATGTGACCTGACTAGCTCGTCTTTGGACCAGACGAACCACGCCCTTGCAATCAGGGCATTCCAGAAACTGAATTTCGTAGTGCTTTGCTACCGGTTCGACACCAACGAGCCGTCGGTTTAAACAACACATGATACAGGGTTGTGGACAGATTGCCCCCATCGCGCAATCTCCTTTTGATCGTGCGGCGCCCGCACAACTACCCCGTGCAACCATCATCTAGATTTGTCTGATTCGCAATTGCGCAGCTGTATTCTTATTTTGCCTGAACTATGTCCTGGTCTAAGTCATTCGCCGATCCGATCGAGCTTCCCAACGGCCGCGTGCTTCGCACCCTCCGTGATGCCGGCCACTACGTCACAGGGCTTAAAGGCGCTCAGCGATTCACGAATTGTTACGAGGCCAATCTCGCAACTCCGCGCCGCAAAGCCTTCTCCCTGATTCTCATCAACGGTTTACGAACTCGGGTTGAATCAAAATTCGCTTGCCTCGTCGACTCTACGAGCCAACTAAGCGATGGTTCATGGGTGCGACGCTATGGCGCCGCACCTACATTTATCGCCTCAGCCGCCTAGCGTGTGTGGTCAGCCGCAGCCCCCGGGCGCCCCCGGCAATTTCGAGGTTTCACGAACCGAACCGCCTGGTTCTCACTTTTTCAGACAGAGACCCACCGTTGGAGAGGTGCTTTACTTCGCGCCATCGGCAGCGCCGCGCTTGGACAGAAAACTGAGACAAGTGTCTCGCTCGGGTCGCAGCTGACGGCGCCATCAATCTGCACCGCGCGGATGTGGTCTGCATGCAAGGCAAGCAACAGTAAGCGCTCTGACGTCAAGATAAGAGGCCCGCCAACGAACCGGCGGGCCTGATGTTATTCACAACGTCAGCCGGCGAGAAATCGACCCTACTGTGAGCCACTCCACAGAACTTACGTCGCAGCGCGGGGTACCATCCCGGGATTAGCGTGGAGTCGTACATGACCCAAATTGCTGAAACGCTTTCCCGCATAACGGGGTTCGAGATCAAAACCGAGTCGCTCGAGCCGGTTCTTATTTTTTGTGGAATCGGCCTGCTTGTTTCGCTGCTGGCGGTGCAGGCCTACGGCTTGGATCTGAGCGCAGGCTTTTTCTAAATGACAAACGAAAGGCCCGCGGGCTTATCCAGCGGGCCTTCGATATGACGTTGCTGCTACCGCCTCTGCACCTCTCAAAGGGGACCCGCCATTGGCGACGGGTCAGTCAGGGAGACGCGTCAGCATAACCCGATCGCGGCGGAGGTTCTCGTCCCACGCGAGGCTGATGGGCAGACTGCGCGGCATGGGATAGATGTCCATGACCTTGCCGTCTACCGTCAAGGTGCCGCTGCCACCTTTGCCCAGAGGCCATCGACAACGTGATTACTATGAGGGAAGCGGAGGCGCATGGCCGCGGCAAAGATCGGAAGGACTGCATGCGGCAGTTTCAAGCGGCGTGGAGAAATTTTCAGCGCCGATCCTGCACGGCTGGCTGAATTCCTGCGGACGAAACGGAAGCGGCTTTGAGCAGGCGAACGCGCCATTCTAGGACGAACTTTGCGTTCGCACGGTCGAGGCGAAATTCGAATGGCTGACGTGTACCCTTGTTTGCATCATCCCCGCCATTCGACGGTGTATGACGATGATGGCATCGAGAGCGAAATCAAATATCGAAGTCCCGCGGCTGCAAGCTGCCCTTCGTTCGTTGTCTACTTCGTGACAAGCGCAACCATATGCTTAGCGAGCAAACTCACAGCGACATCTTCGTCTAACGAATGATTGACGTTCGCTTCGTTGTATAGATTCCAGGCGCGACGACCAGCGCGAATTAGAACGTTCGAAAGATCGTTTCCAGTATCCGTCACCATGCTCGGCGGCTTCATTTCCCGCAAAAGCAAAATCAATGGTTATCAAGATGTGGCAAGCAGTTTGATTTCGACGACTTGAATACGCTGGAAATAAGGCTTGATTCAGCCGGCGTCGACAGCGCCCGCCTTGAGCGAGGCCGTCTCAATGAGTGGCCGCCACTCGACTGGCGCCATTGACCGCCCCGCCCGAACGACCCCGCCACCTCATGTAACGGCAGGGCCGTCGACCTACGGGGGAGTTGGAGACCCACACCCGGCAGGCTTGGCTAGGTTACTCCAGAACGAGCGCGCCAAGGAGGTAACCGCGGAGGGCTGAATGTCGGTAGCGCGTGAGCCTATATCATGCGCATGCCCTTCAAGCCGTTAGAACTGCCGCCCGCGTTCGCTCGCCGCTTTGTCGATGACATGCGCGCTTTCCATGCCGAGCCGAACGCCATCAAGCGCGATGAGCTCGCAGCGCGCCAGCTGCACGCGCTGAAGCGGCATCACCGCGGCAAGCTCCGCCTCTTCGACGTCGAGGAGATGTTTGAGCAGATGAAGGCCCACGTTCAGCGGGTACGATTGAGCGTGCTTGGC
This sequence comes from Gemmataceae bacterium, assembly GCA_035653735.1. GTDB lineage: Bacteria > Planctomycetota > Planctomycetia > Gemmatales > Gemmataceae > JAJPHU01. The sequence goes on from DASRBG010000121.1 coordinate 5,490, forward strand.
GGAGCGCCAGGCATAGGTTAGCCTGGGCCGGCATCGGTGACATGCTCTCGCTGCGGATGGGGCAACCTGCCCGCAGCTTTTTTTGGCGTGAGTGCAAAGCACCTTGAGAACATGGTCGACGGCACGCTCACACCCGAGGTCATCGTGGTAGTCGAGCCCATGTGTGACAAAGCCTGGGATACGGTTACAATCAGTGGCCCAACTTTGGGGATGGCCGGCTTGCGCTCGGATGGCTGTTCTGGAACGCAGCAGCAGCGTGATCCTGGCAGGCTGCCATGCAGCTGTCGAGCCCGTCCCCGCATTGTATTCTAACATCATTCGCGCGCCGCTGACTCTGGCCGGCTGTGATTTGATCGAGGCATTTGTGGGCCGCTGTTACACAGGTGTCACTGCATACCTCGTAGCCGGAATCGACGCTGTCGGCCTGCGAACACGTCGGCGTGGAAATTCCCACGAGAAGAACGCAGGCGATTTTGCAGGTTTGCACTTTGAAGCCGCGGGACTTCAGTCTCGTGTCTCTTTTTGTTTGCTCATGTTGCGCTTCATGTCGCGCCGATTTGCCGGGGCTCTTGCCAGCCCTCGGATGCAACGTAATCAAGCGCAACAGGCGCAACACGTAAAGGAGTAATTAAGGCGTCAATTTGGGGGAATTTGCCAGCGCTTGCAGGGGGTTATGTCTGGCTGGGGAACCTGGATTCGAACCAAGACAAACAGAGTCAGAGTCTGTTGTGCTACCGTTACACCATTCCCCAATGGCAGCAAAATCAACGCGTTAGCGGATCTTACGGCAATTGCCGGAGCGCCCGGCAGGCGGGCTCCGGGATGGCGCCCTTGTACCCGCTGGACGCAGCCGTTGCAAGCATGCAGAAGGCACCCCTTTTACCTCCGTCGAGCATTCGAACCGGACACGCATGAGCCTTCTCGCAACGCTGGGCGCGCCCGAGGCTTGCCATTCGATCACCCTCTTTAACGCGGAGGGCGCAGGGAAGACCGGGTAGCCGCATGCAGCCTATTTCTGTTCGCAGTTGTGGCCATCGTGCTTAAGCCACCTCCCATCATCGTCCACCACGAGCACACTGTACAATTGGGCGGGTTCTTCGGTCTCGTTCTTGACCGTCATCAGCTTACCACGAGGCACCGTAAACCAGTCGCCCTGATCCTTCCTCTCGAATGCCCCATCTCCGATTTGAAGCATCAGTGTGCCTTCGGTCACGATCCCGATCTCGTCGCCGGAATGACAATGTCGCGGGATGGCATCATGTGGCTTTATGTCCAGCTTCACGATACGGACTGCCTTGTCGGGCGGCACTTGTCGCTTCAGGTACACTTCGGGGGGTGCAAGACCGTGACTGTGCTGCTCATCGTCGGCGCGCGCTGATACCAGTACGGACATGCTGGCGAACGCAGCCAAAAGAAACGCGCAGCGGAACCTCATGATCTCCCATCCTTAACTTGGCAGTAACCTACGGAGTCGCAGCTGTATTCTTAATTTCGTAGGTGAACGTCAGGGATGTCTAGCCGCGGCATCGTTCACAAGAGCCGACGAGCGTCCGATGCGAGTGGAGATTACTTCCGCCCTGCAGGGGTCGAGCACCGCGTTCTGCCATTTCAACTTGCGTTCGAGTTGGTGGAGAAGTGCCAGTCTCTGTTGCAGGGAGAGGACGGTTTCTGGGCGTGAACTCACACACCGGTAGGCGGCATGACCCGCTTCATTGTGCCTTACCCCTCACACTTAGCATTGCCTGACTGCCATTTGTCCTGCGAGAGCCTTGAAGGTTCAGTGGGAAGGCTGCTGAACCGTTTTGACCGGTGTTGGACCAACAGGTGGGGCCGGTGCGGTGCTTTGGCCCATTCCTTGCGACCAATGCCGGGTGAAGGGACCCCTTGGGCCAGCGGTAAAGGGCTGTATTCCAATGCCTCCGCGCTTCTGGCAGGAGCGCCATGCGCCGCAGGCCATAGCGCGCTCTGGTCAGTTGTGACCTTATGCCGACGCAGTCGAAAGGCTGTGAAAAACTGAAGCAGAACCTCGTCCCCGCTCGACGCTCCCCTACTACCCCATGCCGACAGCGGGGACCATTTTTGCACCGAACCCGCCTTCATCCTCATCCTGCTGCTTCTGCGCCGATGGTAAGGCGCGCGGCTGGACCTTGAGCTTCGGGGCCCCACCCCAAAATGCTGCAGCTAGGCACTTGTCCAGCGGGCGTCCAGGTAAGAACTCGATTGGCATGGACGATCCAAAGGAAAGCTTTGGGCTGCCCCATTCTCAGGCGAGCCCCTTATCGATCTGCTCTATGGTATTGATGATCTGCTGCCGGAGCTGACGCAAGCTTTGCAAGGTATCCTGAAATGCTTTTAGCGTGGCTTCCGCTTTGGATGTGTCATGACCATCCCGCCGCAGTTCATCCACGATCCTGATCTGCTTCGTCACTGTCGTTTCGGCATTGGTGATGAGTTGATCAACGTCCGATAGCCGTCGCAGCTGATGTTGTCGATCGAAAGCCATTCTAGCGGCCCAATTGGCGCTCGACTTTCTTCCGACTGTTGCCGACTTTCTTCACCCCCGCCGTGGAGCGATGGGTCATCTTGGCCTCGTAGCGGACCTCGTAATCCTGGCCGCGCGCAGCGCGAGCGCGATCCTGCTTGCGCCCGCGCGAAGTGTGCTTTTTCGTTTGCTTCGCCATGTTGTCCTCCTGTTGAAGGCACAATGCCGGTCGCGCTGGCCGGTTCCTGCTCGCAAACCTCAGTCCGCATGGCTATCTTCGCCGCATGTTTAAGCCTTTTGATTTCTGCCTTCCCACTAAGTCCACCACCGTCCCATCCGGCCCCGACTGGCTTCATGAGGTCAAGTACGACGGCTATCGCATCCGACTGGAGCGCGACCGCAGCCGCGTGCGTCTCATCACGCCCGGCGGCTACGACTGGACCAAGCGTATCCGTGGATCGTCGAGAGCGCTCTGAAGAAAACGCACAAGCAATTCATCATCGATGGCGAAGCCGTCGTGCTAGGTGTCGGTGGCGTCGCCGACTTCAATGCCTTGCACAGCTGCAAGCATGACCATGAAGTACAGCTCTACGCATTCGACATCATGGCGCTCGACGGCGACGACCTACGTGGCCTGCCTGCCGCTGTCGATGCGCAAGACCAATCTTGTCCGGTTGCTGGCGCGTCGACCGGATGGCTTCTTCGTTACCGAGTTCGAGCAGGGCGACGTTGGCCCTGATCTCCGTGTTGCGTGTCGCATGGGGCTGGAAGGGTTGGTGTCGAAGCGCAGGGATCGGCCCTATGAAGCTGGGCGGTCCAAGCATTGGATAAAGTTGAAGAACAGGACGCATCCCGCGATGGAGCGGTAACCCGACGAGGGGGCAGTCGTTCGCATCTGGAGCACCAAAATACCTCCGAGGTAAACTCTGGCGGTTCCACTTGCGGAACCATCGTGGTGCTTTCGGCGTTCCGTGGCGGGTAAGTCTCGAAGCAACGCTGTTCGTCCCAATGCCGGGAGCAACGCATGCTCGTTTATCGCGCGTACCTAATCGAGAAGGGCCATGTTTCGACGGCGCTCGATCTATTCTGCGCCGATGACGACGATGCAAAGAGACAGATAGAAGACCTTTCGCGGAAGATCAGGACGTAGAGCTTTGGCAGAACGATCGAAAGGTCGCCATCCTTGTGCGCCGAGGTACATAGCCGTGGCTGGGGCAGCCAGTGTCGAAATAGGTGACCAACTTTAACCTGTGACAGCGACGGCCCCGGATTAGAAGCTCACATTTTTGCCACTCATTCGAGGGGCGATGTCATGGACATCGTGGAGCGATGCTTCGTAGTCACGGCAGTGACCAGCTTGCTGGTGTTGGTTGGACTTGGGGTTCTTGCCGCGCTCGCGCCTTAGAACGAATTGCCTCAGGCCCCCCTACCCCGGCGGCCCCGTCTTGCGGTACTGCAAAAGCCTGCCTCCCCGTCCTAAGTTGTTGCCCGATGTTCCTCCGGCGCTAGTTTTGTCCAGTTGGGCAGAGGCGCTCCTCAGATGGAAATACTCAAGCGAGCAGTCGAACACCTAAGCGCTCCGGTCTGCCCCGATGCAACCTGAGATGAGGTGCTACCGTTCGGCCCTCATTGCAGCGGAGCAGACTGTTGTGCACGTATTCGTTTGCCCGCGTTGCAATACTATTGCGGAAACTAAGACGCCTTCGAGGCGTGCAACGACCGGACGTTGAAAGCTTCTATTGAAGAGTGCCGGTGCTACCGAGCTCTGCACCGCTGCGGCCAGCGTGGCGCCGACATCCGGCCGGACTGGCAGACCGCCGTGCAGGTTTTCCCGGAGCGCAAAAGGCTGGTAACACTGCTCGCCTGACGACGCTTAAGGTCCACTATGAAGTTCACCGAACCCCGCCCCTTCGCCGATCCCGACGTTGCAGCGCGCAAGCTGATCGAGCTGGCACGCCCTCATTCCTGCTTGCCTTAGGCGGAAGGGCGCACCGCGCGGGCCTTGAAGTGGTCGAGCAGAAAAACTCGAACCGCTGACGAGAGGTTTGCCTGCTGCCGGTTGGCATCGATCTCGCTGATCAGCTCGGCCAACGTGATGCCGCGCTCTTTGGCAAGCTCTTTTACGCTGCTCCAGAATGGATGTTCGAGGCTGACGCTGGTCTTATGGCCACGTACGACTATTGATCGCTTAACAACAGGTGACTTCATATAAAGGCCCATAATGAAAAAGATCGGGCCGACGCCAAATTCGTTGCGTGGCCCAATCCTCGATATTACCACCGAGCGATCAAACCGCTAGTAGCCCGGCGGGCGGGAAGCACTCGAAATTCGTCCGGCGAACTCCTATACTTGCGTGTTCTAGCCGATCGTGATTACCGATTCCAGGCCATCGTGATCACCCATTCCAGAGCATCGTGATCACCGTTTCCAGCCGATCGTGATCGCTAAATCATGAGCGGGGACAACCACGAGGCGTCCACCGCTGACGGTATGCAGCCGGGGTAGCTCGGTCTTTTGCCCAACCGCAGAGGATCGAGATGCCGACAGAGAGACTGTCCATGCGCCACATTCGCGAAGTTCTACGCCTGCACTACAGCGTCGGCATGTCCCAACGCGCCGTTGCCCGCAGCCTCGGTCTGGCCCAGGGCACGATAAGCAAGTACGTCAACCGAGCCCGCCGCGCCGGCCTGACCTGGCCATTGCCAACAGAGCTGGATGACGACGTCCAGCTCGAGAACCGCCTGTTTCCGCCGCTTTCCGATCGGCCCAGCAACGAGCGTCCGCATCCCGACTGGGCGCTCGTCCATCGCGAGCTGCGGCGCCCGAACGTCACGCTGATGCCGTTGGGGAGGAGTATTGCGGCGCCAACTCCGACAGCTTCAGCTATGCGTGGTTCTGCGAACGCTACAGGGAATGGGCTGGCCGTCTCAAGCCAACCCTGCGCCAGGTTCATGTCGCCGGTGAGAGCTGTTCGTCGACTATTCCGGCCACACCATGGAGGTGGTTGACGGGCTCAGCGGCGAGGTGCGCAGCCCGCAGATCTTCGTCGCCGTGCTCGGCGCCTCGAACTACACCTACGCCGAGGCCAGCCTCAGCCAGAGCCTGCCGGACTGGATCGCCTCGCACGTTCGGGCATTTGCTTATTTCGGTGGCGCGGCCCGGCAGACTGTGAGCGACAATCTCAAGGCCGGCATCACCCGGGCCTGCTTTCACGAGCCGATGGTCAACCGGACCTATGCCGATCCCGCCCGCCACGACCGCACCACCATCGTTCCGGCACGGCCGTATCGGCCGCGCGACAAAGCCAAGTCGAAGGCGGGGTCCAAATCGTCGGGCGATGGATTCTGGCGCGCCTGCGCAACCGCCGCTTCTTCTCGCAGCCCTCAACGAGGCGATCCATGCGCTCCTCATCGAGCTGAACGATCGACCTCTGCGCAGCTGGGGACGAAGTCGGCGCGACCTGTTCGAGGAGCTCGATCGGAGGGCGCTCACCGCTTTGCCGGATGAGCCGTATGAGTATGCCGAGTGGAAGCGCTGCCGGGTTAGTCTCGATTATCACGTCGAGATCGCCAAGCATTACTACAGCGTCCCCAACAACCTCGTGCATCAGGAGGTCGAGGCGCCGATCATCCAAAAGACCATCGAGATTTTCCTGCGCGGCAAGCGGGTGGCATCGCATCTGCGCAGCACGCTGCCGCATCGCCCGACGACAATTTCCGAGCATGCCGAGCTCGCATCCCCGCTTCGCGACTGGACCATGAGCGCATTGTTTCGAAGCCGCCAAGGTCGGTCCCGATGCCGAGACATTGATCGACGTCATCTTGCGGTCGCGGCCGCATCCGGAACAGCGCTTCCGCTCCGCCATCGGCATTCTCGGGCTGGTCAAGCACTATGGCCACGAGCGCGTCGACGCCGCCTGCGCCCGTGCTCTTCTGCTCAACGCCTATGCGTTGCTGCAGTTTTATTCAGCCACGCTTCTGCTGCGCAGCGCAATCGTCCGGCTTGATGCGTCCGGCGCGGTGCGCGCATCGCTCGATCGGCTGGTGGCGCGGATCATGCGAAATCCGCTGGCTCCCGTGATCCTGGCGATCCCGATCGGCATCGCGTTCAGCCTCGACCAGAAGTGGATCGATATAATGGGGGTGAGGACGCCGGATCAATCGCTCGTCACCAACCTGCAGGCGCTGATGGGGTTCGGCACCGCATTCGGTTTCGGCTGGCTCTTGCACCGACAGCTCGATCTGCTTGCGGATCATCGAGCGGCGCTGGCTGTGGAATCTCCTGCTGGCCCTTGGCCTGATCCTGATCAGCTTCGGACTTGCCGGTGCGATGTTGCCGAGACCGGGCGCGCCTTCGCTGCCCCTTCGCACCGACACGCTCAGGCTTGTCTCCGCCGTTCTGTACGCCCCGGCGATATGGCTTTCGACGTTCACTGTCATCGGCCTCGCGCTCCGGTTCATGTCCGGCTTCAGTCCGATGCGCCGCTACATCGCCGATGCGTCCTACTGGCTCTATCTGATCCACATGCCAATCGTGATGGCGCTGCAACTCGCCGTGTCACAACTGGACTGGCCGTGGCCAGTCAAGTTCTCAACCATTCTCGTGGTCGCGCTTGCCCTGATGCTGGCGAGCTATCAACTGCTGGTGCGCTTCACCATCATCGGTGTGGTGCTGAACGGCCGCCGCGCGCCGCGCCAATCGGTGGCTGCCGCCGCGATCACTGGCCACGCCGGCGCCATGACGCCAGGCATCTCGCCGCTCCTGCCATGCCCGTCCTGCGAAGCGCCGTGAGCTAGGTGCCTCGTAAGGTTTCAGGCAGTGCCCGACGGCACACTCGAGGTTGCTCACCTCCTGCGGTATGTGATGTGATTTTGCCCGTCGCGTGGTCCGCGACCACTCGCGAAGCAACAGCTCATTGCACGTCCCGCACAACGTGTCCACCGCCAACGCCCATCCGATCACGTTCCAGTGCATGAAACCGTTCGGCGGCGGGACGAAAACGTCTGGAAACAGAGGCGCGCCAATTTGGCCGCCGATAGCTTTTTAACCAGCCTCATTTTCAGGCGTTTGCCCCACAAAATCATACCGACAGGAGTCCCGACCATGAAGCGCTCCGCCCTGCTCTTCGTGACATTGCTCACCACTCCGGCCCTGTTCGCCACCGTGCATGCCGGCGATCAGACAACTCTAACAACCGGCACCGTGTCCGAGATCGCGAAGCAATACGCTGACGGCGGACCGTATGGCGGCGTCACATCAGGCCATACCGGACCGGTGCTCCAGGACGCCCAGGACTCCATGCGATATCTGGGCACGGTCGATCAGGTTGCGGCAAATTGGCCGATGCCGCCCGTTCTTGCCAAGGGCGAGTAGTTCGGGCTCGTAGCACATGCCGGGGCTGGCAGAGACGCTCGCCTTGATTTTCAAAGTGGTCGTTTGACGTTTGGCCTTTATTTCTGGCGGTCGAACGGCAAGATGGCGGACACGGAGACCTCGTTCTCCGCGACAAAAAGGCCGCCCCGTGATTGCAAATTTCACCTTCGAGACCCTGCCCTGTCGCGTCGTGTTCGGCAGCGGCACCCTGAGCGCGGCGGCCGCCGAGATCGAGCGGTTTGGCGGCAAGCGCGCGCTGGTGCTGACGACGCCACCCCAGGAGGACAGAGGCCGCAGGCTCGGCGCCGCGCTTGGTCCGTTGTTCGCCGGCATCTTCCCGGGTGCGGTGATGCATACGCCGATCGAGGTGACCGAGCGGGCGCTGGCCGCATTGAAGGAATCCGGCGCCGATTGCGTGGTCGCGCTCGGCGGCGGCTCGACCATCGGTTTGGGCAAGGCGCTGGCGCTGCGGACGGGCGTCAACCAGCTCTGCATTCCCACGACCTATGCCGGCTCGGAGATGACGCCCATTCTCGGCGAGACCAAGGATGGGCTCAAGACCACGCTGCGCAATCTGGCGGTGCTGCCGGAGACCGTGATCTACGACGTGGACCTGACGCTGTCGCTGCCGCCTCGCCTCGCGGCGACCTCAGGCATCAATGCCATCGCGCATGCGGCCGAGGCGCTCTATGCCCGCGACGGCAATCCCGTAATCGCGCTGATGGCGGAAGAAGGCATCCGCGCGCTGGCTGGCGCGCTGCCCGCAATCGCCGCGAACCCTGGTGATCGCGAGGCGCGCACCGCGGCGCTCTATGGCGCCTGGCTGTGCGCCGTGTGCCTCGGCGCGGTCGGCATGTCCCTGCACCACAAGCTTTGCCACACGCTCGGCGGCGCGTTCGACCTGCCGCATGCGGAAACCCACACCATCATCCTGCCCCATGCGATGGCCTATAATGCCCCTGGCGCGCCGGAGGCGATGACGCGCATCGCCCGCGCGCTTGGCGCCGACAATGCCGCGCAGGGCCTCTATGACCTCGCCCGCCGGCTCAATGCAAAGCTCGCGCTGCGCGACATCGGCATGCCTGAGGCCGGCATCGACAGGGCGGCCGAGATCGCCATGACCAACGCCTACTGGAATCCCCACCCGCTCGAGCGCGACGCGATCCGCGACCTGATCGCGCGTGCTTATGCCGGCGAGGCCCCGGTACCGCAGCCGCCTGGACGATCCTCGCCCCGCTGACGGGTCGCTGGCTTTCAGGCCGGCTGCCGGCTAGGGTTTGGTCATTAGGGTTAAGCGCGTCATCTGTTTGTCACGACGCGGGCCGGATGCAAGGATCGGATTTGCCCGGACGCCAAGCACGCTAATTGCTTGTTTCGTTGATTGAATATCGCCTATTGGATTGACGAAGGCTTTTCAGCTGGTTTGTACCAAATGCGATAGCGTCGGCGTGATCATCGATCACGGTGAGCTGGCGCCCCCGTCCAGGATCGTCAGATGCAGCCATTGCGAGGCAAGCAGAGGCACGCTTGGGGAGTTGCGCGACCTTGCGAGCTCAGGCCGGCGCGACCTGTTCGATGGCGCCGACTCCACGCATGCTACCGGACGCCTCGCCTAAGATGCCGCTCGGCTGAAACTCGCTGATCAGCGGAAGCGGTCGGCGGCCGCGAGATTGTTTTTGACGTAGTGGCCGACGGCATCTCGATCTTAGCGGACCGATATTCGAGGCGCAGCGGATGTGGATCCCGAAACCCGAGCGCGGCCAAGGTCAGGGACGCCTCCTTATGGCGGATCTGATCGATGCGGCCGCACGGTTAGGCATCCGGCGCATCACAGTGGAAGCTGACGACGTAGGTCGCTTCGCGTGGGCCTGCATTGGCTTCGTTCCCGACAGGGCCTTCTTGGAATTACCACATACGATTAGAAGGCCTTGGCCGCCTCGCCCGTTCACGGAACGAACTGAAGCCGCAAGTGTACCATGCCTACCAGGACGTCCTCTCGAACAGCAATCCGTTGTTGATCAGAAACGACCCGACGGAGAGCCTCTGCCGATAGCCATCGGCAAGGCGGTCCTTCTGGAAACCGGCGCCCGGTGGTATGGTGAGTTTGATCTCGAAGACCCCGAAACGATGAGGATCTTCAACGAATACGTTGGGAGAAAGTGATGGCGGTCACCGCTCAGTTCGATCGGACAGGTAGAGCACACGAGCAGAACCGTATGCTAGAAATGGTGCCGGACCCGGCCGGGCCTGCTCACGAAGCCGCGTCCCACGCGGCTTTGATCCGCGCGGGAATAAGCGAAGAGACGATCGCGATCATCGAAGAGGCGAACCGTACGCCCCCGATGCCGCGATCGTCGGTCTTGTGACAGCATTTCTGGGTTGCATTTAGGGGACGCCCTTTGCTCGGCATACATTGGCTTAAGCAGTGAGGCGCCGAATTCGACGTTCGGTTTCCAAGGGCTTATAGGTGTCATAGGGGACGTACTTTGGTCGTGGCCGCAATCACTTTCTGGCGTGCAGCCGAGGGCAAAGTTGGTCCCCTACAAGTTGGTCCCCTAATCGGGGCAAAGTTGGTCCCCTAATCGTCTGAAACACAGAAAGCCCCGCCAGCGACGGCTGGGCTTTTCATTTCGCGCGGGTCGAGGACGAACGTTGATCTATCGGACGGGTGCAGCGCAGTGCAGCATCAGGTCGGCGGCTTGAACCCGCCGCCTCGCTCGGGCTCATCGTCGGATGTTTGTACCAGCTTTGGCTTCGGTCTGAATTCGAGACCTTCGTAGATATCCCGCAGCGACAGAGAGACCTTCAGCTTTGTAAGCTCGACCACCTCATCGAGACCCTTAATAACCTCGTCCTGCCAGAGCCCTTTACTGTCACGCCGGTAGATGTGAACCGTCGGATTTTCCGTATCTACGAACAGTATGTAGTCAAGGGAAGGAACGGCCTGATATTCCGTTAGCTTAATCGTCACGTCGAAGCCGCCCGTGGTTGGGGACAGAACTTCCACGACGAGCGACGGCTTCTCGGCCAACAGCGAATTGTCGTCGGGCTTGCCGCAGTCGATGCCCATGTCGGGCATCCGCCTGTTCGATTTGGTCGTCGCGACGTAGGTGTCGCCTGTGAAAGTCTGACAGGGGCCACCTCTGGTCTGTGGACGAATGGACGCGATCAGATTGACGACGATGGCGTCGTGCCTCCGGCCGGCGCCGGCCATCATGACAACTTCGCCATCGACCAGCTCGTACCGTCCTTCCTGGCCAGGCACCCAGGCGAAGAACTCCTGCGGGGTTACCGGCGCATAATCTGGCTGGATATTCATGCGTGTTGAGGCTCCATAGCGGATCGCATCATACCGGCTGACGGGACGAGGCGAAAGCTCGGTCTCGACGAGCTTAACCGCCGGCTGGCGTAGGCTTCGACGACAACCTGCAAGCCGATCTGGAGCGCCTCCGCGGTCTGGTTCAGCCCCCAAACCTCGATTTCGCGAAGGACCCTCGAAATAAGACCGCAGCCGATAAGCTCACACCCCATGGAGTTGAGATCCGCTACCGGCGCCTGCATCGAGACTGGCATAAGTCAATTTCGAAGAGTCACCGGTTCTTCGATTGAGAGGGGCGTTTTATGCTTGCCCAGCTGCGGCGCCGGATTCAGCAGCAGCTGGCGTGCAGGTTGCAGCGCCGACGAAAGTACGTCCCCTAACTGCTCCAAAAGTCATTGAAATCATATTAGGCGATTCCGCGCGACGACCGGCGCGCCGGGTGTTGCCGAGCAAAGCACGCCCCTAGTTAAACGTCCTCGACTTTCGTAGGGTACAGAAAACCCCGCCGGATACGGCGGGGTTTTCCTTTCAGACGTTGCGGTTGGACTTCACCGATACGGCTATCTACATGCTCGATGCCGGAATAAAGAAGTCTCCTCGCGGAGGTGAGATACCAAAGCAGTGGAAGGCCATCGCGAACATGGACGTCTAAGCCGGCAGGATACGCAAACGCCGCGAGTTGATGTGGAAGCGAGGTTCGACGAGTGAGTTGGCATTCAGGATCAAGCGTCATGGAAGCCGTCGTGAAATCGGCGCTCAAACATATTCCGGACGAAAACGCCCGCCGCGGGTTATATCGTGACGTGATGCCGGCTCTCGAGAACCAGGATTGGAACGATCATCCCGACTTATTCGGACTGGACCCCATCTACGATCAGGTCGTCCGTGAGAGGCATGGAGACAGAAGGTCCGATGATGATACATGACACTGTCCGAGCTTCGGTCGCGCGCTGGCGATCGTGAGGGATAGGGTCCGTGAAGAAGGGAAATGGTGCGACACCGATGACGGAAGAATTCAGTCGACCAAGCGGCGATGCCAACATGGGCGGCCGACCCGGTGTGAATGGAGCCGAAATCATCGCGACCTCCGAGTCCTTCCCGGAAAGCGTCCTCGAACGTGTCCGCGAGTTCGCGGACAGTCACCCGGAGATCGAGGTCGAGATCGCCGGCGGACTGGCCGACCAATGCGCGGCGGGAATTGCTCAAAGGCATCCTGCTGCTGACTGACCTCGCACGTCGCCGACGGCCAAAGCTTGACCTTCGCCTGGGATGACTACCCGGCAGGCGTCGCGTGCCGCCCGCAGGATCGCTCATGCCCACGTTCCAGGTCGCTATTCCCGCTTTCGGCTTGCGGGCATACCTCATGAGGTCATCGTGCGGGGACTCGGCCCCGCGAGCACCGGGATCGCCGATCCCAACAGCTATCGGCTGACGGGGCGAGAGCGATGGCGGATTCAGACGCGCAGGAGGATACTGCCAAGGTTGCGAGCCCTACGCTCGCCTATTTGCGCTCGTTCGACAAAAAATTGGACTTGGTGTTGCAGACGTTGGCTCGCCACACCGAACGTCTGGGGCGGGTCGAGCGTGATTTCGGCGAGATGCGCCGGGATCTGTCGGAAGAGGGCGACATCGCGCTTCTCGAGAACAAGACCCTGTCTGCACAGAGCGACATCCTCTCCGTTCTGCAGCGTAACAGACCCTTGCGCCATCCATCAAACATCCGGACGACGCTCCGCCGACCCCAGGGACCACCTGACAGCAGCCACGGGCAAAGTTGGTCCCCTACAAGTTTGTCCCCTAGCGAGCCGCATTCTTTGGGCGATACTTCTCGCCACTGTGCTATAGTACCCGACGAACAAGGAATGGATCGTCCTCATCCTTGGGCTCGTCCAACGCGATGACATTCAAGATTGCCTGCCACGCGTGCTCCGCTTCGATGATGCCGAAATGAGTGCACAACGCCTCGATGAACGTTCGGGTGCCGAATACATCCAGGTTGATCCGACGCATTCCTCTCAGCGCGTCACGCCCGTCGGTATCGTCCATGAGTACGATGATCGTCTGCCGGGGCTGCACCTTGCCGCGGAAACTCTTTAGGGTCTGGATAATGCTGGCTTCGCCGAGATCGTGGGAATCCGGCTTGCTCGCGGGGTCCGCTCCCTGCGCTCTCCATGCATCGAGCGCGAGCTTGTAAGTCTTGTAGGTGCCGGTTTCCACCCGGCGAATGCGAAACTTGTTCGCCTCGATCCATGACCGCGTGTAGCTGAGCCACCGCTTCCGCGGATCGGCGCCCGATTCCGGATCGCGCGTGACCTCCTCCATGACCATGTCGGTCATCCAGATTGTGCCGCACGGCTCCAAGAGCCAGTCCAGTCTTCCGATGGCAGACAACATCACGATCGGTGATGCATCCATGATAAGAAAGATCGGATCTTTCTCGCTCACCCTTTGGGCGGTCACTTGGCACCTTGAACAAAGTGCTTTGCGAACCTGTCGGCCTCCTGACGCACCAAGTCCTGGTTGATGCCGCCAATGGCGTCCTTCGCCATATGAAGGACGGCGTCAACCGGGTCCCGCTCGTCGTAGCCGAGCAAGTCTTCTGATTCAGGACCGAGCACTGTGGGCTGCCGTGGACGTGCTTCAGCGGGAACCTCTTCGCCGGCTTCAGTCTTCAGCCGCCGGAATTCGTCGACCGACATCACCACGACGCGTGGCTTACCGTGGCTCGTGATCACCACCGGTGCCTGAGCAGCAGCTCGTTGGATTTCGCCGGATTGCTGCTGTAGATCCAACGAGGAGAAGGAACGCATTGTCATAACACGTAAAATACGTATATTTAGCTCGTTAGTCAAGAACCCGCATAGGAACAAGCTTGTGCGCGGTTGCTGGCGGGTGTCGACAATGCCTTGATGCATTTCGACCTTGCAGTCCGGATATTCCAAACCGGCGAAATCGATTCTTCCGATATCCTCGAGAGTTACAAAAGCTCGAGCGGCCTTATGCACGGAATGGACGCCGGTTATGCGCGCGGCGCGTGCGGAATTCGAAGCTTGGTTCAACAGGAATAAACACCGGATCCAGGTGGCGCCGACGATATCGGCCGGAAGTATCGAAAGGCGATGGAACTGTGGGAAAAGGCCGGACGTCCCGCCGACCTCCAGCCGGACGAGTCCGATCTCGGCGAGGAGAGCGTGCTCGCGAAGGTCAAGATGACGCGGGAGCTTCTGCAGCCCAATCAAGCGTTTCTCGTACTCATGGACGACCGCGACGGCAGGGACGCTGTCAAATGGCTTCGAATGAACGTCGATTTGATGAGCACGCAGACATTCGTCCAGTGGATGGCCGAAGACTTCAACGTGAAGGAGGCCGAAACGGCATGGGTAACTCTCGAACGCATCCTTGGTGGAGAGTTGGATCCAGGACCGGCGGAATATCCGGTCTATATGCGCAAGTTCGGGAGTTGACTTTTTCCGACACTTCGATGGCGGGACGTCTGGCAAGCTTTGATGGATGCGTCATCTCGTGAATGATTGTGTCGGCGGAATCGATGATGCCGATGTAGATATCTCTCTGCTATACTGTGCTCAGGTGAAGAAGCTCGGCATCCGATCTGGCGGCGCGTGAGGGCCGCCGCAATCACTCTTGAAGGATGCTATCAAATATTCTATTTCGATAGCATCGCAGTCAGTGTCCGGAGGATGCCATCATGGCCGCTGTCACCATCCGCAACCTCTCCGAAGAGGCGCATCGCGCGCTGAAAGTCCGCGCGGCGCAGCACAATCGCAGCGCGGAAGCGGAAATGCGCGCCATTCTTGAGGCCGCCGTGCGTCCCGAGGGCCGGCTGCGGCTCGGCACCGCCCTTTCGGAGATGAGCCGGAAGATCGGCCTCACCAATGCCGATGTCGAGGCACTTGAACATGGCCGCAATGCGCGTCCCGCTGAGCCGATGCGCTTCGAATGATCCTGCTCGATACCAATGTGATCTCCGAGGCGATAAAGCCCGAACCGCATCCATCGGTCCGTGACTGGCTCGACGCCCAGGCCGCCGAGACGCTGTTTCTCTCCAGCGTAACCATCGCCGAACTGTTGTTCGGCATCGGCGCGCTGCCGCGCGGCAAGCGCAAGGACAGGCTGTCAGCTGCGCTCGACGGCGTGCTGGATCTGTTCGCGGCCCACATCCTGCCCTTCGATACCGCCGCGGCACGGCGCTATGCCGATCTCGCCATCAAGACGCGCGCGGCCGGAAAAGGCTTCCCCACGCCCGATGGCTATATCGCCGCGATCGCCGCCGCGCACGGGTTCGCCGTGGCATCGCGCGACACGAGTGCGTTCAATGCCGCCGGTCTGACAATGATCGATCCCTGGACCGTGACCCGCTGATAACGTGTCGAGCGGGCGCGTCTGGAGATGCCCTCGATGATAATACTCAACTCCCCGTGGTCGATCGCGGTCACGTAATCGAACCTCACTCCGCCTTCGCCGCGCCCGCCCCTAAGGCAACCTGATCGATCCCACGCGGCCAATCGACGTTATGTCGTCGATCTCGTGTAGGTATCCGATGCCCAACGGGGCGTAGAGTTCGATTCCGCGTTTCCCGTCCCGCGCGAACGCATACTCGTGCGGATTCCGATGATTTCGCCCGGGTGTACCGATTTGATCTCGCCTAGGATTCCGAGATGATCTCGCCCACCATTCCGACTTGATGTCGCCCGGGGCGCGAGGCGTTCTGGCTGTCTGGTTTCTGGCATCGGCGAAGCCGCGTGGTCAAATCTTAAATCGCGGCTCGAAAGACTTGTTTTTTGCTGCTCCTGCTGTGGATATGTGGGCAACGCCCTCCGCGTTGTCCAAGCGCAGCGGCCAGGCCTTTCGGCCCTTTCGGCCGGGCTTACGCGCCTGCAGGCGGGGGTGGCGGCCGTACCCGCGCGCCAAGGCCAGATCGCTGAACAGTCGCGGGACGCGCTGATAGAGCACGGAGTGTGGAGTAACCCCGCAAACGGTGTTCGATTATCTCGCGCGCGGATTGCTGGCAGGTCGTCAATTAACCAAAGGCCAGCCATGGCAGATCGAGCTCTCAGACGAACAAATCAGTCAACTTCGCAATCAGGTACG
>DASRBG010000122.1:0-2795 GCA_035653735.1 Gemmataceae bacterium
GGCTTCTGGCTCGAGCGCGAACAAAAGCGGCTTGGCATTCCCGATACGGCGCTCCGGCAACTGCACGCGATGGCGCCGCGTCAGGCTCGTTATGCCCTGGGCGCCAAGCCGGGAGAGGGGAGGACGGCCAAGGGCTGGAACGTAATCCTGCCCGTCGACGTCGTAGAACGCCGGTTCGAGGGGCTGTGAGTGGCGGCGCCCTCGCTCCAGACGCTTCAGCGCGTTGCTGACGATACCGGTCATCAGGCCGGGACGCTCGAAAAGGTACTCCGGCTGCTCGATATCCTGCAGGAAGTAGCGGGCGACACTATCTTGAGTGACCGGTTCGCTCTCAAGGGCGGCACGGCGCTCAATGTCTTTCATCTCAGTCTCGACCGGCTGTCGGTTGATATCGACCTCAACTATATCGGCGCGCTTGAGCCATCGGCGATGGAGGCTGACCGGCCGAGGTCGAAGCTGCTCTGAACCGTCTCCTCGCATCTCAAGGCTATGTCATTCGACACGGGCGAACGTGTTCTGAGGGGCAACGGCCGCATGCAATCAAACATCCACGCTTCGTGCTGCCCCCGCTAAGGCGCGGCCTGACTGATTGGAAGCCGCTATCTTTGACGCTCAAACATTGAGACGCGCCTCTCGGCCTTATTGAAGCGATTTCATCGTGATTGCTGCATAAGTCTGCGTTATTAGCCAATCCAGATATTGACAAATTATCGGAATTGAACCATAAGTTCCCTATGGCAGACGTGGCACGCAATCCCAAGCAGATCGGCAACCTGATCCGCCGGGCGCGCAAGCAGCGGAAGTGGAGCCAGACCCAGCTCGGCGAGAGGGCCGGTCTGCGCCAGGAGACGATTTCGCTCATCGAGGCCGGCAACGCGGCCACGAGAATCGACACCATTCTCGCGGTGCTCGCGGCGCTCGATCTCGAGTTCCGGATCGGGCCGCGATCGAAGGGGCAAGCGGCGGCGATCGAGGACATTTTCTGATGCCGCGGCGCCGCCAGCATGCACCGCTGCGCGTCTATCTCAACAATCGTCTCGTCGGCCATTTTCTGAAAGAGCCCGGCGGCGCGGTCAGCTTCCGCTATGACGACAGCTGGCTCGGCTGGGAGAATGCCATCCCGGTCTCGCTTTCGCTGCCGCTGCGTGAAGATGCGTATCGTGGTGCTCCGGTCAGCGCGGTCTTCGAGAATCTTCTGCCCGACTCCGAGGCCTTGCGCCGGCGTGTCGCGGAAAGGGTCGGTGCGGCCGGGGCCGATGCCTACAGCCTGCTCGCGGCCATCGGCCGGGATTGCGTCGGCGCGCTCCAGTTTCTTGCCGATGAAGCCGACACGCGCGCTGCCGCGATCGAGGGCGATCCGGTCAATGACGCGGCCATTGAAAAGCTGCTGCGCAGCCTTGGGCAGGCGCCGCTTGGTCTGAGCCGCGACGATGATTTCCGGATCTCCATTGCCGGCGCGCAGGAGAAGACCGCGCTGCTTTGGGACGGCCGGCGCTGGCGCAAGCCGGTCGGCACAACACCGACGACCCATATCCTGAAGCCTCAGATCGGTGAATTGCCCAACGGCATCGATTTGTCGAACAGCGTCGAGAACGAATTCTATTGTCTAAAGCTGCTTAAGGCCTTTGGGCTTCCGGTCAACGATGCCGTCATCAAGACATTCGGTAAAACCACGGCGCTCGTGATCGAGCGCTTCGACCGGCGCTGGACGCGCGACGGACGCTTGTTGCGCGTGCCACAGGAGGATTGCTGCCAGGCGCTGTCAGTTCCTCCCGGTGGGAAGTACCAGAGCGATGGCGGGCCGGGCCTGGTGCAGATCCTCGATCTCCTCAAGGGAAGCGACACGCCGGAGGAGGATCGAAGGACGGTGCTGAAGGCTCAGATCCTGTTCTGGCTCATTGGCGCGACCGACGGGCACGCCAAGAACTTCAGTGTCTTCCTGGGGCCGGGCGGCACCTACCGGCTGACTCCTCTCTATGACATCCTCTCGGCGCAGCCGAGCCTCGACGCTCGTCAGATCGAGCGCAAGCAAATGAAGCTCGCGATGGCCGTGGGCGCCAAGAACCACTACAGAATTGACGGAATTCAGACCCGGCATTTCTTTGAGACGGGAAGGGCGGCCGGCCTTTCGAAGGCCACGATTCAAGCCTTGATCGATGAAATCCGTGCCATTGCCGGCGATGTCATGGACCGTCTGGCGGACGAGCTGCCGCGCCGGTTTCCGAAATCAATCCATGTATCCGTCAGCAAGGCTGTGACCGCGCGTCTCCGGAGTCTTTCAGCGGGTGCGTGATGCGCGAACTGCCGAGGCTGGCAGTCCCTGTCGAATGTGAAATGCCGCCACCGAAGCAAGCTTGTTGAAGCGAGGCGTGACGACCGTATCGGTGCGCAGGAAATTGGCGGCCACGACAGGCGATGTTATAAGGGGTGACGGTATTTTTCGCGCCGACCTCACGACGCGCTGCGCGATCGACGAGGCGAAGAATCGACCAGTCGTTGTCGATAGTCGCTGAAACCTCGTTGAATTGGAATCGCGTGATTTTCTTTTGAAAAACAGCACCAGAAATTTTTGTCGGTTCGCAGTTCGGATCGCGCCGCGCGATCGAAAAAAATTGCGCCGAAAAATCAGCGCATTAACATAGCCAAAAATAGATGTGTGGGCACCGGCAAGGTCTGTCGGGAGCGAATCAGAAGGCGTCATCACGATCCAAGTTTGAGCATATTTGCAGCTCAAAATTGCGACCAGAAAGCACGCTTGAGTCAATGTGCCACAGCTTATCCAGCCAGCTCAGGAC
>DASRBG010000123.1:0-12641 GCA_035653735.1 Gemmataceae bacterium
AGAAGAACACCCCTGTCCGAATTTGGAATCTAGCTTTCAGCCGAACGCGCCATATGCTCCGTGGCGAGGCTTGAACATGCCAGCCCCATTCGGGTCTCACGCTTCTGGTGGGGCCGCCCGGGAGTCCAGAAATCGGGCGACCCAGCCAACCACTTGAAATGATTCTGCCAAGTCAGCAGAACCCGCAGCTCCGCCGTTAGGTACGAGCCAACTGAGCCAAAGTTCATAGGTGCGACGCTATTTTTTGTCGCCTCAACCGCCTTGCGCGCGTGGCCAGCCGCTGCGATTGGCCTTGAACAGGATTGCGCAGTGTCCTTTACGTTTTCGGCTCTTAACGATTCTGTCTCTGAAATATTGCTAGGCTCTCCACATCTCGATCAAGGAAGTCCAGGCGCTGCGCGCGCGCCTACAGGCGGCTGGCTTCAGTCTGAAGAGGTCGATCGATGCCGGCGTGTTCGCCGCCAGACGGGCCGAACATGCTCACTGCGTCGAGGCTGTCGCTGAGCACCTCGGTACTCCTCGGCGCGGCTACCGCCCCAGGTCGAACCCGGGAACTGAGCACCTCCGCAGAAATTGACTCCAACAAACTGCTGGAGATCACTCATGAGACGGATTGTTGCGTTCGCTTGCGTTGCCGGAGTTGCGCTCGCCTCCTGCGGTGCCGCGGAAGCCAAGGGATGCATCAAGGGAGCCGTTGCCGGCGGGGTCGCCGGGCACCTGGCCGGTCACGGCAAACTCGGCGCCGCAGCCGGGTGCGCCATCGGCCATCACGAGGCCAACATGGCCGAGTCGAACAAGACCTCGGCGCAGTCGCAGCCCGGACAGAAATAAATGGGCGTCCGGAACGTGGTCGGCGCTTGGTCGAGCGCCGAGCCCGGCAGAACACATCAACGAGAGCTACCGGCCGTACATCTCGCGATTGTCCGCTGGAACTGATGAGCTTGAAGTGGCTTATCGATATGCTTCGTCTCCCCAATCGAAGCGAGTTGTCCAAAGCGGCCTCAGCACAAGTCATCCCCCCTGGCTATGTGGCTGAGGCCGTTTTTCGTCTGAGCCTCCCCTGGGTAGTGGCGATGAAGCGCGACAAGGAACTACCGCTCCTCCCAGAGGACGAGCCGATGACCGAAGAGGACCTTGGCAGTTGGCGCAAGGTTAGCTTTGACGAGATCGATTTGATCGCGCCGTCGATCCGGGAAGTCATCGAACACCACATGCCCGATCTGGTCGAACGTCTACCGCCCGAAGGGGACCTCGTTGTTCAGGTGCAGCGGCGGATCGGAGCCAAGACCAAGCGACAGGAGATAGCCAAGGCGCGGCTGAGGCGGAAGGCACGTCCCAAGCGCTAGAGGCTCACGTAGTAGGTCTCACCGCCATCCTTGCGTTTGGCGAAGACACTCGTGGTGCCGCTCAGCTCTGGGTGACTGCTCACCAGCCTTGCGGCGAGCCAGCGCGCAGCTTCGAACGCAGCTAAGTCGGTTTCGAACGTCAGCTCTTGCCCGTCCTCTACCTCATGGCTTCCCGTGAGGCCAAAGATATAGCGCTTCATCCCGGCAATCCCTAAATCGATTCGGCGGCAACACCCCAAGGCTCAACTAGCAGTCTCGATTGGTCCTTTCATGCCCGGGTGGACCGAGTTCATGTCAGCGGTCGGGAGATCATCGAATGTTTGCTTTAGGAAATCGGCCAACTCTTCCCGCGTAGCGTCCGCGGCCAGGTCTGTGACCAGTTCTGTGGTTTCGCTTGCAGTTTCCGACTATAATTTTCATGGTAGATCAACTGGGCTTGAGAGAGAAGGTTCGAATTGCTCCAAAGCCGGTCGTGCAGTTCGCCCACTGGGGAGACTTGTCGACAGGGCCCAGGGTTCCAGGGGCTGGCAGTTATAAGAATTCGTACGCAGCTGCCTCGCAGTATTTGCCTTGCCGGCGGCCTTCCTGACGTTGGTCCTCTATCCCCGCGCGATCTCTGGCTTCGATATGACGAGGTCACCTTGAAGGGCTTGCAGTTGGCGCAAGCCCACAACGCGCTAAGCGTCCCTCAGCGTCTTGAGTCGGCCGACAACCTGCGGCGTCCCGGCTTGCACTCTGCATGCCAACTTCCGCTTTGGTCCGCCCATCTGCAAAGTTCATCTAAACTGGTCCCACGCACCCAGCGAGCCTTGAGATCGCGAAGGGAAGCTACTGGAACTTGGACCGAGGAAGTTGAGTTCTCTTTACTGCTTCGCGTCAATTAAACCCTTGGCCGCCATCGGCGTGAGGCGCGGGCTCTCCTCATTTTGAGAACAGCATCAGAGCGTCCCATGATCTGCCCATCTAATACTGTCCACGACAGTGATACGCACGACGTGCCAAGAATTTCGACTGGCAGCGACGGTCTTGATGACATCCTTGGAGGTGGCTTCGATGCCAATCGTATGTACCTATATGAGGGCAGGCCCGGGACGGGGAAGACCACCATAGCGCTCCAGTTTCTGCTCAAAGGCGTGCAGGATGGCGAAAGCGTGCTCTATATCTCGCTATCCGAAACCAGGCGGGAGTTGAAAGTTGTCGCGCGCCGGCATGGCTGGAGTCTGGAAGGCGTCGAAATATTCGAACTTGTGCCGCCAGAGACGACGCTCGATCCCGAACGAGAGCTAACCGTATTTCATCCCGCCGAGATGGAGCTGAGCGAGACAACCAACCTGATATTCAACGAGGTCGAACGCATCAATCCAACCCGCGTGGTGCTTGACAGTCTGTCAGAGCTGCGCCTTCTCGCTCAGAACTCGCTTCGATATAGGCGCCAGGTTTTGGCACTAAAGCATTTTTTCACCGATCGCAATTGCACGGTCGTCCTCCTTGACGACTTGTCCTCTTCCCAGGACGATCTCCAGCTGCATTCGATCGCGCATGGCGTCGTGATGCTCGAACAGCTTGCGATTGACTATGGGGCGGAGCGCCGCCGGCTTCGCGTGATAAAGATGCGCGGCATTCGCTTTCGCGGCGGTTTCCACGATTTCACAATTGAGAAAGGCGGATTGAGGATCTTCCCACGGCTCATCGCAGCTGAGCATCACAAGCCGTTCGCGGGTGACTTCACTTCGAGCGGCAACGCCAAGCTCGACCAGCTCTTAGGAGGCGGGCTGGAGCGTGGCACCAATGCGCTTCTAATCGGTGCGGCAGGAGTCGGAAAGTCCTCCCTTGCGCTTACTTATGCGATAGCAGCCGCCGAACGCGACGAGCATGCCGTCCTTTTTGCCTTTGATGAGGGCCGCGGCACAGTTGAAGCCCGCGCTCGAACGTTAGGACTTCCTCTCGAAAGATACCTCGCCTCTGGACGTATACGGTTCCAACAAATCGATCCTGCCGAGCTGTCGCCCGGGGAATTCGCCGCTAATGTGCGCAACAGCGTCGAAGAAGATGATGCGCGCGTTGTGGTCATCGATAGTCTAAATGGATACCTGAACGCGATGCCGGATGAGCGGTTTCTCATCTTGCAGATGCATGAGCTCCTGACCTTCCTGGCACAACAAGGTGTCCTGACAATCCTGATCCTCGCTCAACATGGATTGGTAGGCCCTATGGATACCCCGCTCGATATCAGTTACCTGAGCGACGCGGTCATTATGCTTCGGTATTTCGAGTTCGGCGGAACGGTACGGCGCGCATTGTCAGTCGTAAAGAAACGTAGCGGCAATCACGAGCATACTATTCGCGAATTTCGCCTGAGCAGTTCCGGCATCACGCTCGGCCCCCCGCTGAAGGAGTTCCGCGGCATATTTTCCGGCAATCCGCACTATAGCGGCACGGAAGTGCCGGAGGGTTAGGATGGGCGTCAACCGAGATGACTGTGTTCTCGTATTTGCGCCAATAGGGCGCGATGGCCCAGCGTCGGTCGAACTCTTCCGCAGCCTGAAGCTGGAAGCGATAAATTGCCGAGGTCTGCCTGAACTGGTCTCAGAGATAAGTGCCGGTGCCGGCGCTGTATTCCTTGCCGAGGAAGGCCTGTTCGGGAAGGACATCGATCCCCTGGCAATGTGGGTGGCGAAACAGCCGCCTTGGTCGGATCTTCCGTTTGTGATTCTTACGAGCCATCGAGAGAAGCCTTCAGTGGTTACATGGCGCCGTGGCATCGTTGAATTGCTACGCAATGTTTCCCTGCTCGAGCGACCTGTTCAACCGATGACGCTGACGAGCGCTATTCAATCAGCGAGGCGCGCGCGCCGCCGGCAATATGAGATCCGGACCCTGCTTGAAGCGCGCGAGCAGGCCGCCCAGGAGCTTGAGAAGCTTGTGATCGAGCGTACGCGGGCGCTAGAGGAGGCTAACGAGCAGCTACGTATCGAGATGGCAGAGCGCACCCGGGTGGAAGAGACCCTTCGCCAGGCGCAGAAGATCGAAGCCCTCGGCCAGCTTACGGGCGGTGTTGCTCACGACTTCAACAATTTGCTAATGGTCATTTCAGGTGGTCTGGACATGCTCGACCGCCAAACAGACCCTGCACGTCGGCGTCGCCTGATGGACGGGATGATCCAGGCAGCGCGGCGGGGTTCCGGTTTGACGAAGCAGCTGCTGGCCTTCTCCCGCCGCCAAACTCTTCGGCCCGAGCCAGTCGACATCGCTACACAAATGGGAGGGATGAGGGAGCTGCTCGATCGGACCTTAAGAGGTGACGTTCATGTCGAGTTCCTGTTTCCCGATTGGCTTTGGCCGGTTGAGGTCGATCCGGGGGAGCTTGAACTGGTCATTCTTAATCTGGCCGTGAACGCCCGGGACGCGATGCCCGATGGAGGCACGATTCTTGTCAAAGGAGAGAATTTATCCAACCTAAATGACGAGGAGATTGTTGGCGACTACGTGCGGCTTTCAGTCGTTGACACAGGCATTGGCATGGCACCGGAAGTCGTGCCGCGGGTGTTTGAGCCCTTCTTCACAACAAAAGACGTCGGTAAAGGATCTGGATTAGGTCTAGCGCAGGTTCATGGCTTTGTTAGGCAGTCAGGTGGCACAGCACGCGTAAAATCGACAACAGGCCAAGGTACAACAGTTGAACTGTATCTACCCAGATCGCGAAGCGTTCCTTCCAACGAGCGGCACCTCACCGACTTCAAGAGGGCACGGCCGAAGAAAAGCAACCATGGTCAAATACTGCTCGTCGAGGACGATGAGGAAGTTGCCACGTTAGTAAGTGAGATGCTTGTGGAACTCGGGTATGGGGTCACGCGAGCGGCCAGTGCCGCAGCAGCTCTCGGTGCTTTGGCAGACGGCCGCTCTATCGATCTCGTTTTTTCCGATATCATGATGCCGGGCGGCATGAGCGGAATTGAGCTTGCGCGGGAGCTTATGAGACGGCGAAGCGATATCCCGGTTTTGCTGACCAGCGGATATTCGGAAGCCGCGGCTCAGGATGCAGAGGTACTGGGGGTTCAGATCCTGCCGAAGCCTTATCATATCGACGAATTGGCCGCTGCTCTTAACGAGGCACGGCCAAACCACTAGGCCCTTACCATGAAGTGCCAATACTGGACTGATGGGCATTCGATTTTCTCGTCAGCAAGCGAGTTGTCACATCACCGTGGTGGATCAGCCGCCTGGGACCGCTAACCCACACATTGATATCGCTGACATGCCAGCCCTGCACGCGTTTCCATCCAAAACGGAAAAGCCTCCGGGACCGTTAGTCAGCGGAGGCATTCCGATCCGGGTAACTCTGCCGCTTCGGATCGAGCGTATGATATCGCACGCCTTGGAAGGACGCGAGTTCGGTGCTGCGAGCGTAGTTTGATAGTAGACCGTACGCCGTTATCGGTCGGGTTGCGCGCGTCTGTGTTCTAATTCCCACACTTCGACTAAAAAACGTTTGTTTGTCGCCTTTCGAACAGACAGCTCGAAATCGTTCGGTCTCCGGAAACAGTCATCGGTTTGGGGAAAGCGAAAAATGGATCGTTCCCTGATAAATGACGTGCTGCGCGACAGATACGTCGAGCGGTGCAAGCAACGAGCCCTCGGGTATCTTGATCAAGGCGATCTAAAGAAAGCAGCCGCGTTGTTCGTCAGCGACATGAACGCGCGCCGAGATTGCGAATTGCCACACCACTTGGCAGCGCTGGGCACTTTGCTGCTGCTGGGGGACAGTGTGTCCGGTCATCGGCCGCTTCGTGCCAAAAGAGATGATCTGCGGCTTTTTAATTACGTCCTCGGCGCGGGCGACACCGGCGACCGACTGGACTCGCATATCGAAGGCAGGCGCTCGGTGAGCCGGCGCATCGGAAGGTCTGCAGGACGCTCGGCAATCAGCTTCTGCAACAGCGTAGCAGCCTGAGCCGCATCACAGTCGAGCATGGCGTAGGCTTTCAGATATGCTTCCCGCCAGGTGGGCGGCGCGTCCTCCGGCCAGGGCTCAAAGACCTCGATTGGCTCCTCGCGCCCGCGGACGGTCAGCCGTCCAAGCGGGCGCAGTAGCGGCACATCGCATCGCGCAGCTGCACCACGCCCGACACAGATCGTCGAACCGAGCTCCTTGTTGCAAGTTTCGAGCCGCGCCGCCATGTTCACGGCATCGCCATGAGCCGTGTAGTCGAGCTTGGATTGAATGCCGACGTCGCCGACAACGGCGGCCCCGGTCTCGATACCGATACGCGTGCGACCGAGCCGGATTGCCGCCGCGGGGGCGCGGCGGCGAAAGCCCTCGCTCCACTCCTGAATGGCGAGCGCGCATTCGATGGCGCGTTGCGGATGTTTCTCAAGGTCGAGCGGTGCATTGAAGATCGCATGCAAGCCGTCTCCGACGATCTTGTCGACCATGCCGCCGTGTCCGATCACGATGCCCGCGACGCCCTCGAAATACTCGTCGAGCGTCGCGACCAGCTCCTCGGGGCCGGCGCGATGCATTGTGGCAGTGAAACCCTCGATGTCTGTGAACAGCGAGGTGACCTCGCGTCGTTCGCCATTGAGCTTGACCAGGTCGGGTTGTTCGACAATGCGACGAACGACCGCCGGCGCGAGATGCTGTTCAAGCCGGTGGCGCACGAACGCTTCCCGCCGGCGCGTCAACGAGTAGGCCGTGCCCGCCGTTATGGTGAATACCAGCCCAGCCGCAATGGAGGGGGACAGCGGATCGACGAGGCGGTCCGCCAGCGCCGACGCGGCGATTGCGGCGATCCACAGAAGCGCGACCGCAGCGGTCAAGATCGCGCTGCCGGTGGCTGGTGACAAGGCGGCGCCAAACACCACAGCAAGCGCCCCAATCACCAGGACCGCGAGCGGCTGCACAATCGGACTGGCAGCCAGCGTGCGTGGCACGCGGCCGGAGGCCATCTGCTCGACGGCATCGGCCTGAATCTGCACCGACGGGGTCAGCGGGTCCGCGGGCGTCTTGCGCAAGCCGCCTAGCTCGGGCGCGGAGCCGCCGAGCAACACAAGTGCGCCCGCCAGTCGGCCGCCGCCGTCGTCTCCCTCAAGGACATCGACTGCAGAGAGCGTGCGGGTGACGCGACGCGAGGGCGCCACCGGGACGAGCCGCAGCAGTCCATCACGCGACAACGCAACCCGCCGGCTACCGACCACCAGCGTTGGGGGCTTGCCTTCGATAAGATAGCTAGAGGCGCCTTCTGTGAGGCGCAGCGCTTCGGCAGCCAGACCGGGGATCAGGACATGGCCGGCGGCAACGAAGAGCGGAACCTGGCGGATGGCGCCATCGGCACTACCAGGCAGTGAGAGAGCGCCAAGCCCGCTCGCCGCGGCGGCAAGTGGCTCTGTCGGTCCGATCGCGCCAGAGGCCTGCCACAGATCGTCGAACGGTAGGGGCCCGCGGCTCATGATCGCAGCACCCGGCAATGCGCCGTTGCGATCGGGGTCGAGCACAAAGCCGAGCGCAACAGGGGCCTTGCCAACCGCTCGCGCCAGCCGCTTGTCGCCGTCCGGGAGGCCGTCTGCCAGCATACTGATCTCGGCGCGACCGGTCACCGATCCAAGCCGCCGCGCGAGGGCCGCTGGCGAACGGTCGTCGGGCTCCGCGAGCAGTATGTCGATCGCAATCGCAGCGGGCCGCGCGCTTACCACTGCCTCGACGAGTCGCGCCAACGTCTCCCGCGGCCACGGCCAGCCGCCCAGTGCATCGATTGACCGACGATCGATGTCGATAACGATCACCTTCAGGTCTGATGGTGGGGGTCTGCGCAGCCATTGGTCGCCGGAGAGCTCGATGTCGAAGGCGACGTCGCGCAGTACGGCGCTCGTGGTCATGGGAAGCAACAGAGCTGCCGCCAGACAAGCAGTCAGCGCCACCAAACCCGCCGCTACCGGCAGGCGCTGCTGCAATGTTCGACGGATCCTACCCATCGGGATGGCGCGCGATGACGCCGAACAGAGTTGTTTGCGATGACAGTGGGAGGGCTCCCCATGGTTTGCCGGCGTGTTTCTTCCAAAACGGAAGCCAGCGGCTCAAGACATTCAACTGACGCTTGCGAGCGCGGCGCGGATGCGTTCAGGCGCCCATCGTTTGACCGGCGTCGGCGGCGTCCCGGGCGAGGCAATGTCCGTACCTTCTCCTTGGCGCAGGATCACTTGCTGACCCGCCGCGGTCACCGCCACCGAGCCGCGCGCAACGAACACGCCGAAGCGGTCGTTGCTTGGCCCCGCGAAGAATCGCGTGCCGCGTACCGCTATCAGTGCGAAAGGGCTGCGAATTTGCACTCCCGCGCGGCGCGGCTGTCCATCGAACAGCAACGGCCCCGAGAGCAGCGTCATGTCCCCGCCGGCATCGACGAGAAACCGATCGATCTTCAGCCGCGCTTGTTCGCCGAGCCTCACCGTCGTATCGCGGCCGAGCCGCATTGCGAGTCGGGACGCGACGCCAGTCTCGACTTCCTCGCTGAGAAAAACTGGCGCGGCCCGATCAAGCGTGCGGCGGACCGACTCACGCTCGGCGAATGCCTCGCCCGTGACGTCTTCGACCGAGCCCACCCGCTCAGCTGAACGTGCAGGTCGGAGGGCAAGAACGAATGGGAGCGCCAGCGCTCCTTGGCGGAGAAGCCAGCGTCGATTGCGGGAACGGTCGCGTTCGATTTCACTCTGACTGAACATCGTCGATCCCCCGTTAGCTCGGTGTTCCAGGGAGCAATCATTGTCGCAGATGCCAGCGGCGCGTATTGTTACTTGGTTCACAGGCCCGAACGGTCGAGCGATCCAGCAACGCCATCCCAGCGTCATCGACAAGTCAATGAAACTCCCGGCGTACAGCCTATCAGCGCGCTCGCATCATTACCGGGCGGGTGAGCGCAAGCGGCGCAATTCCAGACCGCTCCAGCAAGAGACATTTTACCCCCGTCCATCAGGGTCCCAAAGACGGAATGCCCGTGCAAGGGAGGATTTCGGGTTCCCTGGTGCAGCAACCACTCTTCTGGAGGCGCCGTCATACAGGCCTCCACTCCTCCGGCGTCGTCGGGATCACGGGTCCCGCCTTCGGACGAATGGCACCGACCTCGGCGTTCGGCTCGGTTGTCAGCAAGGCGCATCGGTCGCTGATGGTCAGGCCCTCCGACCTTCCGGACCGACGTCCGGTTTGCCCAAGATGCCGGCGAAGCAGGTGAGGGGGCGGGATTCGTCGAGTGCGAACCCTTTGTCGCCCCCTTCGTGAATTCACTGAAGCTGCTGAACGGCACAGCGGTTCTCGACTCCGAGCCATTTGGTCCAGTGTTTGCTCTTTGCGCCGGACCTGATCTGCCATCTCGTTCTCCTACTGCCGTCTGTGCAAACGAGCAGGCGAGCACAGTTCGTCCGATTCCTGCCGGACCGAATTCAGGCGGGTGAAGCCGGGAGGCTCGCTCCGTCTTCGACCAGTCCATCCTTTTTTAAGTCGCTCCAGAATTCCGCAGGGATCTTGGCCTGCAGTGAATTCCAATCCTCTAGGATCTGCCCGTCGCTCCGCGCGCCGACGACCAGAGCAACGGCGACGTCTGCTGCTGCCGAAAACTGAAGTGCGGCGGTGCGCAGGTCCACTCCGTACCGGTCGGCGACCTTTTGAAGCTTGCTGCGCTTTTCGATGACCTCGGCAGGAACCTTGAAGTTTTCCTTGCCGTAGTTGAAGCGCGGACTTCCGGAGATGAAGCCGGCGTTGAGGGATGAGCCAATGACCAGCGAAATGCCCTTCTTCCGGACGGCCGGAAAAAGGTCGTTCACCGCGCTCGCGTGATCGATCAGGGAATACTGGCGAGCGCACAAGCAGACGTCCGGATCGGCGTCATCCATGACCTTGAGGATCGGCAGCGGCGTGTTCACGCCGATGCCCCAGGCCCGGATGATGCCTTCGTCGCGCATCCTCGACAGCGCCGGGAATGCGCCCTTGCGGGCTATCTCGTACTGTTTTTCCCAGCCGTTGGGGAAGTAGGCGAAGTCCGGCGAGATGTCGTGGACGAAGGCGACGTCCAGACTGTCGACGCCAAGCCTCTGCAGGCTGTCCTCGATCGAGCGGCGCACGCCGTCAGCCGTGTAGTCGAACACGATGTCGTTCGGCGAATCCGACAGCGGGTAGATTTCCGCGTGCCGGTTGTTTTTTGAAGCCTTGAACAGTTTTCCTACCTTGGAGGAAAGCAGATATTCGTCGCGGTTTTTCCCATGCAACAGACGTCCGAAACGCCGCTCGGCAAGGCCAAAGCCGTACCATGGTGCAACGTCGAAGTAGCGCACGCCGACGTCCCAGGCAGCCTCCAGCGTGCTGTCGGCTTCCTTGTCCGTATGCTTGTTGAATTCGTTGCCTAGCGACACCCCGCCGAGTCCGAAGCGGAACTGGGGCTGAAAGATCTGTTGAGCGCGGTTGGACATCGTTCGATCACCTTGTCGTTGTGATCAAGGAAACGACCGCGTGGCGACGCCGTTCCTGCCACCTACGGGCCGCGAA
This sequence comes from Gemmataceae bacterium, assembly GCA_035653735.1. Classification (GTDB taxonomy): domain Bacteria; phylum Planctomycetota; class Planctomycetia; order Gemmatales; family Gemmataceae; genus JAJPHU01. Next base: position 10,873 of record DASRBG010000123.1, read on the forward strand.
ACCGTCCACCTGCGATGCCATTGGCTGGAATCGGTGGAAGGAGGCCTGTGGGCGGCCGATCCTTGGAGGACTGGTCGGACGGCTGGCGTAGCTGGCCATCTTTGGCTGCCGGAAAACGAGTCGGCTTTAAGGGAAATTCATTGACCCGCGTGCCTTCGCCGATCTCGACGACGCCGCGCGCGCTGATCGAGTCACCAACGCCGTCGAGCCTGCGCAGGACGGGTGCTCTATTCATCTATATCGAGGAGATCAAATACATCGAGGAGATCAAAGGGCCGTTCTTGTTCGAGTTGAAGGGCCAGGCCTCGATCTCTGGATCGCAAAAGGCTGGCTTGGTCCCATCAGAGCGCGGGACCTACGTATTTTTGAGGCATGTCCGATATTGTGCCTCAGCCATTACGAGTTTTCCTGCATCTTTTCTCGAATAAAACGGCATCGTTGTCGTTGCCATCAGTTGCGCCCTCGCTGACCGAGCGCTCCCTGAGCTTCTAGCAAAAGCGCGCTCCTTAGTGCGGTACCGGCAAGGAAAGTTCCATGCATTCTTGCAGATCCAGACGGATTGCTGGGGAGGAACGCCGCCGCGTGCATTCGTTTGTACCCTGCAACGAGAGATGACCCCGCAAGTTGACAGGTCGTTTGTGCCGCATCCCGCAACTCTGCGGGAAGATCTTTGCCGTCGTCGAAAAGCAAATTCAATTCAATCTCAACGAGAGTCAGAAAATGATAGGTCCAGTGTGCGCCACGTTAGCTCTCGTTTGCCTCGCAGCTCCTGCATTTGCCGAAACGTGTATCGCTTCCCGCTATGGTTACGCCGGCGGCCGAACCGCGTCCGGTGAACGGATGGACCCAAGCGCGATGACCGCAGCGCACCGTTCTAGACCGTTCGGCTCTCGCGTCACAGTCACCTCACATTCAAACGGGCGAAGCGTTACGGTTCGAATAAATGACCGTGGCCCATTTGTGAAGGGACGATGCATAGACCTATCGACTGGGGCGGCCCGAGTGCTGGGCATGGACGGAACTGCAATGGTCTCTCTCCGCTGACCCAGGAAAATAGCGAGCCCCTTCGTCGAGCACACCGTCATCGTTCTCCGCCAGTTATGACAGCGGCCCCGATGCCTCGCTTTCTCATCAGAGCCGAGCACAGGCGACGGGATAATTTGGGATCGCGCCGCGCACCAAGGACCAGGCGAAATCCGCGTGCAGTTCGAACTGATCAGCGCGCGGCGCTCGATCCTGATCACCGCCTGTCAGCCATTCGGCGGAATGGGACAGGGACTTCCAGGACCACGCATGCAAATCAGCGCCAAGGTCGCGGAAGAAGCCGGCGGGAAAGGCAAGCTCGTGGGGCTGACTTCAAAAAAGAACATGGACCGTTTTGTTTGTGATTTGCCGACGTTCATAGATGGCGGTCTTATCTTGGGGCGAGCGGCCTTGTTGCCCCGAAGCTTACGTCCGAGTGGTCGCGGCCCGGCTAAACGGTTTCACCATGTTGTGCGGCGAGACATGATTATCATCGCGATCTCGACTCTGATGGAATTGCGCTCGCATAGGGGGTCAGCTTGCCCCAGACGATTTCATCCCGGAGCAGGGAAAATCCCTTCGCGCCCCACTGCGGGTGTCGTCCTAACTACCGAGTCTCCAGATCCCGCGATCAAAAGTTAAAGCATTGGTTAACATTCGACTGATAGCTTGTACGGGCCTGACCAGAATGAGGTCATCGTGCAGACGGTCGAAACAACCAACCCCGTGGAAGCCCGACGCTGTCG
>DASRBG010000124.1:0-30858 GCA_035653735.1 Gemmataceae bacterium
CCCCGAGCACGGTGTTGACGAAGACCTGAAGCAGCGTTGGATTCTTGCGCGCCTTCTCAAACATCTCCGCGGCATCGGCCCAACTGAACCAACCCACGGGACTGTAGAGGCTGGAGAGCCAAAATCCCGCCGTGCGCCCATCGCCCACCGCGCTGGGCCGCCACTCGCCGCGCGCGAGCATCGTGTGCTTCTGATGATTCTCGATGCGCGCCGAGCAGTGTTCGCAAACATATACCGCCTGCTTCGGCTTCCCCTTGGGCCAAGTGAGCTGCGCGAACTTCAGCGTCTGATATTCGCCGCAAACCGGGCACGGCACCCAGTACCGGCGCTGATCGCTTTCCTCGAACGCGGCCTCGATGCGGCTCAATCCCGTGATCTTGGGCGTCGATACGAGATAAATCTTCCGCCGCGCGAAAGTCCGCGCACGGGCCGCCACAAGCTGGATCGGATCGCCCTCATCGTCGACGTCGCCCGGGTAGCCGTCGATCTCATCCAGGAACAGGTACCGCGCCGCCATCGAGCGTAGGCCCACGGCGCTGTTGGCGCCGGTCATCACCAGCACGCCGCCGGGAAACTCCTTCGCAAGAACCGTGTTGCCGGAGTCGCGCGAGCGGGGATCGCGTACCAGCTTGCGCAGCACCTCGGATTCCTCGATCAGCGGATCGATGCGCTGCTTCGAGTTCCGCTTCGCCATCTCCACGGTGGGCTGCACGGCCATCATCGGGCCGGGCGCCTGGTGGATGACGTAGCCGATCCAGTTGTTGCCACACTCGGTGTTGTGGGTGGGCACCATGGCACGGCCAGCCAGATACAAGTGAGATGACGAATCCACCGCGATGCAACGCACCGGAACCGAGTCCACGGGCTGGATGGATACGACGCGCCGCCGAAACGTCTCCGATGGCCTGCAGCGCTCGCTCAGGTCTTTCTGCCGGGCGAGCTTTCTCTTCAGCCGGAAAACCGGGAGATCCGAATACGCCAAGAATTGGATGCGATAGTGGGGCTTGAAGTAAGGTCGCTTGCCTGATGGCCTGTTGGTTACCCGAACTGTGGCTTTCAAACCGAGGGAGACGATCAGTTCGTAGGTCCCATCGCGCAGCGCCTCAGAGGAGGTGGTGAATTCGCAATGGCCGCGCTTGGTGCAGTGGCCGTCCGTGTCCATCAGCCCTTGCAGCAGTGCGAGCCGCTGAGAGGCTGAGGACCGAAGGTACTGGGCCGGAATGTGTTTATTGCATAGCAGACCCAGTTTCTTCAGTAGACCAACAAACGACGGCTCATCGGCAATCGCGGTAAACCGGCCGCACTGATCGCGTTCAGGCTGCCGGCCGCCATCGACGAGAAGATTTGCGGCCTTCCCTTTGCGCCAAACCGGGAGACGGAACTCTACATCGAAGCCGCATTCGGCCAACGTGCTGCTGAACTCGGAATCATCCTCATGCACGGTAATCTGATTCATCGAGGCGGCTCCGTTCCCCAGCCATACACCGAGCAGGTAGGGATCAATCGGCAGATCCGCCTGCGGCAGCACCAGAGGACCGGCCACATCGATCGCGTAACGATTCCGTTTCCCCCGGACTTTGTGGCGCGAGAACATTTCGCCGGTCGTGGTATTGATCAACCTCCGTTTGCCCGGGCCCAGGTCATCCCATACCACCCAGCGATGGTCGGAATCACAGACGAACTCTGCGCCATCACTCAACTGAATTCGGTAGCAGGCCCGCCCATAAAGGACTGGTGAGGTGCCGAGCACGCGGCAGGTCTGCCCGTTTTCGTCAAACACGACATCTCCGGCCCGAATCTCACCCATCGTGGTCCAGCCAGACGTGGTTGGGATGGGCGTGTCCAGCGCGAGTGGTGCGCCCACCTGGGCGCCCTTCATGAAGACCACGCGCTCAACGGGCGAGGACGGAGACAGGCAGTCCATGATCTCCTTCAGGTAAGGAGTCCGCTCCGTGCGCCACGGTCCCGGTTCGGCCGAGGCGCGCGTCGAGAGCACGCGGTACTGGTCGGCCCACTCCGAGACCGTGAGCAGCGGATCGGGACGCGCACCCGCGGCGGCGGCCGAGCGATAAATCTCGTCAACGGTTGGCGCCATCGGCGAACTCCAGTAAAGCCTTCCGGATCTCCGTTGCGAGAATCTCGTGAACCCTGGTGGGATCGGATTCCGCTGCCAGGACGGCCGCGACGCGATCCGGGATGTTCAGCATGCCGTCGCGGAACGTGCGGAACTTGTTGAACGCCGCCACCTGCACCTCGTCGCGGCTGACCAGCTTTCGCGAACGCTCCTCGAACTCGATCTTGGCGAGGCGCGCCAGGTAGTTCTCGCGCACTGCGCGGGCGCGCGCATAATCGAGCGGTCCGGCCGCGGCGGGCTCCGGCCGTGGCGATTCGGCGGGCGTCTGCGCACGGCGCGGCGCTGGCGATGAAGAGGCGATGCTCGCCTGGCGCGGCCCGGTGTTGCGCACCCAGTCGGCGTCGGCCTGATCGACGTCGATCTTACCGTCGCTCGTGGTCCGAATCCGCCCGGATTGGATCGCCTTCTGGACGGCCTTCAGAGTAACGCCGCGATGCTTGGCATAAGCGCGCAGACTGACGACGGGCATCGATTCTTTCTCGTGAAGAAGAGCTTGCTATTCGCCGCGAACGAAGTGATTCATGGGTTCGCCATGATCACCAAGGACGAATTGATCGCCTGGGCCACGCGGAGCGGCTGGAAGCTCGACCGCTGGGGCCACCTCAAGAAGGAGTTCGAAAACGGAACGCACCGGCTGAAGTTGAGCCGCATCGCCGCCCGGCATGAAATCGCAACGCCGTTCGGCTGGGCACGTGTGAACAGCGGCTATTACAAGGACCTCACCATCACCGCCGACGGGAAGCTCGGCGGCCTCAAGTTCTGAGAAAGGAGAAACCGAATCATGCGACTCTTCGCGATAGACACCGACAACAACATCACGGCCTTCCCCGCCGCCGACCAGATTCCGGAAGGCCAGGAGCACTTCGCCAGCGACAAGGATCTCGCCAAACTCGCCGCGAACTGGCCCACCGACCGGCTGCTCCAGGTCTGGAACAGCTTCGCCGGAGTGGCGCCCTTCGACGAACTGAAGCCGGTCAAGAAGTTCACCGACCGCAAGACGGCCGTCGCCCGGATCTGGAAGGCCATCCAACGCCTGGACGCCGCCCCCACGCCACAGGCGGCCGACGTCGCGCCAAAGGCCAAGGAGCCGAGGAAGGCGGCCAAGTCCGAGAGCGCCACGCCCACGGCGCGCGAGGGCAGCAAGAAGGCCATCGTCATCAACCTGCTGAAGCGCCCGGATGGCGCGTCACTAAAGGACATCATGCAAGCCACCTACTGGCAGGCGCACAGCGTGCGGGGCTTCATCTCCGGCAGCCTCACCAAGAAGATGGGGCTCAACGTCGAGTCCTTCAAGCGGCCGGACGGCGAGCGTGCATATCGGATCAACGCTCGGTAGCCGGCCGCCATGATGATCGAATTCGGAGACCACGGCGAGGAGGAGCAGCGGCTCCTCCTTCGCTACTTGGAGGCCGCGAAGTCGCTGCCGCCTGCCATCCACACGCCGAGACCAGGTTGCTTATGGCTCCTGATCGGCCGCCTCTACCTCGCCTACCTGCGCTGGCGTTACCGCATCAAACCCCAGTAGCCTTCCTCCCGCCGTGCTGGCATTACGAGCCGGCGGCGTTTCTCTTCCTCAACTCTTCCGCCAGATCTTCGAGCCGCTCGTGCAAGTGTTCTTCTCTGAGGTGGCACTCGCTGGCGCGCACGAACGTTCCGTTGATCCGGGTGATAATCCGGTTCTCCAGCTCGGCGAGTTCCTTGCGTACCTCTGCCAGCAACGCACGATTTTGGAGACTCACGTACGTCGCGACCAGACCCGAAACGAGACCGATAGTTGGGATGAGGAGGCCGACGATGTTTCCATTCATGAGTTCGTTCCTTCCAGCGGCAGGTCTCTTTCCTCTTGCTCCAAGATCCTCAGTTCCGCCGACCAGTCCGACAACGCAAGGCACAGGCCCTGCACATCGGGGTGCCCGGCCCGCAACAGCCGCTGTGCTTCGGCGATCTCGGCGTGGCAGCGGTCGATTTCACACTGCAACCCTTCCCGCCCGGTAGTTTGGTCCTCAGGAGCACGGAGCGCGGTCATGCGGTTTCAAACAACCTTGGCTGTTCCATAGCAACAAGGCGAGGTGAACTATGCGGCTGTGCCAGGACCGGCCGCTTGCTGGTCAGTACGGCCAGGGCTGCCTCAATCGGGAACTGATCGATGTTCCGTCTTCGCTCGGCGCGTGCGTGGTGTTGATAGCCCGGAGGTCGCAAGTGGATCGTCTGCAGAACGCTCTCAGAGAACGGCAGATAAGCAATCACCCGAATGTCCAGGGCGACCAGAGCGATGATGTCGAATTCGTCATCGGCGTACACACGTCGGCCGCCCTTACCAGCTCTCCGTACCTGGAACAGATATCCTGTGCCGAGCGCGCGCTTCCCCGGCAGTTTTCGGGCTGCGCGAGTCGCCTTCACTTGCACTCGAAACAGGGAACTGGCGCAATCGAGAACGACGTCGTAAGGAACGCCTTGATCCGTCAGATAGGCGCGATAGCCCGACAGAATCAGATCGGCCACGACTAAGTGCTCGGCGGCTTTTCCGATTTCAAGATCGGATAGCGGCTCTGCGGTCACCCAGCAGTCTTTCTGGCGGCCGATATCTCGTCAAACGTGCGGCCGTCGCCTTCCAAAATGGGCTGCTTCCCGCCATAGGCGACGTAGCGGCGTGCAATGACATCGCAATACAGCGGCTCTAGCTCGATCAATCGGGCGTGGCGTCCAGTCCGCTCACACGCGATCAACGTCGATCCGGACCCGGCGAACGGATCGAGAATCGTGTCCTGCGTCTTCGAGGAATTACGGATTGCGCGCTCGATCAGCTCGACCGGCTTTTGTGTTGGATGGAGATCGTTCTTGACCGGCTTCTTGACGAACCACACGTCGCCCTGATCGCGGGCACCGCACCAGAAATGGTCCGTTCCCTCGCGCCAGCCGTAGAGCATCGGCTCATATTGCCGCTGGTAATCGGCGCGCCCCATCGTGAACACGTTCTTCGCCCAGATGATGAACGTCGACCAGTGGCCACCGGCTTCGGTGAAAGCCGTATGGAGCGTGTGCAGTTCCGAAGACGACATGCAGATGTAAACGGCGCCCTTGGTGACGGCCAGGATGTTGGTGCAGGCCTCGCGGAGAAACGGCCCAAAATTCGCGCCGAGGTTGTCGTTCAGGATTCTCCGCTTGTTGCCACGGAGCTTATCCTTCATGGTCTGGCCGTAGTTCACATTGTAGGGAGCATCCGTCCACGCCATGTCAGCCAAATCGCCAGCCAGCACCTTCTCGACAGAGTTGATCTGTGTGGAATCTCCGCAGAGCAGCCGGTGTTCGCCGAGGATCCAAACATCACCCGGCACCGTGATTGCCGTTTCCGCCGTGTCCGGGACAGCATCTTCGTCCGTGAGGCCGGCAGGCGGCTCGGTTTCCGGTTCGGCAAGCAGATCACGCAGTTCGTCGTCCGTAAAACCAATCACGTCGAGGTCGAAGTTGTCCTCCCGGATCGACTCCAGCTCAACGCGGAGCATTTCCTCGTCCCAGCCGGCATTGAGCGCCAGGCGGTTGTCGGCCAGAACAAGGGCGCGCCGTTGCGTTGCGGTCAGATGGTCGAGGACGATGACCGGAACTTCGGTCATGCCCAGTTTGCGGGCGGCGAGCAGGCGGGCGTGGCCGGCGATGATGATCCCGTCCGACCCGGCCAGAATGGGGTTGGTCCACCCGAACTCGGCGATCGAGGCCGCGATCTGGGCAACCTGTTCGTCACTATGCGTGCGCGCGTTCCGGGCGTAAGGGATCAGCCTTTCGACCGGCCACGTCACCACCTTCAAGTCCTTCATGCTTTGCCCGGCTGAGTGGATTTCTGGAACAGGCCCAGTTCGTTCTGCAGATCGACGATCTTCCCGATCATGGGAATCACAATGGCGACCAGTTTGTCCCAGGAGAACTCGGCAGCCAGCGAACTGCTGCCGTCATAGGCGGTCTTGAGAATGTCGAGCACGAGATCGAGCTTCTTCCGGCCCTGACCGGGCAGCGGGATCGCGTCCTCGACGGCGCGAACGGCGCTCAAAATGAGCGGGAACAACTTGAGGACGGTGAGTAGCGTTTTCATTGTCGAAGGTTGGGTGGCGAGCGGCATAGTGGTAACAGACCGCCCGCCGCCGGGCGCGTGGGCTATGCCTTGCGGTTATTCAGGGCCTCGGTGACGGCAGCCACGACGATGGCGCGGATGCCTTCCTTGAAGGTCTGGTTGCCCAGAATCTCCTCGGCCGTGTAGCCCTGCTCATCGACGTTCCACTGCCGGTCGATGGCGATGTCGGCGTGGCGCACGGCCTGCTTGCCGGCCAGGTTCGCCGTCTCGGCCGACTGCTCGCTGACCTTCTGCGCGACCGCGATGGCGTTCTGCATGATCTGGTTGCCCAACGTCTGGGCGTCCAGCACCATCTTGTTGAATAGGGTGCGCTGCTGGCGGGTGGTCTCGAGCGACTCCTGAAGCAGTTCGTCGAAGACGCGCTTGTGGTTGAGGAACAGCAGGCCCGACTGCGCTTCCGACTGTCCCTTGAAAAACTCGTCCGAACCGGTCTCGAACTCGCGTTCGGCCTGATTCGGCGTGGCAACTTCGGGCATTGGCGTGGTCTCCTTGTGAGTGGGTTTGGGTTACGGGTTGGCCGCGCGCTGCGCGGCGATGTCGCTGAACTTTTCTCCGGACGCGAGCGCCGGCTCAATGCCGGTGAGGTGCTCGATGCGGCGCAGGATCACGTCGCAATATGCCGGGCTGATCTCGATGCCGTAACCGATGCGATCGAGCACGTGTGCCGCGGCGATGGTCGTTCCGCTTCCCAGAAACGGATCGAAGATCAGATCGCCGGAATCGGAAAAGGCCTTCACGAAGAACTCGGCCAGGGCCCGCGGGAAGGGAGCGGAGTGCGATCCCTGGCCGCTCTCCGTCTTCACCTCGATCACGTTACTCGGGCGTGCGATCCCGCCGTGCCGGCCCTCGAGGTCATTGGCGTTGCGGCGCGTGATCTGCCACGAATGGTGGTTCCTGCCGACGTCCGCCGCGGCGCCGCGCGGCCCGGTGCCCAGCAGACCGCTGCCGGACGTGGACTTCGGGTTATTGGGCGAGTAGTCGAAGCAGTCCTCCGACCAGTGCCCAACCGCCTTCGGGCGGAATTTGATCTTCTCGTGGCGGCAGAAGTGGAAGACTGGTTCCCACGCGTTTTTGAAGCGATTGCCCCAACCGCCCGGCACGCCATCGTCGGTCTTCCGCCAGCAGAGTTCATCGACGAAGCGCCAACCCCACTGCTCCACATGCGCAATGGTCAGCTTCTTGACGTACAGGTTGCGCTGGCCGCCGTCGGCGTGCTCCTTAATGTTGAGGAAGTACGAGCCGTCATCCGCCAGCACCGCAGCGATGTTCGCCGCCACATTGCGGAACCACTCGATGTACTGGTCCGGCGGGACCGGCCGGAATCCGCTGGAGGGATCGTAGGCACGCTGGGAAGCGTAAGGCGGCGACGTGATGACGACATTCGCCCGCGCCCCGTCGAGCAGCCGCTTCACAACCGCGTAATTCCGGCAGTCGCCGCAAATCAGCCGGTGTTTGCCGATCAGCCAGATGTCTCCGTGCCGCGTGACCGGCTCTTCCGGAGCTTCGGGCACTTCCTCCGGCGCTTCCCCTTTTTCAGAGGCGGCGACCTCGGGCGCGACCTCCGCAAACAGTGTCGCCAGTTCATCCTCATCGAACCCTAATAATGCGAGGTCAAGATCCGCGTCCTTGAGGTCCGCGAGCTCGGTGCGAAGGATCTCGTCATCCCAACCCGCGTTCTCGCCGATGCGGTTGTCCGCCAGGATGTAGGCGCGCTTCTGCGTCTCGCTCAGATGATCGAGCACAACGACCGGAACCTGGTCGATCCCGAGCTTCCGCGCCGCAAGCACCCGGCCATGGCCCGCGATGATGCCGGCGTTCGTGTCCACCAGCACCGGGTTGTTGAACCCGAACTCAGCGATGCTCGCAGCGATCTGGGCGACCTGCTCATCCGAGTGCGTGCGCGCGTTCCTCGCGTACGGAACCAGCCGGTCCAGCGGCCACAACTCGATACGCTTCGCCATCGCGGGCGCGAGGCGGCCATCAATCACCGAGGGTTTCGATCTCCTGGATTCGCCTGCCAATCCAACGCATCACGGGAACCGCCATCGAATTGCCTATGGCCTTGTAGCGCGGACCATCCGGAGTGGCCCCCAACCGCCGAGCCTCATCGAGTGGGATGCCGAGGTAGGCAGCCATTTCCGAAACCTCGTCCGCGCGAAGCTTCTTCCGATAATTCGGAATCAATGTGTAATCGTCCGGCAGACCTTGAAGCCGCTCGCACTCGCGCGCTGTAAGCCTTCGAACTGCAAACGACGTCGCCAGCAGCGGCGCACCGTCGCCACGTCCGGAACCGCCGGACTGCGCCTTTAGCGGTGGCGCAATTACATCCGGAGCACCGCGTCCGTTGCGTGCGAAGCGGGATTCGAAAACCACCGGCGGCCCGACCGTCCCACCGTCGCTCGCGAGTACCGGAGGCGCAATCTCGTCCGGCACGAAACCGTCCTGAGCGAATCCCCGGAACGCCACTGCGAGCTGGCCGCCGGCATTCGGATGCGATTCCCGGTGGCCCATCGCGCGCATCGTCGGCGCGACATCTTCCGTCGCGTCCGCGCCCGAGTCCTTGCACGAAAACGCAACGGGCAGAATCGGTACGCCGCGGCCGGTGCCGTCCTCGCTCGCATCCATTCCCTCAGCGCGTAGCGTGTGCGCGATCAACGATCCGCACGTGTCCACGCTCATGCCGGGGAAGCGGTCCCCGCCGGTACGGTTCGCGCCGGCAAGCAGCGGCGGCGCAACCTCCACGCAGAACGTTTCGGTTTCGAAGTCCATCCGCATGCTGCCGCCGTGGGCGTTGCATGCAGTCGCGATGTTAATCGGCCCGGTCGTGTTATTGCCGCCGAACGGGATCAGGTGACCGGCCTGAGCCTGGTTATCGTCCGCGCCACATGTTCCAACGCCATCCGCAGTAAGGGCGGCAACGCCCTGGCGCGTTTTGCGGCGCGCCGGAGTATCCCGGCACAGGCCTTGGCGCTCAAGAAGTACCGCTGCGGCACGGCACCAATCTCCAAGATGTCCGACAACGAAGACGCGACGGCGTCGCTGGGGCACTCCGAAGAATTGAGCGTCCAGCACTCGCCAAGCGCAACCATACCCGAGTTCCGCCAGCGTCCCGATGATGGCGCCAAAATCCCGTCCGCCGTTCGACGACAGAACACCGGGGACGTTTTCCCAGACGACCCAACGGGGCCGAAGGCGGCCAGCAAGTCGGCAAAACTCGATGGCCAGTTGACCACGCGGATCAGCCAGGCCGCCTCGTCTTCCGGCAACGGAGAACGAGGGACACGGGGTTCCGCCCACAAGTAGGTCGATTGGGCCGGACTCGGCCCGGATCTCTCTGAAGTCGCCAAGGTTGGGAACGCCCGGGTAGCGGTGTGCTAACAGCGCCGAACAGAACGGATCGATTTCCGCGAACCACGCCGGCCGAAACCCCAGCGGTTCCCAAGCGACGGTGGCTGCTTCAATTCCCGAGCACACGCTGCCGTAGATCATCGGGCCGGATCTGTCTCTTCTCACCGGAACTTGTGTCGCCGGCATTTACTCCGATTTGAGTTGGTGGTGCTACATGAGACCGTCGCCACGGCAGGTCGTAGCCCCTGCCGCCTGCTGGCTCAGCTTCGGGCCGGTCTCCCTACTCTCAGCCCACCGGCGTCTCTCTGGCTGCGGCAAAGCACGAGGTGTCCTCCGTGTGGCCAAATTGGCCACTCGGCGTTTTATTTCCGCCGTGCTTCGTATGCTGATGCACGCCCGGTGAACTTTGGAATCCTGTGCCGCGCTCCACGCGACGATCGAATGACGACCTGACGACCCTGACGACCTCTTTTCGGTCGTCACGCTGGCGAAATCGTGCCATCCGGCCACCGCCGGGCGCGAGGCCCGGGAAGGACCCAGGATTGCTATAGGTAGCGCGGCCCCTTCGGCCTGTGGCGCGTCGTGGCGCGCTCCTGGCACGCCTGCCAACTGCGCGGCAGATGCCGGTTCGGGTAGTGCCGCAACGCCTGCCAGATCTCCCGCTTCCGCTTCGCCGGCAGGCTGACGAAGAGCCTGAGCGCGCCCTTCGCAGGGTCGATGCCCGATCGCTCGCAGATCTGCCGGAAGCTGAAGACGTGGTGCGGATGGCGGTCGATGAAACACCAGCGCGCGGCATCGAGCATGAGATCGATCGATTCCTCCTGCTCATCCCTGGTCATGCGGAAGCCGTCCGTGCGCAGCCACAGGTCGCGCACGGCCTGCTTCAGAATGGCCAGATCGAGCTTTTGCTGAAGCCGGGGATCGATCATCGCTCGACCAGGCAGTCGGTGACCACTTGAAGAAACAGCGGCCGCAGTTCGTCGCGTTTGCCCAGCCGCCGGAGCGTCCACGTGATCGTGCCGTTGGCCAGGTGCTCCCGATAGGAGTACGCCCTCCCGCGGAAGCGCACGACCGGCTCACCGGGACGGCGGTAGAAAATGCATCGGGCGATGTGGCCCTTTGGATGGCGGACCACCTTCGCCAAACCGAGCCGTTCGAGGCGATTGGCCCGCTGCTCCGAGATCCAATCACACAGATGCAGATCCGCCGCGTAAAGCGGGATTGGCTTTGCCATCGGGGAGACAATCCTGGCTTTGCAAAATGCGGGATGGAGTTTTACGAGAGTCCCGGCGCTCGCTGAGCTACTTTTGGGAGGGATCTTTCGGAGGGTGCGCTTTGCGCCGGCCTGTCGAACCGAGCCTCTGACAATAGATACTCACGAACCACTCAAATTGTCCAAAAAAGGTAGCGGCGCATGGTCTGTCACCGGATTCGCTTCAGCCACGGCTGATCGACATCGGGATTGTAGAAATGCTGCCGGACGCCGTCCTTAAGGATGATTTCAATCGCCTGGGCGGTGACCTCGCCGATTCGATCGCTCGGTTTCAGATAGCAGACAAGCCCGCGCCGCGGATCGAATATGCCACGGCCGCCAAGGCCGTAGAGCCGTTCTCGTTTCCAGCCCAGCGATAGTGCGCGTTCGCTGATCGCATCCACCATGGCGACCGCTTCGGGCGCGACATGAGTACTGTCCCGCGAGCGCGGCGCCGGGACACGCGGGGCGTCGTCCTCGGCCACCGGCGGCCTGTAATCGGCCGCGCGCATCGTCCGCACGGCTTCGAGCAGCCGCTCCTCCCCGAGATGATCGAGTGCCCATTCGTGCACGGCGTTGAACCGCACACGCAGGTCTTCGAACGCGGCCGCATCGAGCTTCCCGGCGGCCGCCGCTTGTTTGGCCACCACCATGCGCGACCGCAGCCACGCGTAATACTCGGGATCGAGCCGCCGGTACACCGTGTCGTTGATCTGTACGTCGCGGGCGAACCATTCCGGATTCGCTGTCGCCCACGTGTCGAGGGCGGAAGAAACAAAGAGGGCGAGACTCGGCCGGCCTCTATCGTTCGTGACCACGCGTTCAGTCTCGGCCGCACTTACTACCGTGTCCTCTACCGCTGTCATCGATGTGCCTCCTCAGTTGCCAGGGATTCGATCGCAACATCGGCGATCAGCTACGGCGGTTCGTCATCGCGACCGCCGCCCGAATCCGGCAGCCGGGCCAGGTCGATGGCCGAACCAATGCCGCCATCTGGGGACCTGGGGACCTTGGGGGACCTTTTGGGGACCTCAGCGCCCAAGGTCCCCAAATCAGAACGGGTTTGTTTTGTGTCGATTGCAGACGGTTTGGGGACCTTGGGGACCTTGATGCCGGTTTCCGCTATGCCCGCGTGAGAAAAATTCAAAAATTCTCCTTCACCCGGAATTTCTTCTTTTTTCGAATCTCGCGCGCGAAGATCCCCTCCAAGGTCCCCAAGGTCCCCAACTTCTCCGAAACTGATTGGATCAATGGGGCTTAGCGTTTGGGGACCTTCAAAACCAAGGTCCCCAAAGGTCCCCAAGGTCCCCAAATCGACCGGACCGGCCGGAGTCGGCCGGCCCGACGCGCTCATCTGGAGGGCATACATGGCCGCGCCCTTATGTTTGGTCTGCGGATCGACCTTGATAATCCGGTATCGATCAAACACCTGATCGCGCCGATTGTGCAGCGCGTTTCCGAGCCTTGTCTGCTGCGAACGCTCCGAGCGGTCACCCCGCAGATCCAGCATCAGCCCTTCCCGTTCGCACAACTCGTTCAGCTCCGAAACCTTCTTGGGTTCGGCTTCGAAGGCATCCCACCAGGCTGCGGTGAACCTGCGCCACTCCTGGCCTTCGGCATCGGCGGCGTCATAGAGTTCATCGAGGCTCTCCAGAAATCCGGGTATGCCGGCAGCCTGAAGAATGCCGCCGATCGTCGCCGACCACGCCTCATACGAACCGAGCCGAACAGTGTGGAGCGGGCGGCCGGCAGCCAGCCATGCCTTCACCAGCACAATCACCGCCCGGACCAGCCGAGGCCGGTTCTCGCGAATCCAGCCCACCAGATCCGGATGCCGAAAACCGGCGCGCTTCCATGGCCGGTCTATTTTGGGATCGATCCGAATGCGCACGCAGCGGCGCGGCATATCTCCCGTGAGTTTCGGGTTGTTCCCCGTCATGAGCCACAGGGCCAGGTTCGGCACCCGGACGTCCTCGAGGCTGCCCAGCATGCGGTCGCTCCATATCTCGGCCGTAGTGATTGCGGCGAGCGCGCGGGAGATGATGGACTTCCGCTCATCCACGTTATCGAGCAGGATTACCGGGCGCGCCTTGAGCAGTTCGGTCGTCAACAGCTTCCGGATCTCGTCTTCGCTGTCCGGAAGCGTCTTGGTATCGCAGGGGACGCCGTGGGCCACAAGCGAAATGACATTGGCCAGCAAGCCTTTTCCGGAACCTTGCCGCGGCGCCTCGATCAGGTGGATGGGAGAAGGGCCGCTGAACAGCCGCCGCACGAAGGGAAAGATCATTGCGGCCACGGCATGCGCGGCATCGGATCGGCTGACGAACGGGAAATCGCCCAGGAGCTCGTCGAGCAGCAGCGTGCGAGCGGCAGCGATGTCGCCGGCGGAAGGCGCGTCCGGGATCTGGGACAGATCGATGGTGTCCAGGGGATTCAGCCAGACCTTCTCGTCGCGGTGGTACCCGGGTTCGGCAACCAATCGGCCATTGCGGCCGAAGACAGGGGTTCGAAGGACAGCTTCAAGTTGCGGAAGGGCTGGATCGGGGAAATGATTCATGACCCGGGTGAGGTCGGCCGGAGGATGCACATTGAGGACCGCCTCCTCTGTCACCTTGACCCAGTTCGCAGCAAGCACGAGGAGCGCGAAGAGCGAGCCCTCGGTCACGGTCTCGATCTCAATGCCCTCCTCCTGACTTCCGCAAAGCCGCACGAGGGAGTCTTGCCGCCGAAACAGAAAATACGGCAGACGTTCAGGCGAGGTGAGGTCGCCGTTCAGCGCGTGTACGGCGCGCCAGGCGTCAGCGGCTACCCGATAGAGCTGGCGATTGTTGATCTGAATCGCCGGCAGGTTCTCCTCCACTGCGTGCGGCTCGCCATCGGCGGGCGCTCTCGAACCACCTCGAGCGTGCCGCCGGCGAGTTGCGGCATTCAGCTCAACTACCTTGAGCTGCTTCCTCAACGTGCCGACCGGGACTTTGCGCTTGCCAACGCGCGCCTGGATCAGCCGGAGATGACGGTCCTGCTCAATCGGGTCGAGCCGGCCCACTTCCGCCAGGACCGGCTCAAGCAACCTGCTAAGGTCTGCGTCGGGCACATCGGCGCTGAGTTTGGAAATCGCCAGCTCGAGCGGGGTCTGCGCCGCCGCGAGAATCGCTTCAAAATCGTCCGCCGTCTTGCCGGAGGCGAAAAACTCGTTGACGTCGATCTTCGCGTCGGCCAGGAGTTCTTCGGATTCGACGACCCCGGCGGCCAGCTTTTCGCGCGCGGCCCGCTGCTTGTCGCCGAGCGGCAGGATGGCCACTCGCGTCGTGATGCCGTGATCCGCCAGGATGCGCGCGGTCTTCAGGGCACCCTGCATCCCGGCCTCGGAGACCTCGTTGTCCTGGCAGACGTAGACAGTCTTGACGCCGCGTAGTTTCGGCAGCAGCCGTTCCCAATCCGCCTCACGGATCTGGACCGTGACCGGCGAGACTGCCGGGAATCCGTGCTGCATGAGCGAAATGCAATCCGTCACGCCCTCGGTGATGATCACGCGTTCCGGGCGCGTCAGCAGCACGTCTTCGTTGTAGAGGACGTCGTTTTGGATGCATGGAGCGACGTGTGCGTGATCGCGCTCGTTCCGGACCGCCAGCTTCTTGTACTTCGACTTCTCCCAAGGCTGGTCCGGCGTCCAGGGCGTGCGGCGACCGATCATGAACACGACGCTGCCGCGGCTCCAGTAGGGAAACACGATCCGGCCAACGAAGAAAGGCACGATGCCGTCCTGCGCCGTCGGCCGGAATGCCGACGTGGCCGTCAATTCCCGCATCGTAAACGCGCCCGGCCCATCCATCAGCGCCCGCGCCACGCTGGACTCGCCGTCGTCGGCGAAGCCGATCTTCAGCCGTGCGACCGTTTCGTCGCCGATCCCGTATTTCTTCTGGAACCACACGAGGACTTCCGGATTCGCCAGAAGCCGCTGGTGATACAGTTCCGCCAGCGTTGTGAGCGCTTCGCGCACACGAATCGTGGTCTGGTAAGCTGCCTCGGCTTCCTCTGGTTTTCCAGACAGCGGCGGCAGGCCAACACGCGCGGCCAGGAAATCCCGCGCCTGGCGGTGAGATTCGGGCATGCGCCCGGACTGGCCGCGAGTTACGACGCCATGATGGACGAATTCGACGAGGTGGAGGACATCGCCGCCGACGCCACAGCCCCAGCAGTACCAGCATTGTTCCTCGAGCGAGACGTGGAGCGACCGATGCGACTGGCTGGCATGGTTCGGGCAGTCGCAGAACAGCGTCTGCTGCGACTCGTGCGTGATGCGGCTGCCGAGCAGTTCGCGGGCGATCTCGCCGATGTCCACATCTGTGACCTGACGGTAGTAGGTTTGTGCGTCGGGCGCATTCACGGCCGTGCCTCGGGACTGAGCAGAAAAGAAAGGAAGGTGTTGCGGCGGTCCACCTGGCGCTTCGCCGCGCAGTTTTCGATGCCCCAGGGGTCGCCCAGCAGGATGACGGATTCCTTGGCGCGCGTGACCGCTGTGTATAGAAGATTGCGGTGGTGCATGAAGGAGTGCGATTTGTGAGCGATCACGACCGCGCAGGGAAACTCCGATCCCTGCACCTTGTGGATGGAAGTCGCGTAGGCCAACTGCACGTTGCCGGCGGCATCGGAGCCGGCTTCGATCTCGATCGCCCGGCCATCGAAGTCGATGGCCAAGCGGCCGTTCTTCCCGACATCGAGCACCACGCCCATGGCGCCGTTCATCACGCCCAGTTCGTAGTCGTTCTTCGTCTGGATGACCTTCTCGCCCGGATACAGCCGGGGCCGGTGGCCGTGATCGACATCGGGCACGTCGAATCCGAAGAGCTTCTTTTGCAACAGCCGCTGGAGTTCGATATTCAGCTCTACGGTACCGAGCGGGCCCCGGTGGGTCGGGGTCAGCACCTGGACGTCGCGGACCAGGTCGTAGCCGAGTCGCTCCTGAAGCACTTCCTCGAACAGAAGCAGCAGAATGCGCTGGACATCGCCAGTGTCGGTGAACCGGTCGACGACGTACCATGGCCGCCGCGCGCCGTTTTTCACTTCAGACGTGGGCCGCACCTCACCCGAGAGGATCGCGGTGGAGTTCTCCTTCAGTACGCCCGCCTGGCGAATGATCCGCGTGAGGACGGTGGTCGGGATCGCGCGCGACTTCACGAGGTCCCGGAGAAGATTCCCTGGACCCACGGGCGGCAACTGGTTGTGGTCGCCAACGAGCACGACGGCCGTGCGCTTGAGATCCACCGCCTGAAAGAGCCGCCAGGCAAGCGGCACATCCACCATCGAGACTTCATCGACGACGAGGATGTCGGCGTCGATTGGGTTCAGTGCATCGCGGGAGTAGGTATGGCCGTTGAAGCCGAGCAACCGGTGGATGGTGCTGGCCTCGTGGCGGACGACTTGTTCGAGCCGTTTGGCCGCTTTGCCGGTCGGCGCGGCCAACACGACGCTCTTCTCCAACCGCTCGGCGATCGTCGTGATCGTGGATACCGCGTACGTCTTTCCGCTCCCGGCGCCGCCTGTCATCAGGGAGACGGAGTAGGTCAGCGCGTTCTTGACGGCTTCCCTCTGTTCCCGGTTCAGCAATGCGCCCTCGACATCGAGCAGCCCGTCGAGATCGGTCACCGCGTGCGGGCTTCGCGTGTGCGCCGTGGCCAACACGTCCGCCAGTTCCCGCTCCATGCGGTGGATTTCCGGATCTGCAACCACCAGGCGCTCGAAAGGTTGGGATACGAGCTGCCCCTCCGCGATCATTGCCTCCAGGTGGCTCTCGATCACCTCGCGGCTGTCGAGCGTGTCCATCACCAGCAGCGTGTTGGCGCGATCGAGCAGATCCTCGTACTCGACCCAGCAATCGCCGTCATCGAGCGCGTCGAGCACGCAGTAGTGAATTCCGGCGCGAATCCGCGATGGCAGATCCTTGGGCGTTCCCATTTTCCGCGCGATCTTGTCGACGCGCTTGAAACCGAAGCCTGCGATCTCGCGCATGAGCACGTACGGATCGCGTTCGAGAATCGGAACCACTTGGCTGCCGAACCGCTCCACCAGCGCGGTGACCTGGTGGTGCGTCAGTCCGAACCGCGAGAGATACGTCATAGCGGCATTGAAATCGCTGTTCGCGATCCAGATCTTCTGTAGCGCCAGAATCGACTCCAGCGGCGCTTTCGCCACTGCCGCAACGGCCTCGGGCCGGGTCCGGATTGCGGCATCGAACCCGGCGCCGAAGTGATCCGCGATGAGCCGTGCCTTGGCCGGCCCGATGCCTTTCACGTCGGGATGGTTCGCCAGGAAATTCGCGAGGCCGTCCGCGTCCATCTCCAGGTCGTAGCCGAGCGCCTCAACCGCGAACTGCCGGCCGTACTTCGGGTGGTGCTTCCAGTGGCCCTCCAGCCGCACCGGGTCGCTCGGCTTGACGAACACCTTGCCGGCGAAATTCACCAGCGCGCCTTCCGCCGTCCGCAGTCGCCCGGCCGAAAACGTCGGGCCGGAGTAGAAGACCGCCTCCACGATGCCGCGCAGGGAGGCCCGCGCCTCCGCGGCCGCCGCTTTCGTCATGAATGCCACCTCGCGTGCGCTGCCAACAGATACGCCTGTACGAACTGGCAGGCGGCCTGCCGGTTTGAACAGAAAAAGACCGGAATGCGGAAATCGAGAATGATCGACAGAGCGCTCCCAAGCACCGCGTTCGGATGGGCGTCGCCGCGATAGCGGTGGAGCAACACATCGAGAACACCGGCCTCGACCACAATGCACGTGGCGCGGTAGCCCGCGAGCTTCCGCAACTCATCTCGAAAGCGCGCGCGGCCGTGGATCACCGTGGAAACGAAATCGTCGAGGGATTTGCGCTCGACTGCTACTTGGTTTTCGAGGCCTTCTATTGAGTAATCGCCAGCATCCAGCTTCTTGCGAACTGAGTCGGCAAAGACGTACTCGTCTTTTTCACGCGTGTCGATTACGATACGAGGCACCGGAGCATCTCCTTGTAGGGCTCGTATCGCGAGATCCGTCGCCGCGTTTCCAGATACCGTGCTTCGCCTAGTCTTTGGCGCAGCTCGTGTTGGTGTAGCGCGGCATGCTCTTCTGCAGAGAGCAACTCGAGGTTCTCAATTCGGTTATCAGTTCTGTCGTGGTTGCGGTGGTGGACGTGCTCATCCGCGAGGAGTTTACGACCAAGGGCGCGCTCCATAACAAGACGGTGTTCGAATACATACTTGCTGCCGTTCCGTTCAATACGATGCGGATTGAGCACGAGCACGTATCCCTGGGGATCGATGTAGCGCCCGCCCCGAAAATTCGGATTCAGCGATCCTGCCCGGCCAGCCATGGAATTCCGAACTCGGGAAATGTGGCCGTTGATGTACCGCGGAATCCCGCGGGCGTGATGATGCCGTTTGATTTCTATAAGCCCGCCGCATCCGCAATGACATCGATACTTGCCCTGTTGAGTAGCGACCCATGCATTAAGGTCGAAACGCGACATACCTTTCCTCTCTGGGTTTCCGTATGGTCTTGTGGGAGCGAGCGCTACCGTCCAGGACGGTCCGGTAGCGCTATTCCAGCTGCATTAGAACGGGACAAGGGCGTCGCCGGCCTCCTCCCGGAACTTCCCCGGCGCGCGGCCGTTCTCGATGCGGCGGTTGAAGAAGATGTTCTCGTTGTCGCCCTTGGTCTTCTTCGTGACCTCGAGCTTCACGTCCAGCAGCTTCTTCAGGTGCTTCGGCAGATCGGAGAGCTTTTCGAGATCGAGGCCGCACAGATGCAGGTCGGTCTTGACGTACTTCAGCGTGTTGTGGGTGATGACGCTGTTGCGCCACATCAGGCGATTGATGAACTTCGGCGCGATGATGCGGAGCGTCCACTTCAGCATCGGGTTGCCGGAGGACTGCGCCTCGGTCAACTCGACCTTCTCCACCGTGACCTGATACTTGCCGTCGGGAACGCTCTCGAAATCGCCGCGTTCTTCGGGCTGCTCGGAGCGGAAGTCTTCGTCGAATTGGGACAGATCAATTGCGTGCTTGCTCATGGCCTTTCTCCTGTTGGGAACCTATTTCGCCGCCGCCTTGGCGGGCTGGGCCCTCAGCGTCGCGACGGCAGCGTTGAACGCGTCGAGGTACTTCCGGAAGTCGAGGTCGATCGTCTCGGGCAATCGGCCGGTGCGGTCGCCGGCCTCGTAGTACAGGCTCGGCTTGGTGCGGATCACCCGCCGGATGTTCTTGGCGCCATCATCGGCAGTGGTGAGCTCCAGGTCGCAGAACAACACCTGATCCACCATGCCGAGCACGATTTTGCGGGCCTTGTCGGGCAGTGTCGGCACGATGCGCGTGTACTTGCCCGTGCGGGTTTCGATCTCGATCTCCTTGGCGTGGGAGACCAGAAACAGGCCGTAGGGCAGGAAGGCCAGCTTGGTCAGCACGCGCTGGAATTCGTTGTTGACGAGCGCGTAGCCCTTGCCGTAGCCGAGGTCCGACTCGTGCTCGATCTTGCACTTTCTGACGATGTAATCCGTGCAGAACTTGTAGGCGTTGTCGATGGTGTCGATGATGACCGTTTTAAACGGGTGCTTCCCCTCGGTGACCTCGGCGCAGGCGTTGAGCAGATCCTCCCAGGACTGGATGGGGACCTGATACACCTCGAGGGCGTTCAGGCCCGGCTCGGTGGCGAGAAACAGCGCGCCATCGGCCTGCGAGCAAAAGGTGGACTTGCCGATCTTCGTTTGTCCGTACACCAGCACGGTCATGTCGGCGAGGGCTGGCTTGGCTTGTGTCTTTGCGGTTGGCAGCATATGTCTCCTTTTCAAAAAGCTGGCTCCGGCGCGTCGGCGGGCAGCACCCGCAGCTCTTCGTTTGGCGGCACGCGCTGGTAGAAGTTCTCGATCACGTTGGGATTGCCGTTGGAGCGGCACAGCGCGAAGTACGGGCAAGGCCGCTGGTAGTTGAAGCAGAAGGCGGTGTTCTGGTAGAAAACGCCGCGCCGGCGTGCGTCCAGGAAGGCCTGCGTCAGCTCCCAGAGCTCGCTGCGGAGGATGTCGAAGCGGTCGCGCGAGAGATAGAGCATCTCGCGGTGGAACATCTCGGGTTCCGCGTACTTCTCCGCGAGGCGCTGCTGGAATTCTTCATCCGACTCGGGCAGCTTCCGCTTGGCCGTGGTTTTGCCGGTCTTCGATTTCGCCAGCAGCTCGGCGCGCCGCGTCTGAAATTCTTCCTCGGTCTCGCCTTTGCTCTGCTGGAGCTTCGCCTTCACCAGGACGTTGTAGATGATGCCGGTGATGGGGATGCCCATCGTCTGCTCGACGTAGTGGGCGTAGATGGTGATCTGGAAGTCGGTCCAGAGCTTTTCGAGGTAGTCGGCATCGACCTGGGATGCGGTCTTGTGCTCCAGGATGAAGAATCCGCCGCCGATGCGGAGGATGCCGTCCACCTTGCCGGCGAGCTTGAAGCTACGCGATGCGGCGCCGGTGGAGGGATTGACGATAGGGCCTTCGAACGCTTTCTCCAGCGCAATGACCTCGAACTCCTCGGCCGGATACCTGGCGGCGTAGCCCTTCATCATGGCGGTGGCGAGGTGCCAGTCTCGCCGCTGATCCTCATCCTGCGTCCGATTCATGCATAGCCTGTCAATGAGGTCGAGCACCTCGGGCAGGTCGCGCTGCGCATGCCAGCTCTGAAGGCACTCGTGGATGAGGGAGCCGAAGTGCAGGTTCCGGTCGCGCTGGAGAGGGACGAGTTGCTGAAGGTAGCGCCAGTCCACCGCCTTGCGGCAGTTCCGGAACAGCGACCACATGGAGTAGGTTGAAACAATCGGTGCCGGGCTCATCGGGCGCCTCCCCGTGACGCGAGGCTCGCCGGCGTGATTCCCGCCTCAATGAACGCGCGCCGGATCTCGGCAATCCACTGGTAAATCCGCGAGCGCGACCTGCCGGTTTCGCGGCAGATCTCCGGCACGCTCATCTCGGTCAACTGGCGGGCCAGTATTTGAAGGTGACGGGGCAGGCGCTGGAGCACACCCTGGACGTCGAGGCGAACATCGAGCTCCGCGTCCGGCCTGCTGACCGCTGCGGCCTCAAGCTTGCCGGCCTCCGGCTCGGGCTCTCGATGCGCGCTCGCCCGGCGGCCGCGCACCGCGAGTTTCGCCGCTTCGTTCCGGACGACACCGAAGATGAATCCGCGTATGTTGCCGCGCCCGGAATCGAATTGCGGAAGGCGCTCCAGGCAATCCAGCAGCAGGTCCTGGCGCAGGTCTTCCCAGTCGTCGCGGGTGTATCCGTATCGGCCGACCATGCGGCTTGCGCGGATTCCGGCCTGTTCCATCGCGAAGGGGTCCAGGACGGAGGTCAAGGCGGCGCTCATACGTCCACCTCCGCGGGCGCGGCCTCGATCACCATGCGGAAAGGCAGACCATGCCGCACGTCAATGCGCTCCACCGTGCCGTCGCTCAGGCGGTGGATCTGCTCGATGAACCGGTCGACCTGGCTGCGCAGTTCGAACCGATCGAGCCGGCGTTCCGGCCGCGGGCCGTCGGCGGCATCGAGTTTCAGCTCACGGAAAACGCGCGGTCCCGGGCTGAACACTGGCTCGCCGTTCCGGATTTCGAGCTCCTCGATGCGGCCAAAGTTGATGGTCTGGAACAGCCGCAGCAAGCGCTGCCAGGATGGAGAGAGATCGGCGAACTGCATTGCCTATTCCCCCATCCCGGCGCGGTTGCGCACGAGGAATTCGTCCACAGCGGCGTGAATGCGCGGAGGGCGCGCACCGCCTGGTTCATACTCCTCGCGCGGCGTGAGACCCTTGAGTTCGCGGAGCAGCCGGACGCGGATGCGGTCCAGCCGCTTCATGACCGTCCACACCAGATCGTCATCGAGCTGGTGCAGGGCGGCGGCGCTGGCTATGACAAGCGCCACGTCGGCCAGCGCCTCGCGGACGAGCGATTCCACATTGACAGGAGGGCCGGCATTGGGAGGTGCAGCCGGCGGGACCGTTGGGTTCGTAGCAGAGGGTAAGGTGCTCATCGATTGCCTCGGCCCCGATCCGTGGAAAATTCCACGGGAAGGCGGTTTTCCGCCGCCGCGCAATGCTATGTAGTTGAAAACAGGAAGAATTTAGTTTTGAAGAATTTTCGGCGCGCATGCCTGTGGCCGTGGAAAATTCCACGGTGGCTTGCTGGCTCGCCTTACCGGCGGCGCTCGGAGGAGCAGTCGAAGGTCGCTGCCCAAACCCTAGTCGTCTCGCTGAACTGTAGAGGATCGCCAGCGAGGCCGGTCTGATCACGTAGCCACTGGTTGAGTTTCAGGACGGCGATGTCATCACCCCTCCGCGCCAGCCTCCCGCCTGCCTGCAGCAGGTCAACTAAGGCCCGGCCCTCCGGCAGGAGCCGGTCCACATCCCGCGCGAGCCCCAGATCCACCAGCGAGTACTCATGCCACAGTGTTTCCTGATGTTCTGCCGCGCTGGTTTCGCCCGTGCGGACTTCCCTGGCGCGTCGAAGCCGGTTCGCTTTGACGCCTACCGCAATTCGGCCATCGCCGCGCTCGATGATTTGGTAGCTCATCCACGAGCCGTCCGACGGCAGCGGGAGATTCATGTACCCGGCGCGCCGGATCTTGAAACAGCACGTGTAGGCTCCTTCATCCGCATCCCAGCGGATCGACTCGCCTTCGGCGGCGAGCAAGTTCCCGAGCCTCTTTCTGAGATTGCTGATCTGCTTGCGAAAACCGTCAGCGCTGATCTTGGGGTCCTTGACCTCTTCCATAGTGAGGCGGCCGCGGCGTAAGGCGAAGAAGCGCAGGATCTGATACGACTTGTCACCCTCTCCCGTCTTCCGCCGGGAATCGGCAAAGCCTGCCTCTTCAGGATCGATTTCCCATGACTGGCCTCGCGCGAAAACTCGCAGCGACGACTCGCCGGGCTCCATCGTGATCTCCGGCCAGGTAATCCCTTCGGGGATGGGCAGACTGCGGATCTTATCCTCTTTGATAGCCCGGTCTCTGGGCAGGGCATCCTCAATGTAGTCGAGATCCACCGTGAGTCCCTCCGCGCCGAGCTCCACTACTTGCGCCACGTCAAACAGAGTCAGCCGGTCCAGGCCGTCCTGCTTAGGGAGTTGGACGCCGAATAGGATACCGTCCCTGGTGGTCAGAGAGCGCGCGGCTGCGTCGGCAATCCGCGCCTCCTCGCCGCTTGCAGCCATCGACAGGAACACGTCGCGGAACCGGCCTGCCAGGCGTCGCCGCCCGAGTTTCCACATCATGCCAGCCAGGACCTCTTCGACCGTTCCGGACAGATCCATTGCCGCGGCGAGTCTCCTGGTCATGGCGCTGGCGTCGACAATCCACTGCCGCAGACGGATTTCCGGGACATGCACCGGACCCTCTTCCATGCACTGGATATAGGCTCGTTTCCCCAAAGGGTCACGGACGCTCGACTCCCAGCGCACTTGCTCCCAATGGCCTTTCCCGCACGCATCGCAGGTGACCTTTTCCGCGAAGGGGCCCACCCGCAAAATCCCCAGCTTCACCAAGTGCTCGAGGCGTTCCCGCGGCCACTCCCGCACCTCATCGAAGCAGAACGCTCGCTCCGTTGAGGCGCATCGGCGCACGACGGCACGCCAGAGTTCAGCCGGCGACCTCAATCGTCCACTCCTTGAGGTATCCCCGAAGAATATCCGCCTCGTCCGAGTCGTCCAGATTGCAGTGTGTCGGCGTGATTTCGAACGTAACCGTGCGCTTGCGTTTGCCGGGCGACTCGAACACTACCTGCAAGCTCACCTCGCGGATGGTGACGTTCGAGAGCGTTGCCGTCTGCTCGGCTAGGTGCGCCCGGATCAAGTCGTAAACGGGCTTCTGGGAGCGCCCGGTATCGACAGTGATCGTCCCGCTATCGGCCCCATGCACATCGAACCGGAGTGCCTTCACGCGGACGGAGGTGATGTGATGTTCGGGCTTCGTCGGCAACTCGACATCGGCCTTCTTGAAGAGATCGAGATTGTATGGCGCCGGCTTCCACGGTTCGGACTCCCGCGCTTCGCCGAATGCGATCTCCGTGAAGATGCCCGTCAACTCGTCACGCACCACCCGGCCACCCTGGGCGTAGAGGTCGATAGTCCCCGCCGCTCCGTCATAAATGAAGACCACCTCGAAGGCTTTGCTCCAGGGACGACGGCCCAACTCCCCCGATTCGTCATAGCCGAGAACCTCGTCCTCGTAGTCAGCGGGGTAGGCGAAAAACCAGTGGTTACCGTTGTTGCGCTTCTGGTGCTCGACCTTACACGGCGCGCCGCGGCCGTCGCGGGCGCGGTAATAGTCTCCGATGCGAGGGCCAAGTTGCGCCCTTGTCGTGTCGGGCGCAGCGAGATCCTGCTTCGGGAACCCGTTGCGCTTCTCCCACGAGGTGCGCCGCAATCCTTCGATGTGATCGAGAATCCGTGCGGCGCTGAATACGCCGGGATGATCGAGATAACAGGCGAGCGCACGCTCGTGCGCGTTGCCGAGCGCGGCGAGTTCTTCCGCTAGATCGAGCCCCTGGTCCCGCCCGGCTTCGATCAGCGCCCGGGTGCCACGCGGCGTGGCCAGGCAATGCACCTGGCGCAGGACGCGACCTACGGCGCGAATTTCGCCGTCCTCCATCGTTTGCCAGCGCTCGAAGATGCGGTCTGTGCTTCCTTTGGAGCCACCATCCCAGTCGAAGTCCGCAAAGACAGGGTAGGGAGCAAACAGCCGGGCCAGTGTTTCGTTGGGGATAAGCCGGAGGACGGTCTTGGCGTTGTACTGCATCACACGGATACCTCGCTGTTGGTCAAGGCTCCGCGCGATCCGTACAGCGGTCAGCAGCCGGGGACGACGGCAAGACGAGGCGAGGCCCCAAGGTGCCGGAGCCAGGAAAACGCTCTACACAAACGCCACTGACTCCACGATTCTACCATGGCGAAGATTAAGCGAAACAAGTCACAATGTAACGGCTTGATCGGTCGGCAAATCTCAGGCTTGACAGTGTTCGGCTTGTGGATTGTTGTGGAAATCGGACGCCGGCTCCGGACAGCCCGTAAGCCGTCGGCATTCCAGGCTGTGTACGACCGTAATTGCTTATGCTGATCTTCCGAGAAACCTCCGTAGCGTGCGCCGCAAGCACTCCTGGTCCTTGATCTCACATTCCCACACCACTAGGCTCTTCCATCCCAAACGTTGCAGCTCGGACTGCGCATTCCTGTCACGCTCCACATTCCGCGCCACCTTCCGCGTCCAATAGTCGCGATTCTGCACGGGTACGCGCGCGCCCCGGGCGCAATCATGCCCGTGCCAAAAGCAGCCATGCACGAAGATCACCTTGCGCAGTCTCGGAAACGCCAGATCCGGCTTCCCTGGCAGGTCCTTCCGATGAAGCCGGAAGCGGAAACCCATGCCGTGCGCCAGGCGCCGCACCGCCAGTTCGGGCGTCGTATCGGCGCCCTTGACCGCCCGCATGATGCGACTCCGCTGCTCCGGAGTCTCCTTCATCGCCGCAATTCGATCCTCAAGCTGGGATCGGTCTCGAACTCGTCGACGATTTCGTTGTATCGCTCTACCAGGTCCGCAACGGCCGTCTTGCGTCCTTCGGCGCCGAACTTTCCCCACTCATAGAGATTAAGTGCGACGAACTGCTCGACCTCAAAGATGTCGATCCGATCTGCGAGCCCGGCATTGCCAGCAAGGCCCTCGGCAACCGTGAGGCCGCGTTGGAGCGTCACCAACATCGGCCGATAGCCGTCGTTCAGGTTCTCGCGGCACTTCTCGATTACCGCTTCGCCCGGCGATGTCGTGACGTGAATGGCCACATCCCCAATCAGGAAATCACCTGCGCGGGAGCCGGGCGCATCCGCCGTCGAAAAACTGTTGTGCTCGACGGTTCCCTTTCCTAGCGCGCAATCGAGCTTCGCGCCGACCAAGTGCTGAAGCACCGCGCCCGCATAGTACATGCCTGGGGTGGTCTTCTGACGATCTACAGCCTGGGCGATCACATCGCGAACGACCATGCGTAGGCTGCGCGCTGCGTCCAACTTGATCTTGAACGGTTTCCCCGCGAAGAATTCATGGACCCGCTCGATCCAAAACGCCTCCACAGCGTCCAGATCGACCTCGCCTACCCTGGACAGGTTGTTCAGAAAGGCGACGTACTCCCGCATGTTCTTCAGACTGCCGCGTGACGTGCGCCCCCCTTCGTCAGCCAGGACCCGCGTGACGCCATGCCGCTTCAGAACCGCCTGAACAGCCCCCTTCCCAAGGCCGAGGACTTGGCCGCCGCCTTCCGTGA
This sequence comes from Gemmataceae bacterium, assembly GCA_035653735.1. GTDB lineage: Bacteria > Planctomycetota > Planctomycetia > Gemmatales > Gemmataceae > JAJPHU01. The sequence continues at coordinate 26,157 of DASRBG010000124.1, forward strand.
GAAGTCGATCCGGGTCCAAGGGAAGTCCCATCGACTTCGCGTGTTGTGTCACCACTAAGGCGACGCAGAGCGGGCCTTTTCCCCGGAAACGTTTTTCGACCGCGAATGCGGCCAGTTCCTGCTGGTGCGCGCCTGTCATCTCAGGCCGCTTCCTTCTGGGCGCTCTCCGCTCCTCCGGCAAGCAGCGGCTCCAGCAGGTGCGCCGCAAGGAACCGGACCACCGGGACGACGACGCCGTCGCCGGCGAGGTGGTAGGCGTCATTGTAGTTCGCCGGCAACTTGTAGGTTTCGGGAAGCCCCATCAGCCGGGCGGCCTCGCGCGGCGCCAGCAGCCGGGACCGAACCTTCCTCCCTTCGACGATCATGATGATTTGCCGGCTCGACCCGCCAACTGGCGTTCGCAGGCATCCCGAGACATCGTCGAAGCGGATTTCCGCTCGTTGTACTCGGCTTCCATTCTCATCTTGGCGAGTGCGTTTGTAGATTCCGCCGACCATCCGCTTCCCGATTCTCATGGCCTGCTCAACTTTCTTGCGGTTGATCGGGCTCATCAGGCTGATGAGGCGTTCGGTCTCCGCCGCCGTGTGCCAGGACACTCCTTGCGGTTCGTCTTCGATCACATCGGCGAATCTCAACTTGCGCGCAGGAGGCGCCGGCAAGCTCCACCACACCCAAGCGTCCTTCGACCGCTCGGACAACTTCTCATAGGCGCTCACCAGATTCTCGGGATGCCAAAGAGGGCCGGCCTCGGGCAATGCGAGGTTTGCGGGGACTACTTTCTCCTTGCGCAGCGCCACGACGAACAATCGGGGCCGGGACTGCGGCACAAATCGCACCGCATCCATCACCAGCGCGCCGAAACGATAGCCGCCACCCGCAAGCGCGGCGCCAATCGCCGCGAAGTCCTTTCCTCCATGAGAGGTGAGTGCGCCGCAGACGTTTTCAAGAACGACGATCGTCGGCGCCCGGCCCTCTTCCACCAGCGCCTCCATGAGCCGCCAGAAGGGCCAGAATGTCCCCGAGCGCTCGCCTTTCAGCCCGGCGTAATCTCCTGCCAGGGACAGATCCTGGCAGGGAAACGACGCCCATGCCAGATCGGCGCGGCCCGGAAGGTCCGCCGTGGTCAGTTTGCCCACGTCCTCGATCTTGAGGCGCTCGCGCCCCCAGTTCGCCTCGTAGCTCGCGCCTTTCTTCGTGTCGATATCGTTGGCGAACAGGCACTCCCAGCCGTCGCCGAGCCCGGCTCTCGCCAGGCCGCCGCCTGCGAAGAACTCATAGAAGGTCGGCATGCGCTCTACTCCTGCCCTTTGAACAATGGCCACTTCTGCGCGAGATACTGTTCCGCCGTCTCCCGCACAACCCACGCCAACGAGACTTTCTTTTCCTTGGCGATGCCCTCGAGCACCTTGTAGACGTCGGGCGGGAAGCTGATCGACGCACGCACGGCGGCGTTGCTCTGAACCTTCTCTCTCTGCCGCGCTCCCTCTTTGGTTTTCATGTCCGAACCTAGCGGTTATCGTTCTTCACCACATTACACCATATCGGTGAATCCGGGAAGTGGCTGTAGGCGGACGGCTCCGGACAGCCCGCAAGCCTTTGCCACTCCAGCCTTTGTTCGTCCCAACGCACGATCTTGGCGATCCTCCTCAGCGCTGCCTCGCTGAAGGGCGCGCGGCCGGAGGGCGGCAAACGCAGCACGGCCTTCTGGATGTCCGGCGCGAGCCAGACGAGCATCATGATCTGGCTGATCCGCTCGCGGCTGACACATCCCAGGCGCGCCAGATCCGCGTAGTCGCGCACCTCGCCGCTGTCGATCATCTCCTGAAACTGAAGCGCCAGCGCCAGCACCTGCGCGGCACGCGGGTAGCGCCCAGTCCGCCGCACCGCCGTCACCGTGGATTCCGTAGCCCGCTCCGCGCGTTGGATTTCCCGCACGGTTGGCCTCAGCTTGAACCTCACCTCGAACAGGCTGCTCGCCGCCATTACTTTCCTGTGACCTCCATGCAAAGCTGCTTAATCGCCGCGGTCCGGAAGCCAACCGTCACCTCGCCGCTGCGGCCGTCGTACGTCACCTGCTCGACCAGGGTCTTGACGAACTTCTCCTGCTCGCGCGGCGTCATCTCGGCCCACAATCGGTCAAACTCACGCAGGGTTCTGCGGACGTCGGCCACGTCCACCGTCTGGCCCACCCATTCGGCCAACTGGTCGCGAACCTCGCGCAGTTTTCGTTCAAGCACTGCCGCGCGCTCCTGCACCTCGGCCATGCGGTCCACCGCCAGTTTGCCGCCCGTCCGCACGAGGCCCGCGAGTTCCTGGCTCAGCCGTTCGAGTTCGCGCTCGATCAGCCGCTTCTCGCGTTCCAGGGTTTCGATGTCGCCCACGCGCTGCTCGCCCAGCGACTCAACAACCCGATCCACGACACTCGGGTTGGCGGCGATGCCGCGGATCTGCTCGATGACCGCCTGTTCGATCGCGGGCGCCGAGACCGAACGCGTGGGGCACTGGTTGTAGCCTTTCTGGTGTGCGTTCACGCAGACGTAGTAGCGGTAGAGCTTGTTCGGCGTCTTCTGCGTGTAGGTGTGGACCATGCCCGCATCGCAACTCGCGCAGCGCAGGATGCCCTTGAGCACCGCACCATACTTGTTGCGCACCTGGCGTCCGCCGGTCCTGCCGTTGTAGCGGAGGCGGTCCTGCACCCGCTGCCAGATTTCGGGATCGACAATGCCCTCGTGCTCGCCGTCGTAGATCTGGCCACCGTATTTGACCTTGCCCACGTAGACCATGTTCGTCAGCAGGTTGTAGAGCCGGTTCTTGGCAAACGGCTGGCCGCCGGCAACCGACCCTTTGCGCGTGGTCCATTCCTTCATCCGCCAGCCGCGCCGATTCAGTTCCTGCACCACTGGAATCAGCGAGCCGTGCTCGAGATAGAGATCGAAGATGGCCCGGACGCGCGCGGCTTCGTCTTCGTTCACCACCAGTGCGCCACCGCGATCGCTCAAGTCGTAGCCGAGCATCGGAATCCCGCCTACCCAGCGGCCTTTGCGCCGCGCGGCCGACATCTTGTCCCGGGTGCGTTCGGCGATCATCTCCCGCTCGAACTGGGCGAACGAGAGGAGGATGTTCAGCGTCAGGCGCCCGAGCGAGCTGGTCGTGTTGAATTGCTGGGTGACCGAAACGAAGCTGACGCCGTGCTTGTCGAGCACCTCCATGATCCGCGCGAAGTCGAGCAGGGACCGCGTCAGGCGATCTACCTTGTAGGTCATCACGCAGTCGACCAGCCCGTCGCGCACGTCCTGAAGCAGCTTCTGCAACGCGGGACGGTCCATGTTGGCGCCGGTGTAGCCGCCATCGTCGTAGTGATCGGGCAGCGCCACCCATCCTTCGCCGCGCTGGCTGCGGATGAAGGACTCGGCCGCATCTCGCTGCGCGTCGAGGGTGTTGAACTCCTGATCGAGACCTTCCTCGGTCGACTTGCGCGTGTAAATCGCGCAGCGTACTGTCGAGCGCCGGGGAGTTGCAAGCGAACCGTTACCGTCGGCCATTCTTCTTCTCCGTCAGCCCAAAGAAGAGCAGGCCATTCCACTTGGCGCCCGTGATCTCCTGGGCTATCGCGCTCAGCGACGTGTACCGCCGGTTGTCATACGCGAAGCGCCCGTCGTCGAGGACCTGCACGACGTGGGTCCTGCCCTTGTATTGCTTCACGATCACCCCGCCTGGCATGGGCAGCCGCGGATCGTGATCGGGCTGAATCGTCGCAACCGTTGTCTGCTCAGGCGGGAGGCCAGCGCGGCGCTTGCTGGCGTTGGTGGTCACGCGGTTTCGCAAGGGCGTGTCGCGCGCGATGGCGCGAGCCAGTTCACGAACCTCGTCAGGCTGCCAGCCCTCTTCTTCGGCCTGCAATCGCCAGGCGATCTTGCGGAAGAGGAACCGCCGGTGCGCGCTCACCGGCTCCTTGCCGAAGACCTTGAGATGCTCTTCGCGCAACGCCGGCACGTTCATCGCGGCGAGCGCGGCGATCCGATCCCGGAGCGTCTTCTTCATGCGTCAACCTCACTGACATGAAGGCTCTCCGGGCGCGGGTTATCAAGTTCTCCGTTGACGGTTTCGGGCGCATCTTTGGCGGCGGTTTCGATGCGCCGGGCGCGCCGGTAGCGCTGGTAAGCGGTGGCGAGGAGCTGGGCAATCTCGGCGACAGCTTCGCGCGTTCGTCGGTCTCGGAAATCCATGGGCGCCGGTCCTTCCGGCCCACAACGGCTTCCGCTTTGCGGCCACGCGCGCTGCCTGGCTCTGTCAATAAATACTCACGCGAGTTCGAAAGTGTCCAACCGGGCTACGCTCTCAACCGGCCTGTCAACAAACGCGGACCTGTCAACGGAGAAAACGGAGAGTTTGAAGGGTTCAGAGAGGCCAACGAACCGAACCATGATGGTTCAGCGCGTGGCCCGCTCGGAGGCGTTTCCAACCGGAGAACCGCGCCGAAACGCAAATACTGGCGAATGTTTGGGATAACGCGCGGCCGCAAGAGGCGCTGGCGTCAAGCAAAACGGGGCGGCGGGAAGTTACGGTTTTTGGGTGTGGCTCCCCGGGCTCAACCCTCCTCGAAGTTTCTCCGGGCAGGCGTCCAGCGGTTCCCTATGCAAAAAGTGCCGGATTCTGGCGTTGTTTGAGTGTGGCACAGCACTCCGGAGAAACTCCTCAGTCT
>DASRBG010000125.1:0-41318 GCA_035653735.1 Gemmataceae bacterium
GCACCGGCGTCCACGGCGACGACGACGGTAGGGCCGACCACAAGAAGGGCTGTTGCAGCGCCGTGGATGCGGGCGATGCCCGCCGCGTCGCGGACCGCCTCGACATTCCGTTTTACGCGCTCGACTTCGAGAGCGAATTCAATCGAATCATCGACTATTTCGCCGACGAGTATCTTTCCGGCCGCACGCCGAACCCGTGCGTGGTTTGCAATAATTGGCTGAAATTCGGCCAACTGTGGAACTACGGCCGGCAACTCGAAGCCGACTTCATCGCCACCGGACATTATGCCCAGGTCGTCCGAACCGCCTCGGGAGGCGAACTGCATCGCGCCGTCGATTCCGACAAGGATCAATCCTACGTCTTGTACGGCATGAACCGCGAGATCTTGCCGCATCTGTTATTTCCCATCGGCGATTATCGCAAAGAGGACGTGCGCGCCCTGGCGCGCGAGGCCGGTCTTGGCGTGGCCGACAAGCCCGACAGCGTGGAGATTTGTTTCGTCCCTGATGGCGATCATGCCTCGTTGATCCGCCGGCGGCGTCCTCAGCATGCCACGGCCGGACAGATTGTGGATTCCGCCGGCAAGGTGCTTGCCGAGCACGACGGCATCGAGCAGTTCACCATCGGCCAGCGCAAGGGACTCGGCTTCGCGGCCGGCGAACGCCGCTATGTGTTGAAGATCGTGCCCGGCGATAACGAGGTGGTGGTTGGCCCTCGCGAGGAGCTGCTGGCGTCGGGGCTGGAAGCGTCCGGCGTCAACTGGCTTTTGGATGCACCGCCGTCGGGAGATTTGGCGTGTCAGGCGAAGATTCGCTACCGCCACACGGCCACACCGGCGCGAGTGACGGCACTGTCGAATGGCCTGGCGAAAGTCGAGTTTGCCACTCCGCAAAGTGCAGTGACGCCGGGGCAAGCCGTGGTATTTTACGATGGTTCGCGCGTACTCGGCGGCGGCTGGATCGAGACAGCGATTTAGAGTGCCTTTCGGTTAGCCGCGACGCGCAGCGGAGCGCGAACCCCGCGCTCCGCTGCGCGTCGCGGCTAACCAAGAAACTCCTACCGCCACGAGAAAACACTGAACAAATTCGAGTAATCGTCTGTCCACACGCCAACGCCCTCAAGGTCCGGCCAACCTTTTCGCGGCTCTAACTCTTCCCACTCCGAGCGGCGCCTACACAGCTCTTCGTCGAGCAAGTTCCACAGAAAAATGGAATGGCCGCCCATGCCGGTGCCGTTATCCGGCCACAGCGACAAGGGCACCAAGGCTTCTTGAATGGCCGCACGTTTTTCCTCCCATGAGTTCAGCTCGCGTAATTTGTTCAGGCTCTCCTTGCTGCGCGACAACACTACCCAGGTGGAGCTGGTTTTGCCGAGCAGCGCCGTGGAGTTCGGGTCGGTTTCCTTGCCGTCGCTTTTCACGACGGCCCAAAGCTTGGGATTCTGGGCCTGGGCCAAATTGTAGAGCACCGGCTCCAGGTCGAGATAACGGTTCGAGATGTGGAAGCAGATCACCCCATCCTCGGTCAATTTGCTGAGATACACATTGAGCGCTTCCTGCGTTATCAGGTGAATGGGGATGGCGTCCGAGCTGAACGCATCGACAAGGATGAAACCATACTTTTCGGAGTCCTTTAGTTGCTGGCGTTGCATCGTCAGGCGCGCGTCGCCCATGACCAAATCGACCTTCGCCCCGCGTTCAATGGCATCCTGAACGAAGGTGAAGTACGGATAAGGCCCCTCTCCTTTATCGAAAGACAGTCGCTTGACGATGGGATCGATGTCGTAGAAGGTCAGGTGTTGGCCGGGGCGCGCGAAGCAGGCCATCGAGCCGGTGCCCAGGCCGATAACGGCCATGTTGATCTTGTCCGGCGGCGTGTCCTTGCCGTTGTATACAAACATCATGTCGCCCATTGGACCGGTGTGATGGTAGTAAGTCACCGGCTCATCGCGGCGGCTTTCGGGGCTGACGAATTGCATGCCGTGCAGCGTGGTGCCGTGGACGAGTCGGCGGAAAACGAAGGGAATGTTGTTGAAACGGTCCTCCTCCTCCTCGATTTTCAACACGCCGAAGAAGCTGCGTTCCTGGTGGACCACGCGGTCGTCGAAAATGCTGCAAAACGCGCTGGCCAGCAGGACCATTCCCACACCCAGGGCAAATCGCACCGAGCGCTCGACGAAGACGTAACACAGAACGATCGGTACGCCGTAAACGAGCATGCCAATCAAATAGCTGGTAGGTTGATTGATCGAAACAGCGATCTTGGCCACGCGCGGCCAGAGCGCGTTCGATCGGAGGCCCCACGCGAGTCCGATAAGCAGCACGCCCAGGCACAAGGGCAAAATGAGATCGAGCCAACGATCCGGCTTATTTTCGCGTGCCCGCAAAGCCGCCGCGCTGCATAAGACGATGCCCACGATCAAGGCCGCTAGTTCCCACGGCCAGGGGGAGTCTTTCAGATAGGCAAACGGAAGATCCTTATCGCGCAGCCGCAGAACGATCAACAATAGGCCCAGGCTGGCGAACATCAAGGCCAAAATCATGTCGAAGCTTCGGCCCCACGAGGATTCGTTCTCCGGTCCCAGGGGCGGCGCCAGATAGCATGCCAGGACCATGACCAATTCGTACTCGACGATGCCGGTAAAGATCACCGGCGCCAACAGGCCGTTGAACAATCCGCCCAGAACGCCGCCGACCGACATCCACAGGAAGTAGCCGGTCAGATATTTCGCCGCCGGCCGATCGCGCGCCAGCTCGCCGTGGCAGACCATCGACACGACGAACAGCATCGCCAGATGCAGGGCCAACCTCCCGCCGATGGGAAGGACCTTGCCCTCAAAGAGCATAAAAAAGAGCACGCCCAGTACCAACAACGGCATCACCAGCACTTTAGCGCGATGGAGCATGTCGGTGCTGCGATACTTCCAGCCCCACCAGGCCACGTAGACGCCGGCGCCCACCCCGAGGACGATCAAGGTCCGGACGACCAACTGGAAAAGCGGCCGCGCGGCAAACACGTCCCAGAGCAAGAACCCCGCCACGACGCCGATGACGACCCCTTCAATCACAAGGATCAGCCACTGAAGCCACGACGGAACATGAGAGAAAACAATAATGAAAGTGAGCAGATATAGCGCCAGGGGCGTCACCCATAAGAGCGGAATGGCGGCGATGTCGGTGGTAATATAGGTGGTCGCCCCCAGCATAAGGCTGGAGGGCACGAAAGCCAGGACCACCCAGCGCAGCACACGCAGCCACGTTACGTCGCCCTTGAGCGTTGTGCTGATTTCGATTTCGGAAGCTGGCGGCGGCGGAAAGTGGTCCCCCCCGCGGATGCCGTGCTTGCTCGGCTTAATCGCCTCCGACGAGCGCCCGCCGGACTTGTGCGATGCTTTTGCAGCCTTCGCCTCATCGTCGCTACTGATCTCCGTGTTTGGCGGCGATAGCCATAAGAACACGGCGCAAAGTGCCGTCAGCGCCGCCAGGATGCCGTAGCCGATGGTCCAGTCGAAGCTCTGCTGCCCCAGCCGCAGGTAGCGTTCCACCACGGTCGGATACGCGATGAGCGCGAGCATACTGCCGAGATTGCTGGCGCCATAAAGGAAGTACGGATCCCGGGCGGACGGGTGCGACGTATTGGCAAACCATTTCTGCAACAGCGGCGCGCTGGCGCTGACCACGAACATCGGCACGCCCACCGTCAGCGACAACAGCAGTAAGAGGCCGAGGATGGGATTTTCGCCGGCCTTGATGATGTCGGGATTCACGGCCACTGGCAGAAACAGAAAGGGCAGCACGAGCAGCGCCAGATGCAGCACCGCTTGCTTGCGGGCGCCGAGCCAAGTTGTGCTGAAATGGGCGTAGGCATAGCCCGCCAGCAGCACGGCCTGGAAAAAGACCATGCACGTGTTCCACACCGCCGGCGTGCCACCCAACAGCGGCGTGATCATTTTGCCGATCATCGGCTCGACCATGAATAAGAGCGTGGCGCTGGTAAAGAGCGTGATCGCGAAGACAAGCAGCATAAGAATCGGTGAGCGCGGCAAGAAGCACCTCCGGAGGGGTAGCGCCGACCAGCCCGCATCTTGTTAGGTGGTTAGGTGGTTGAACAGTTGTTGCGAACCACCTAACCACCCAACCACCTAACAAGATGCGGGCTGGCATATCGGGAACTGTTCCTACGCCTGTTTCTAGCAAATCATGGCGGGAAAAGCGAGCGTCGAGCTGTCTCCCATCACTTCTTAGCGCCGAAGCAATATACAGTGCCCTTGCTGGTGCCGAGGACCAGCCGGCCCCCGGCTACGGCCGGCGAACCGGGGATGGGGCCATCGAGCTTGATCTTGTCGAGCTGCTTGCCGTTTTCCAAATCGAGAATGTACAAATTGCCGTCCATCGACGGAGCGAAGACGCGCTTGCCGACCACCACCGGCGAGGCGTCCATTTTGCCCTCTGTGGCGAAGCTCCACGATTCCTTACCCGTTTTGCGCTCCAGGGCATGGAGACGGCGATCGCGACTGCCGGCGAGGACGAATCGATCCGTAACCACCGCCGAGGCGTAGAACGGCTGCGGCCGTTCTTCCGCCTGGAAAGTCCAAACTAAGCTACCTTGTTTCCAGTCGATGGCGTCGAATTGATTGGTCATCGTACCGACATAGAGATGATCGCCGAGGACGGCGGCGGTCGCTCCCGTTTGTCCGCCGAGATCGACCGAGCGTTCTTCCTTGCCCGTGGCGACATCGAGAACGTGCAGCTTGCTATCGCAGCCGGCCACGAACGTCTTGCCGCCGACCACCGCCGCCGAGCCATAAACCGGCCCTTGCGTCTTGAACTTCCATTTCTCCTTGCCGTCCTTGGTTAAACAGTACAGCGTTTCATCATGTGAGCCGAACAGGATGAAATCGCCGGCGAAGTTGGCGCCCGAGGTGATCTCGCCTTCCGCCTCGAAGGTCCAGCGCTTCTCGCCCTTGACCGCATCGACGCAGTGGAACATGCCGTCGGCGTTCCCAACATACACGATGCCGTCGCGCACGGCCGGCGACGCTTTGACGGGACCGGCCTTGTATTTCCATTTTTGTTTGCCGTCGGCGAGATCGAGCGCGTACAGGTATTCGTCAAACGATCCGATGTAAACGACGCCGCCGACGATGGCCGGAGCGCCTTCGATGCTATCGTTCGTGGAAAATTTCCACAACAGTTCGAGCTTCTCCGGCAGTGTGCCCGAAGCGACGCCGGTCTGCTCCGCGTTGCCGCGAAAGATGGGCCAATCGGCCAGGCACCAGTTCGACACGACCAGGAGAAAACCGAGACCAACGAACACACGACGTGCCATGAAAGTTCTCCATATTGCTCCGGTTCGCCGCAGTTTTGGATTGAGGAATCGCGCCAACCTCATGCAAAACCGAACTTGCCACGCCGCCAACGGGGACATCGCGGTTGGCAAGCAGCTAACCCCTTACAAATTCATCGCTTAGCAAGCCAGTCTGCCACTTTGCCTCGTAACGCGGGGGTACCAACAATCCGAGACAAACAGTGCCATGCGGCAACCGGCGATTGCGACCGGCCGCGCGATTGGGACGACGTTTCATGGCATTGTATCGCGCCGTGAAGTTAGCCGATGGGAGCCTGTGTCTGGGTCGCAGTTTTTCTTTTTTTTCTCTGCTGAGTGCCGATATGTTTCGTAGCAGATGTCCGAAAGGTGCCAAAATGACTTCCGCCTACGATCCCACTCTGAAGACGCTGGTGGAGGCATCGCCGGCAGACTGGCTGTCGCTCTTGGGTTTGCCGCGGAAACGGGTCAAAGTCGAGGACACCGACTTGTCCACCGTGGTAAGCGGGGCCGTCGATAAGGTGCTGCGCGTCCACGACCAACCCGAATATCTGCTACACCTCGACTTTCAGTCCGGCCACGATTCAGCGATGCTGCCGCCCCGGCTGCGGATGTATAATAGTGTACTGGATTACCGCCACAATCGGCCGGTCTTGAGCGTGGCAGTGCTGCTACGTCCCGAAACCGACTCGCCCCGGCTGACGGGAACGTTCGAGCGAACGTTTCCCGGTCAAGAGCCGATCGCGTTGTTACGTTATCGCGTGCTGCGAGTGTGGCAACTGCCGGTAGAATCGTTACTATCGGGTGGCGTGGGCACGCTGCCCTTGGCGCCAGTTAGCGATGTGAGCCAAGCGCGCGTCCCGGATGTCATTAGCCGCATGAAAGAACGGCTGAGCCAGGAACGACCGCGGCGAGCACACGATCTTTGGGCGGTAACCTTCGTATTGTTGGGATTGCGCTATTCGGAACCATTTGCGGATTTACTTGTTCAGGAGGTGCTGGGGATGGAAGAATCTGTTACTTACCAGGCGATCATAAGGAAGGGCCGCTTGGCCGAAGCGCGCCAAGTCTTACTTCGCTTGGGCGAAAAGCGTTTCGGCCCGCCCGACGATGCTACGGCGGCGACCTTGAATGCCATCGATGATGTGCAGAAGCTGGATGAATTAATCGATCGTATCCTCGACGTGGGCAGCTGGCAGGAACTCCTAGGCCCGACGAGACGGCGCCGGCGCAACGGGCGCCGGCAGGGTAATGCCTGAACAAGGAGTTGATCCCTATGCTCGTGATCGTGTCTTCGAGAGGTTCCGACCGGATGCGATGGTTCTCACGCCTCGCGGCCAGACGTTGAAGCGCCGCCTTGGCCTCGCGCGTCAACCGAGCCTCGGGAGCACCATCCGCCAGCTTGTGGAGGAGGAGTCGCGCTTCTTGAGTGCCGATATGTTCCAGTACTACCAGGGGAGCCAAGGACGCACGGCCGCAGCGGAAGAAGCAAGCCGTGTTTCAGCATTCTTTGCGCATCTAGCATGTTCAGAAAAAATGAAAGAAATATGAAAAACCGTAAGATTGATTTGACTTCTTTTTCTTGTATGCTAGACTCCTCTTGTTGAACCGGAACCAGAGAACAGGGTAGCGGTTGTTCCCAGTACAACTTCCCCAGGATCGCACCCATGTTCTATGCAATGACTGCGCACATATTTAAATTCATCCGCGCCAAGCGCCAAGCGCCGAGCGCCGAGCGCCAAGCGCCAAGCGCCAAGCGCCAAGCGCCAAGATTGCATTTTTTGTTGCTTCTCTCCTCCTAACTCCTCATTGTGGTTGCGCTTCCAAGGAACCTGCTAACGCAGCCCAGGAGCGTCAAGCGCCGGGGGGCAGCATCGTGCGTACCTTCCACATTCCACCTTTTTTTGTCGAGGACCATCCCAGCCTTGTCCATGACGTGCCGGTGAAAAACGAGACCGGCGCGACCGTGCGCTTCAAGCATATCCGGCAATCCTGTACGTGCATGGGAGCGGTCAACCTCGATTCCAAAGAACTCGCGCCCGGACAGGAGACAACCCTTCGCTTCGACATCGATGTTGGACATCGGAAAGGGCCGCAGCGATTCATCTGCTATCTGGTTGAGGAGGGTGGCAGCGAGTGGACGTATGAGCTGGAAACGACACTCTACGAGCGCGCTCGCTTTGCGGAGGATGGCTCGATTCATTTTGGCATGATGAACCCCAAAGCTGAGGAAGTGCGCAACACGGAACTTCGCCTTTACGCCGAGAACACCGCGAGACTTCCACGCGAGGTGGCATTTCATGGAGACTCGAACTGCCTGCGGATCGAGGCGGAGCCGAGCATCGACGAGCAATTACCGGAAGGGTTCGTCCTTCGCAGAATTCCCTTGAGAATTCACTTAAAAGCGCCGGCGTTGCCGGGATTGCAGAACGTTGCTCTGCATGCAAAGGTTCTCGTGGGAAAAGAGAAGCGCGAACTCCACACCGGCGTCGATTGGAATGTCCGGACGCTCGTCTCGATCACTCCATCGCAAGCTTATTTCGGGACGGTTGACTCGTCTTCGCCGGAACATATCGAGCGTCGTATGCAGTTGCAAAGTCCCGATGGCCGTGCCCTGACGGTCAAGAAGGTGACAACCTCCCACCCGGAGCTAGTCCAGTGCCGCATCGACGGGCCTCACGAGGGGGCCACGATTCGGCTTCAACTCGTTCTCGATGCGAAATCCCTGAAAAAGCCGTTATGGGGTGAAGTTGTGGTCCAGATTGATAACCCCGTACAGCCTTCGGTGAAGTTTCCCATCGCCGCCCTGCTGAAACAAGCGCGGTGAGTCATTTTTCACTCGTGTCCATCGAAAGGAGAACGGATCATGCGCAAGGCACGCAAACACTGGCAAGAAAGCTGCGCCGTCCTGGCCATCCTCGTTGGCTTGGTACTAACTGGCGTGAGTTGGGCTGATTTTGCTTGGCCGCCGAACGCGTATCCCTTTCCCACGTCGTCTCTATGCAACTCGCAGACAGGGGATTGTTACGGTTGGGGCAATAATTGCATAAACAAAGGAGATGCAAGGACCGACAACGAAGACTATACGTGCGCGAACACGGTTTGGAATAGTCTTAAAATGAATCGAGCCAAGGCGTGGGGGCTTTGTAACACTGGTAGCGGTTCATGTACGGCGTGGGGTATATATTATTGTGTTTATTGGTATATATACCAGAACCCGAATTGCGACACCTACGCCTGTGATCAGATAAATTATAATACGCTTTTGTGCGATCCCAATAATCCGACCGGACAATAGCAATTCCCAGCTGGAGGGCGGCGTGGCGACAGCCCGCCGCTAGCACTGCTTTCAAGTAGGCTGGAGCGACACCGCTCTCCAGTGATATTCGCTCTGCTGGCCCGGGTGGACCTTTTTTCAACGAAAGTAGGTGGATCATGCGGCAGAGGGCATGGAGCGTATGCTTTGTAAGCAGATACTCCCTTGTGATGCTCTGCTTGACGTCTCCCTCTCTATGGGGGCAGGCCGCAGGGGAAAAGGAAGCTCTCGGTAAGGCGGCTCTCGCAGCCTACGCGGCGAACGTCGAATCCTTCACCTTTTACAAATGCCGCTATCGGCATACCAGGGCGCAGGCCCGCTCCATCGAAGATGCTATCCGGGGCGATTATATCAATGCCAGATTCTACGACAACCGGCTTATCGTCGATGACAGTAGAGATCTTTATGAAGGGTTCGCTCCCCCTCCAGATCCCAAGCAGGCCAGGCCCGCACGGGGAAAAAAAGGATCTTTCGTGGTGCCATCTCCGGGTTTTTCGGATCGGTACCTCGCGGACGGAAAGAGAGAAATGAGCTATTCGCCAGTTCTCGGGGGGATCAACCTATATTCCGTTGAGAGCAATGCTCATGGTATTGAATTGACGCCTTTGGGCGTGAACTTTCTCGGGCATCGCAACATTCACGGCCCTAATGTGCGGCTGAATCAGCCGGAGAAGTTTGAGTTTTCCGTGGATGGGTTCCAGGAAATTGATGGGCGCCCCGTCATCACCGTACGACTCAAGGACAAAGAAATCTTTCGACCTGGATCGGCACCGGCAATCGAATTCTGTTATACTTACTCATTTGACCCCGCACGAGGCCATTTCCCTATACGCATCCAGATGCTCTGGAACGGCAAACCGAAAACACAGGTCTTCGTGACCCGCATGCGCGAATGCAGCAACCAGCGCTGGTTCCCCGAACGATCCGTTGAAATCAATACGCCGGACAAGGAAGGCGCGCTCTACGATGTTTTGGAAATCAAACTGCTGGAGCTGGATGCGGACCACCGGCCCGACAAGAGCGAGTTCTACTTCAACATCCCCGCCGGTACCCAGGTTCTTGAATTTGCCAAACTCGATGGCCGCCACTTCTTCACCCTTAAGCAGGAAGAGAAGATCACGATCGATGATATACCCAAACTATTTGAACTGTGCGAGAAGGCCGCGGACACGCCGCTCATGGATACGGCCATCCCGCACAGTTCCTCAGCTGCCTGGATTCGCTGGTCGGTTGGTGTTGCCGGGCTGATTTTGGTGGCAGGCGGCGTTTACCACCTCGTGCGACGGTTTTGGCTTAAGCGGGTGCCAGCATGAGTTATGCGCGGTCAAAAACTCGAGGCCTCGCTTTCACGTTGATCGAGTTGTTAGTGGTTCTGGCCATTCTCGGTACGCTATTCGGCCTTCTCGTGTCCGCCGTCCAACGCGTCCGCGAAGCCGCCAGTCGTGCGAAGTGCGCGAATAATTTGCGACAGATCAGCTTGGCTCTGCATCAGTATCACGATGCCTACCGAATGCTCCCGCCCGGCATGCGCCTTTCGCCCGATCCCTATCCGTACATGGCCTGGTGCGCCCGCCTCCTGCCTTATCTGGAAGAGCAACCGATGTGGCTGCTTGCCCAAAAGGACTACGCTCAGAATCTGAGTTTCGGCGGCCCTCCTCCCCATACCGGGCTGACTACGTTTCAGCCGATTTTTCTGTGTCCGTCGGAGCCACGCTGGCATGGCGTCGTTCAACCCGAAGGCTGGGATGTGGCCTTCACCCATTACTTGGGCGTTAGCGGCCTGACAAGCGCAACGCACGATGGTCTTCTCTACTTCAATTCGCGTGTTTCGCTGAATGCCGTCACCGATGGCACGAGCAATACTCTGCTGGTTGGCGAGCGCCCCCCCAGTCCCGATAACCGATTCGGCTGGTGGTATGCCGGTGTTGGCCAGGAAGGGACTGGCTCCGCCGACAGCTTTATGGGCGTCGCCGAGTATCGGACGACCTTTCGCGCGCCAACCTGTCCCTACGGCCCCTATTCTTTTGGACCGGGGCAAGACAAAAACTACTGCGATACCTTTCATTTTTGGAGCCATCATCCCGGCGGCGCTCAATTTGTCATGGCCGATGGCTCGATTCATTTCCTCAGCTACGCGGTCAAGCCATTGATGCCGGCCCTGGCCAGCCGTGCGAGTGGAGAAGCTGTTGAACTTCCTTGAAGCATTCCGCTGGGAATCAGTCGTTTGCCATCTTAATATGCCGCTTCGTAAAGATGCAGCAATTCGCTCTCGCTGACGGGTCGCGGGTTGTATCGCCCCGTCCACTGCTGGGCAGCTTCTTCCGCCAGTACGGGCAGGATGCCGCGGCTGATGCCGCAGTCGGAGAGGCGGATTGGCAGTCCGGCCGTTTGCACGAAGCCGGCGATGCGCTGGGCCAGCACTTCTCCCGCAGCCATTGGATCGCCATTGATGAGGCCGACATCGTGGGCCAAATCGCGGTAGAGCGCGGCGACGGTTTCGTTGTTGAAGCGAAGGACGTGCGGCAGCAGGATGCCGATGGCGATGCCGTGCGTAAGACCATAGTGGGCCGTCAGGGGATTGGCGCAGGCGTGGCAAGCGCCGAGCATCGAGTTCTCGATCGCCGCTCCTGCGAAGTTGGCCCCCAGCTGCATCGCTCCCCGCGCTTCCAGATCGTTGGGGCTACGGAGCACACGGTCAAAGTTTTGCTCCAGCGCCCGCCAGGCCTCGCGCGCGAAGGCTTGCGACAGCGGATTGCGATGGGTGCAGACGTAAGACTCCAGCGCGTGCGAGAGCGCGTCGATGCCGGTGACGGCCGTGACGCCGCGCGGCTGGGAGACGGTGACTTCGGGATCGAGGATGGCGGCGCGGAAGGCGGCCTTGCGGTCGCCGCAGGCCATTTTCAGGTGCGTTTTCTCATCGGCAATCAGCGCGTAGGACTGGGCCTCGCTGCCGGTGCCCGCCGTCGTCGGCACGCCGATAGACGGCAGCATCGGCTTTGTCGCCTTGCCGAAACCCTTGTAATCGGACATCTGCCCGCCGTTGGTCAAGAGGAAATTGATCCCCTTGGCCGTATCCATCGAGCTGCCGCCGCCGACGGCGATGATAAAATCAATCCGCTCTTGCCGGGCGATGTCCACGCCAATTTCAACGATGCGGCTGGTCGGGTTTTCCTCGACGCCGTCGAAGAGGATCGGCTCCAGATCGGCGTCGCGCAGCGAGGCCAGGGCGCGTTGCGGATGGCCGGCCGCTTCCAGTCCCGGATCGGTGACGACCAGGGCGCGATGAGCGCCTAGCTCGCGGGCCAGCTCGCCCAGGCGCGCCAAGGTACCAGGTCCGTAGACGATCCGCGTGAGCGGGTAGTAATCGAATACGGGTTGCGGCAGCTTGCTGGAACGCATTCGAGGAGAATTGAGAGGGGACAGTACGTTTGACTTCATGAACGGGTTCCAGCAGGTTTGGGGCGGGATAATGGCGAGCGGGGTCGCGTCAGCGCCCCGAGTTGGCAACTCGGGGCGCTGACGCGACCCCGCTCGCCGAGAGGTTTTAGTATTATACCAGACCGCCCCCCTATTGAGGCAACGGCCCTTCAAACTGAAACGCCCGCGCCCGGAACAAGAAATCGACAATGTTCCCTTCGTGCGGTTGCAGCCAGTTCAGCTTGATCGTCGGAATCGGTCCGATGTTCAATCGATCGATGTGCGTCGCGTCGATCAGAGCGCGTTGGAATTTTTTGTCCTCCGTGATCGCTGTGCATACCAAGGTCGGCCCAATCGATGTCAGCATCTTGTCCTGCGGGCACTGTACAACCGTCGTAAACGGGAACATATATTCCTTCTTGGCGATGGCTGGCTCTGGCGAATCGCAAAGGATAACGGTCGGCCGCAGGTAATCGCAACGCTCTTTCTTGACCAGGCGCGGGCCGAACTTCGCCGTCATATCATGAGTGCCGGATTCTTTCAAGTCGCGGTCGATGTCGGCGGAAACAGCATCGGCTTGTCCCGGCACGGTGAAGGCAGCCAGCGCCGCATTGGGATCTTCGGGCGGCAACGGCTGCACCGGCCCCATGCGCTCGGCCAGCGCCTCGGCGATCTCCTTGGTGTGCCGCGATGCCCAGATGCCGGAGCAGTTGATGCAGCCCCGGCCGCTGTTGACCAGCACGCTATCGACCATGAGATCGAGGTATTTTTGCCAATTATCGACCACATCGTCGCCGAGCAGAATCTTGCTGAAGCCCGGCCCATGCGCCTGCACGCGCGGATTGCCCTTGTACTGCTCGACCGTGGCCGTGCCGCCGAAGATCAGGTTACGCGGGCAGTGCGCCAGCACAGCGGCGCCCACGTCGCCAAGTCCGGGATAGATGGCGATGGCCTGTTTGGGCACGCCTGCTTGCACGAACGCCTGGGCCATACGATAGGGCGTCCACGGCTCCTGCGGCCCTGGCTTAAGCACCAGACCAATTTGCATTGGAATGATCGGCAGCCACAAGGTATGTACACCAGGCGAGTTGCTCGGCAATACCAGGCCCAAGACCGGCGACTGCGCCTGGTAGCTGATGGGCACGCCGCGCTCGACGCCGTAGCCGCGCGACAAGACGTTCAGATCGAGGCCGCGCGTCAGCGATTCCAAGATCTTGTCCATTTGATTCAACACGAAATGATTTTTCGTCATGTTGAATCGGCACATGTGTTCGGGCAGTCCGGTCGTCGCCGACTGCATGCGCACAAATTGATCCGGTGTCTGCGTGCCGTCACCTAGGGGCAGCTCCGCCTGCGTGTAAAGATCGGCCGCTTTCTTGACCATCCCAAGCAGATCGGCAATGGGGATTTCGCGCAGCACATCGCGGGCGCGCCCGGCGTGGCGCATGTCGCGCTCGACAAGCCCAGCATTGGCCCGGCCCACCTCGGCCAACGGCTCGCCGGTGGCGAAGTGAACGACTTTATCAATGTCGAGGCTTTTGTACGGCTCGCCCCAACGAAGCACGGGGATGTGAATCATGATTGGGTTCCTTGGTGGGTCTTATTTCTTGAAACCGGCTTTCTTCTTTTCCCAGCGGATGCCCTCTTCGAGAAAGCGCTCGAACCCTTGCTCGATTTTCTCTTCGAGTTTCTTCGAGAGCGGCGAGCCTGCCGATAGCATTCGCTTGAATAATTCCTCCGCCTTGGCCTGGACAGTCTGATCCAGCGCCCGCAGGAACGCTTGCTCGAAGGCCCTTTCCAGGACCTCTTCGATGTTGATGGTCATATCGTCCTTTCTTCAATACACCCCGACTGTCGTAGTCGCTGCGAATTCGTGGAACGGCCGCACGCCGCTGACGCCGTCCCACGGATATTTCGCGCTGGGCGGCTCGCGCTCGCCCTCGTCGCGCTCGGCGAAGCACGGCACGAAAAATTCCTTCGTCAACGTCGTCAGCATTACCCGGCCCGTCTGCCCGTAGTCCACAACCTTATTGTAATCCTTGAAGTCCACGACTTGCGCGACGGCGCGCGGCTGCGGGGCGTAATAGGTGATCTTGTAGTTCTGCTCCGCGGTGGGCATCTCGGACGCGGCCAACCCCATCAAGGTGTTGCCATAGGTCGGCGCGATATACACATTGGGACCGAGCAATTCCTCGATGGCGAAGCGGACCCACTGCGAAGTCATCTCAGTACCGCCGCAAAAGATGCCGGTGATGCCCTGCTGCGCGATGCTCGATCCCTCTTTCTCCAGCCGGCCCGCTAGAGCATCGAGCAGCTTCGGCGTGGTGAACATGCACTTGATCTCGTGATTGGCAGACAGAATCGTGATGGCCTGATCGATGACATGCTCCTGATACGCTTTCAGGTGCTCCATCCAGCCTTTCTTGATGAGCTTGACGACCCAGCGCGGATCGAGATCGACGCAGAAGCAGATGCCGCCGCGATACTGGCACAGATGTTCGACGGCCAGCCGGAGGCGGCGCGGGCCGGACGGACCGAGCATGAGCCAGTTCGCCCCCTTGGGAAAATATTTCGCCGGCAGCGTGTCGCTGAACATCTCATAATCGATGCGGAAATCGTCCTGGACGACGCGGCTCTTGGGAATGCCGGTGGTGCCGCCGGTCTCGAAAACAAACGTTGGCTTATTTTGCAGCGCCTTGGGCACCCAGCGGCGCACCGGACCACCGCGCAGCCATTCGTCCTCGAAGAAGCCGAACAATTTCAAATCGTCAAAAGTCTGCACGTCCTTGAGAGGATTAAACTTGAACGATTTGGCTCGTTCGAGCCAAAAGGGTGTGCCGGTATCGGGGTGAAAATGCCACTGAACGATTTCCCGGACATGAGCATCGAGACGTTCGCGGGCTTGACGGATGGGATCAGCGTTGCCAGACACGGTGGGTTCCTCAACTATGATTTTGCCAGCCCGCAGCGCCAGCAAGGGATGTCCTTGCTGGCGCTGCGGGCTGCCAGGGATAATTTACTTGACGGCGATCGCGTACAAATTCGTACCGTTGCTGACGTACAACACTCCGTTGACCGCCGTGGGCGGACTCAGGAGCGCTTCGCTCATATCGATTTTCGCGGGTTTCTTCGATTCCTTGCCATGTGTGAAAACGAACATGGTGCCTTCATCGCAGCCCATGTAAACCTTGCCGTCCGCATAGAGCGGCGAACTCCAGGTGCTCGCTTTCAAATCGAACTCCCAGAATTTCTGTCCCGTGCGAGCGTCGAGGCAATTCAAATAGCCGGCCAGCTCGGCGGCGTAGAGCAAACCATCGTGGATGGCCACCGTACTGACACTGCGGCCGAAAACATACTCGCGGCCGGCGCCCTGCGGTTTGGGCACCACCGGGCCGCCGAAGTGCCAAACAAGGCCGGAGTCCTTGTTTACTTCTGCTTTCGGATCGAAATTGTCGCCGACGGAAGATAGATCCTTTTCGGCGGTCTTGGGCGTCTTGGTGATGTCAATGCACCACAGATGGCCCTCGCCGTTGCCGTCGTCGGGCTGCCGCCCAGTGGCGATGTACAGCTTGTTCTCCCAGACGACCGGCGTGTTCACGAAGTAATTGCGCGTACCGCGGCCGCCGGGGCGGAAGTCGGATTTCTTGGGATTACAATCGAACTTCCACACCAACTTGCCGGTCTTGGCCTCGAAAGCGTAAAGCCAGCCGTCGCCGCCGGGGAAATAGACGTGCCATTGCCCGTTCACCTTCGCGGCCGCCGGATTGCCCCATTGTCCATCCATAATGTTCTTGCCTGGCGAATGGTCTTGCCAGGCTACCTTGCCGGTGTTCTTATCGAGCGCGAGGAAACTCGGCGCATCGGGCGCGGGCGCCTTGCCCTTGTTATCCACGCCATTGGCCGTGACGACGAAGACACGATCCTCCACGACAATGGGCGAGCAAATCGACAGGCTGCCCTGGAGTCCGCCCGGAAAAACGCCCAGATCCTTCACCATGTCGAGCTTCCAGAGGATCTTGGCCTTGCCGCCCTCGCCGGCTACATCGGCGCAAACGACCTCCCAGCGATTGTTCACATAATAGACGCGCTCGCCATCGACGCACGGCGAGGACACGATGCCGTAGGTCTGTGCTCCGGTGCCGTCCTTGAGCGCATCATGGACCGCTTGCCAGAGGAACTTGCCGTCCGATTCGCGGAAACACAGCAGCACGCCCTTCGGCTCTTCCTCCTCGGAATCGTGTGGGTGGTTGGTGCCGACGAAAATCCGGCCGCCGGCCACGATGGGACCGCCCAGCGCCTTGCTGCCCAGCTTCGCCGACCATTTGACGTACTTGGTCTTGCCCTCTTCGACGCTCCACGTGTTGGGAAGGCCGGTCTCGTCGGGAGCGGCCAGGTTGCGCTGGACGCTGCCGCCGAACATCGGCCAGGAACGCGCGCCGGCCTTGACCTCGATCGCCGGGGCCGCTTTTTCTTCCTCGACGGCCGTGGTTCGTCCTGCGCAGGCCGCGCCGAGCACCAGAAGAAACCATCCCGCAACGATCCGCGTTCGCGAGTGCAAGAGCCGCATTCCGTTTGTCCTTTCGGTCATCCGGCGAGCGGGGTCGCGTTAGCGCCCCGAGTGCATCTCTCGGGGCGCTATCGCGACCTCGCTCGCCGGTTTTTCGTTACTTCTTGGCGCTGATCGCCCACAGCTTGGTTGGGTTCTCCGTCATCAGGAACAACACGCCGCCGACCGCCACCGGGGTGGCGCGGATGGCCTCGGCGCCTGTGTTGACGGTGTTTATGAGATTCTTGGTCTTGCCATGCTGATAAATCCTCATGCTGCCGTTTTCGGTGCCGATGTAGATCTTACCATCTACCCAGTACGGCGAGCTCCAGGTATCGGCACCGAGCTTGTCTTCCCAGTACTTCTCGCCGGTGTTGGCGTCGAGGCAATAGATGTAGCCATCGTAGTCAGCGGCGTAACACAGGCCATCATGAACGGCGCAGGTGCTCATGGTGCGGCCAAACAGATAATTTCGATCGTAATCCTCCGGCGCTTTGCCGCCGTAGTGCCAAACCAGGGCGGAGTCTTTGTTGACCGACGCTTTGGGATCGAAATTGTTGTTTTTCGGCGTGAGATCCTTGTCCTTGTTCTTGGGCGTCTTGGTGATGTCGATGCACCAGAGATGGCCGACGCCCTTCTTGTGTTCGGGATCTTGTCCGACGCCGATATAGAGCTTGTTCTGCCACACCACCGGCGTGGAAACGAAGTCGCTGCGCGTGGCTCGGGGGCCGAGGACGTATTTGCTGTTCTTGGGATTGCAGTCAAATTTCCAAAACAGCTCGCCGTTCTTGGGGTCATAGGCGCGAATCCAGCCGTCGCCGCCAGGGAAGATAATCATTGGTTTGCCGTTCGGTTCGGCATAGACGGGGTTGGACCACTGGCCGTGCATCAGCAATTTGCCCTTATCAACCAGATCTTCGCGGATGCGGACCTTGGCGCCCCGCTGGCGGGCCTCCACAAGCGCCTGCGAGGGCGCGTTGTCCTTCCACAACACGTTGCCGGTCTTTTTGTCGATGGCCAAAAAGCTGGGTGCATCGGGCCGGGGAATGTTGATGTGGCCTTCATCGACGCCATTGGCAGTGACGACGAAAAGCGTATCGCCGACGATGAGCGGCGAGCAGACGGCGAGATTGTGCGGGAAGACGCCGAGCTGACCGATCATGTCCAGCTTCCAGAGCTGCTTTTCTTTACCGTTCGCTCCGGCGGTCTCGGCGCTGATCACCTCGGCTCGGTTGTTGACGTAATAGAGCCGATCGCCCTCGACGACAGGGCTGGAGCAGATGCCTTCTTCGGGCCAATCGTTGACGCGGCCGGCCGGCAGCTTATCGTGGACGGCTTGCCAGAGGAACTTGCCGGTCGCCTGATCGAAACACATCAGGACGCCCTTATCTCCCGCGATGGAGGGGTCGCGCGGCTTGTCATTGTTGGTGCCGATGTAGATGTGTCCGCCGGCCACGACCGGCCCACCGTATGCTTTGCTGCCCAGATCGGCGCTCCATTTGATGTTCGCGCCCTTCGCGGTATCCCACGTCGTCGGGATGCCTTTGGCCGCGAGGTTGACGAGATCGCGCGACAGGTCGCCGCCGTACATCGGCCAATCGTTCTTGGTTGCGTCTTTCTCCGCGGAGGAAGACGCAACGGGCGAGGAGCGGAGTCCCACCACGCCGAGAACCACGGTGAAGATCATCGTGGTCAGAGCGAGCGAGATGATGTGGCGATAAGTCGAGAGGGATTTCATGGATTTCGATTCCTTATCCTGCCTGCGAGCGGGGTCGCGTTAGCGCCCCGAGTGCATTTCTCGAGTGCATCTCTCGGGGCGCTAACGCGACCCCGCTCGCCGGTTTCACTCACTTGTTCGGCGTGATCTTGACGTTAGCGAAGAAGATATCCGTCCCGGGTTTTTTCGGTCCCTCGATGGCGGTGGAGAAGCCATACAGGGCGGGGGCGCCTTCGCGGTTGGGCGTCGAATCCTCGACTTCGACCGTCCACTCCTTCGGCTCCTCCTGATCGCGCGGCCAGACCTTGCCGCGCGCGATTGCCTTATCGCCCTGAACCTCGACGCTGAGCTTCATGCGATACCAAACGCCGGGCTTCCAGGGGAACGCGATGGAACTATCGATACGCGGCAGGGCGTCCCACGAGATCAGCCGCAACTGCTGCGTGTTGCCGATCAAATGCAGGCTATATCGATTGGCCTCGACGCCCATGTCCGGCAGCTCATTGCGGACCTTGCTGCCCTGCACGTCAGCCTGAATCGTGTAGCCTGTCATGTTCGGCAGGCCGATGAAAGCGTGCGCGCGGGCAACGAGCGGGCTGGGAGCGTCGTTGCGTTTCTTCAAGGCGTTGGTGCCATCCGGCATTTTGACGATGGAGAACTTGCCCTGGCAATTGACCCAGCCGCCGGGCGTGCGGCCTTCGGGAACCTTGGAGAAATCGGGAGCGTAAGGCAGGGCCGGGGCCACGCGAATACGGGCGTAGGCTGTCAAGCCGTTGGCCTTGGCGACGACGCGGCCAAATTGAGCTGGCGGATTGTTACCGACCGTGAGCTTCGTAGTCGTGCCGCTGGTATCGCTCAGCTCGCCTCTCATGGGCGGCGGCGAGGCTCCCGGCGCCGGTGCGGGCGGGTTCGGGAAGCCGATGGGAAACTGAGGCGGCAGCGGCCCAGCCAGCGACCAATCGGCCTTCGTCTCGCCGATTAGCTGGCCCTTATCATCGAAGGTGCGGGCCGTGAATGTCATGCTCTGACCCGGTGTCAGAGACACGTCCGCGGGCACTACTTGCAAATGGGTCGCTTTCGCGCCTTCCTCGGCCTTCTCTGTCTTTGGCAGAGCCGCTTTTTCACTATTTGCCTGAGCATCCTTTTTGCCGATGCACAGCAACTCTTCACTAGTCAAGAAATAGATCCTCCCATCGGCAATAGCGGGACTACCGGTCAACTCCACCGGCTCCTCGCCCTTGCCGCGGAAGAACACAGAGGCCAGCGCCTTGCAGCCTCCGTCATCGGCCTTGAGGATGTGAAAACGTGAATCCAGCTCCGGTAAGTAGATTTTGCCGTCGCCCCAGACCGGCGAGCCGCGCGTGTTTTGGCCGTACTGGTATTTCCACAGCTCCTTGCCATCCTTGGTATCCAGGCAAAACATCTCGCCAACGACGTTGCACACGTACAGCCGCTTCCCCCGCAAGAGCGGCGAGGCGTACTTCACACGGATACCGTCCACTTTCCAAACCAATTCCGGCTTGGCGCCATGGACGGTGCTGCCGTCAAGGCAGATCACGCTGCCCTGACCTCCGGAAAAATTCGGCTCGCCGTGGCCGGCGTAGATGCGGTCGCCATCCACCACGGGCGAGGCATTGATCGCGCCGTGACCGAAGATATAGCTCCACACTTTTTCGCCGGTGCGGGCCTTGAAGGCGTGCAAACCGCCGTCGCCGCCGCCGCACAGGACCAGCCATTGCCCGCCGATCTTCACTGTCACCGGCACGCAAGCGTTGGTATCCAGGACGCGATGATTGGCCGATGCCCACCACACTACGTCGCCGGTGCGCTTGTTGAAGGCGACCAGGCGCGTGCAGCCGATCGTCTGCTCTCCCCAATTGGCGTTAATCATCGGCATGATGAGCAGATCTTCGAAGATGATCGGACTCATGATGCGTCCGCCGTAGCCGCTGACTCGCCCATATTCCTCGGTTAACGAGTGTTGCCAAAGGATCTTGCCGTCCTTGTCGAAGCAGAAGAGAAAACCCTGCGTGCCGTGCGCGTAGACGTTGCCCGTTTCCGTATCACCGGCCATCTGTGTCCAGCCCAGCCGATCGGCAACAATGTCGGTGAGGAAAACGTTGAATTTGTGCTCCCACAGGACTTTGCCGTCCTTGGCGTCAAAACACATTACGCGCTCTTGCTGACTTTGTTCTTCGCCGACCCGGTTGATGATGTAGACTCGGCCGTTCAACACAATCGGCGTGGTGATGCCGCCATAGGGCGCCTTCCAGATGACGTTTTGTGGCTTGGAGCCGACGGCGAAGGTGTCCGGCAGGTCGGCGTCGCGGGAGACGCCGGTTTGCTCCGGGCCGCGCCACGACGACCAGTTGTCAGCGGCGGCGAAGGTCGCCGCGCCGCACAGAACCAACAGAGAGAGATAGCGCTTCATGGGATCGACTCTCGCGGGGATCGTTCGGGGGCGTGATTTATCGCTTCGCGCGAAGCGATAAATCGTGTGATGCTTTTTTAGGATTTCCGCGGATCACTTGCAGTCCCGGTCTCATTTTTTCGTAGCAGACGGCGGGCTTTCATCTCATAACGGGGCAGAGTTCCAGGCGGGACAGAGCGGACTTCGGCGCGGAACAACAATTCCGTGCGGATGGCATGCTCGACGCGTTCGGCCAGCGCATCTCCGGCGACTCCGGGATGCGGCTCGACCTCGATGCGCAGCACCGGCAGCGAGGTTGTGCGATCGACCTCCATGCGATACTCCGCCACTTCCGGGAGACGATGCAGGATCGTCTGCAGGGCGCTGGGATGCAGATTGTTGCCGCGAATAACGATCATGTCATCAACGCGGCCGCGGATGCCGCCATCGAGGCGGACCAGCTCTCGGCCGCACGGACACGGCTTGGGATCGACGCGCACCAGGTCGCCGGTGCGATAGCGCACGAGCGGACTGCCCGGCCGATCGAACGTGGTCAACACCAGCTCTCCCTCGGTCCCCGCCGGAACCGGAAGCGTCGTCTTGGGATCGATCACCTCGACCAAACATTCGGTCTCTAACAGGTGTAGACCGCTGGGGTTCTCGGAACATTCAATGCCCAAGGGACCCGTCTCCGTCATGCCGGTGTGATCGATCAGCCGCGCTCCCCAAGCGCTCTCGATGCGTGCGCGCGTGGCGGGAATGCTGCCGCCCGGCTCGCCGGCCACGATTAGTTTTTGCACGGGCGAGCCGGCGAGATCGATGCTCTCGCTCCGGGCCACCTCCGCCAGATGCAAGGCGTACGTCGGCGTACAGAGAACGACGTTCGCCTGGTTCTCGAGCAGAAAACGCAGCCGGGCGGCACTGCTCAATCCGCCGCCGGGCAGACACAAGCAACCCAGCCGCGACGCTGCTTCAAACGCCGTCCAGAACCCGAGGAAAGGACCGAACGAGAACGGAAAGAACAGCCGGTCCGCCGGCCCGACGCCGGCCATGCGGAACATCGTCGCCCAGCAATCGAGCAGCCGCGACCAGCTCTCCGGCGTATCCAGCCAGCGCAGCGGCCGGCCCGCCGTGCCGGAAGTTTGATGCAGTCGATTGTAGCGCTCGACGGGATAAGTGAGGATCTCGCCATAGGGTGGATGGTGCGCTTGATCTTCCAGCAATTCGGCCTTCGTCGTGAACGGCAAACGCGATAGTTCGTCGAGCGGGGCCGCGTCAGTGTCCCGAGAGAGCGAGACATCCTGATATTTGCGCGCGTAGAAACGATTGGCGGGCAGGATTTCGCGGAGCAATTGGGACAAGCGCTGTTCTTGCCAGCCGGCCAGCTCGGCCCGGCTGATATCGTCTCGCGGCGCGGCGAACATGCCAACCCTCAATCGCAATTACCAGACGAATCCGAGCCAGAAGCGTAAGCGAAGGGGCGTTCTTCGCTCACGCTTCCGGCTCGGATGAGCGATCCTCATTTCACTTCGTAACAGAAAATCAATTCCTGATCGCGCAGATATAATCGGCCGTTGGCGATGACGGGATAGGTCCAGATATTGTTGTTGAATTCGCGACGTTTGGTGTGGCGGGGTATGGTGAAGCGTGCGACCTCCTGCCACTCCTTGGGGTTGGCTTTTGCAAGCGCCACGGTGCCGCGGTCCTCACTGTAGCAGTAGAGCATGCCGCCGGCGCTTGTCAGCGAACCTTTCCCAAACGCCTTGGATTGCCACATCTTCTTGCCGGTCTTAAACTCCTGGCACGTCCAGCCACCGCGATCCGACCAGCCATAGACATAATCGCCTAGGAGCACAACGCCTTCGTGCTTATCGTCCATCAGGCTCATGGCCTCCGCGTTGTAAAGCTGCTCGACCTTGGTGCCCTGGCCGTCCGGCGTCAATTTGAGCAGCACGGCGCCCGCGCCGTAACCGGCCACGGCGTAGACATAGTTATCGTGGACGATCGGCGAGGGGATAACGGCAACCCGGTACTTCGGATGGTGGTAGTACCACAGGAGTTGGCCATCTTTGGCGGCGACGCCAGCCACACCTTTCATCGTCAACTGTACATACTGCCGTACCCCGCCAACCGTGACCGGCACCGCCGACGAGTAGCCGGCCGGATCTGTAAGTTCCTTGCTCCGCCATAGCACCTTACCAGTCTTCTTGTCCAATGCCGCCATCGTTCCGCGTGAGCCGCCCGGCGTGCAGATGACTTGATCGCCATCCACCAACGGCGACTCCGAGTAGTTCCAAACG
The DNA here is from genome assembly GCA_035653735.1 of Gemmataceae bacterium. GTDB lineage: Bacteria > Planctomycetota > Planctomycetia > Gemmatales > Gemmataceae > JAJPHU01. Next base: position 23,032 of record DASRBG010000125.1, read on the forward strand.
GGCCGGCCGCCGCCTAATCCATTTTGGCCCGTCAGCTCCACCGACCAGACCTTTTCGCCATCTTTCGACTTTAAGCAGGCGAGAGCGCCCGACGCGCTGAGAGCGTACACATACTCGCCGGCTACCGTGGGTGTGCTGCGCGGGCCACTGCCGTAACCATTGCGAACGTAAGGTCCAATTGGCGTGGACCACACTTTCTCTCCCTTGTTGGTATCGACGGCCAGGACAAAGTCGTTCTTTTCATCGCCGCCGATCGTGTACAAACGGTCGCCGACGACGGCCGGGCCAGAGTAGCCGATACCAGCCGCTTCAAAGGTCCACAAAAGCTTCGGACCGCCGGAGGGCCAGCTCTTGAGCAGGTCCGTCTCGGTGGACACATTGTCGTGGTTGTCTCCGCGCCACTGCGGCCAGTCCGCCGCGTGCAGCGGTAACAAGGCAACTCCGACGATAAGGACAGCGGCGCAACGCGCTGGCAGCGATTGTTTTTTCATTCTGACCTCGGGATGGGAAAGAGTTTGCTCCATTTGTGCAAACGGCGGGGATTGATACCAATGGGGGCATCCTGGGGAGGCAGGTGACAGCACCACGGCCGCGGCGCCGTCTATTCGCAATATAAGCACGGCGCGGGCGGACGCCAAGCGGCGCATCCTCCGAGCCGCTCACGCAGCACCGTTCGAGCCGCGCAGGAGCGCAGCGGAGTAAGCGGAAGCTCGAACCGCTTACTCCGCTGCGCTCCTGCGCGGCTCGAACATGCTTTGCCTACTTCTTGTGGTCGCCGACGTTGGGCGCATCGGGATTGGTGTGAGGGCCGAAATAACGCAATGTCACCAACGGTTCGCGGCCCGTGTTCTCGAAAACTACTCCCTGCCGGGCCGCGTCGTGCGTTACGAACACCTCGTCCTCGGTCAGTTCGCCGAAGCGGATCATTGCCGGCGTTTGCAGCGGCATTTTGCCGATGCGGCCGCAGCCCTGTACCGTGATGAGTCCATAGGCACCGTTGTCCTTGATCGTCACTTTTACGCCCGGATCGACCGTCAATTCCTTGGCGCTGAACAGCTGCTCGCCATTGACTTTTCCGTAGACGATCCAGCGATCGACGTAGCCTTCCGTGGCGGTGTCGGCTACGGGGATCGGCTCCAGATAATGGCTGTCCTTGAACTGCGGATTGACGTTGGCCTCCCAGTCGAGCTGATCGACGAGATAATCGAGATCGTGGTGTTTATCCTTGGGCATGTCCTTGACGAGCAAGCTCCACGGCACCGCTCGCCCCTCGACCATCGATTGGTACATGGCGAAAACGTCCGAACCCCACTGCGGTTCGTAGGTGACGAGCGAGCCAGGGGCGTGCAACACGCAGGGCGGGACGAGCCAGCCGGTGCCGGGTTGGAGGCGATACGCCTTCGAGTAATTGAGGATGAGGTTATCGCCCTCGTTCCAGCGCTCCAGACAGCGGCGGATGTCGCTCTTGGTGGTACCCGGTTCCAGACCGAAGAACGTGTAGGGGAAGTTGTTGCCGAGCGGGTTCAGCTGGGGTGGAAAATAATACGATTCCGGTTTACCTTGCTGTCCAACCTTGGCGGCCTGAGCATCGTTTTGGTGCATGTGGTGCGGGATCGGACCCAGGTTATCGAAAAACTTGCTGTACACGGGCCAGCGCTGATAACGGTCCCAGATGGGGCTGCCGACGAGCTTTGCGCCTTCCAGAGCGACAGCCTCGCGCAGCGTGAAGGCCCGCTTGCCTTCGTGGACAACGTAACTCAACCCCTCGTCCTCGGAGGCCCCTTCATTGGCGGCGTGCGTCGTCGAGGCGAACCATCGTTCGTCGATGCCGCCGCGGTGGGCGCCCAGAGCATACACATCCTGCGGCGCCAGTTTGATGCGCCGTCCCGGCATCAGGAAGGAACGCGGCACCCATGTCGGGGCCAGCCGCAAGATCCCTTCGCCGGCTTCCAGCGTTTGCCTTACCAGCGCGGCATCGGACTTGTGAGGCGCGGCCGGTTGTTTCGTCTTTGTTGCAGTGGAACTTTTCTTGGCCATGTGAGGTACACTCCAATAGTGCCGATTGCGCAGCCAATGACGGAAATCACCAACGAGGGGCTGCGGCGGCTCAATAGCTGTGTGGCGTGATTATACTCCCCAGGCAAGAATCCGACACCCGCTCACAGCACAGGCAAAACGACTTGCCAACCCGAAGCGCACGCAAGGGAAAAAAGAAGGAATAAAGAAACCAAGGCCGGGAACGAACAAATTAGTGGGATGAGCTGTCATCGATAATGATGCCCGACGCGCCCGCGACGGGTCTGTGGAACGGAAGGTTATTTCAAGAGGAGTTGTCCATGTTGGACGGGAATGAAAGCAACCTCGTCTCTTCTCCCTGCCTGGTGCTGGCTCATCCCCATCCGGATTCTCAAGCCGTTCTGGCGCGTGGTTTTCGCCGCCTGGGCTGGGATGTGTACACAGCCCAAAGCGGCTCCGAAGCGCGCCGGCTCGCCCGCATGCTTGAGGCCAACATGGTCATTCTCCATGTTGATCTGCCGGAGGAAAGCGGCTGGCTCACCTGTGATAAACTGACGCGCGAGCTGCCGTTGGCCTGCGTGGTCCTTATCAGCGACAATCTCAGCTCGCGCAATCAAGATTTGGCCGGCTTCGTCGGCGCCAGCGCCCTCGTCGATCGCACCGAGGGGATGGTTCCCCTGGTTGAGGAGCTTCTTGATCCCGCGCTGCCGGCAGCGGGTTAAGTGAAGAGCTAACCACAGAGTCACAGAGAACACAGAGAAAAACACAGAAAAACCAATAAGAAAAAGAGAGACTCGGGCACGTGAAATGTCAAACCGTGCTTCGGGTTTCTCTTTTTCTGTGTTTTTCTCTGAGCTCTCTGTGACTTTGTGGTTAGCTCTCATGGCCATGTTCACTGTCGCGACCGTGATGGATTATCTGGATCGGTTCGCGCCGCGCGAACTCGCCGCGGATTGGGATAACGTTGGTCTGCTTCTCGGCGAGCGCTCCGCCACGGTGGAACGCATCATGACGTGCTTGACGGTGACGCCCGAAAGCGCCGCCGAGGCGGTCGAGGAGCGGGCCAATCTGATCGTCACGCACCATCCCATTCTTTTTCGAGGCGTCAAACGTCTTACCGATGCTACGCCGGAAGGCTGCATGCTCCTGACACTTATCCGAGCCGGAGTCGCCGTATACAGCCCACACACCGCATTTGATAACACCCACGGCGGCATCAACGAATTGCTGGCGCGCCGTCTTGGCCTCACGGACGTTGTGCCGTTGCGCCGTGCCGCGGAATGCGGTCAAATGAAGGTGGTGGTTTTTGTACCGGAGAAAGACCTTAACAGTGTGGCCGAGACGATGTTTGCAGCTGGAGCAGGCCAGATCGGTGAATATCGCGAGTGCAGCTTTCGCCTCGCGGGCACAGGCACGTTTTTCGGCTCTGAGGCGGCCAATCCGACGATTGGGCAGAAAGGACGGCGTGAGGAAGTCAACGAATGGCGGTTGGAGGCGGTGTGCCCAGCAAGCTGCGTCGAGGCCGTCGTCGCCGCCATCCGCCGGGCGCATTCCTACGAAGAACCGGCCTTCGACATTTATCCGTTGCACGCGCCGCCTTCGGGACGCGGCGAGGGACGGATCGGCTCGCTGCCGCGAAGTCAGTTGCTGGGCGAACTGGCAAAGGCGGTAAAGGCAGCGTTCCAAGCGGGTCCGGTGCAGACGATCGGCGACCCGCAACATTCCGTGCAGCGTGTGGCGATCGTCTGCGGCGCGGGCGGTGAAATGTTGAGCGATGCTGTACGGGCACGGGCCGACGTGCTGCTGACCGGCGAGATGCGTTTTCATGATTACCTGCTCGCCCGCGCTCAAGGATTGTCCCTGATTCTTCCCGGACACTACGCCAGCGAGCGATGCGGCATCGAGGATCTCGCCGAACGCTTGCGCGGCCAATTCCCGCAGCTGCACGTCTGGGCCAGCATGCGCGAAACCGATCCGGTGCAGTGGGTTTGATCCAAAGAGATTAACCACGAAACACACGAAATACACGAAAAAAAGACGAATCAAAAAAGAAAGATGAGAACGGAAATTAATCGACTCGGACCTACGCTTTGATTTCTGTCTTTTTTCCGTGCATTCAGACCTACGCTTTGATTTCCGTCTTTTTTTCGTGTATTTCGTGTGTTTCGTGGTTAATCTCTTCGAGAGAGAAGTACCTATGCGTATCTTCGTCACCGGCGGGACGGGACTGGTTGGCCGGCGGATCGTCCGGCGCTTGAACGAACGCGGCGATCAAGCCGTGATCCTCACGCGCCGTGGCGATCATGCTCGCGAGCTGTTCGGAAACAACACCGCAGTGGTCGAGGGCGATCCAATGCGGGCCAGCGGCTGGATGGATGCCGTCGCCGATTGCGACGCGGTCATTCACCTGGCCGGCGAGAACATTTTTGCCCGGCGCTGGAACGACGATTTCAAAAAACTGCTCATGGATAGCCGTATCGTTTCCACACAGCACGTCGTCGAGGCGCTGCGCCGCCGGCCGACTCGCGCCGATGGGCAAGCGAAAACGCTCGTCAATGCCTCGGCCATCGGGTATTACGGACCGCGAGGCGATGAGGAGCTGACCGAAGAAAGCGCCCCTGGTTCGGATTTTTTGGCGAAGCTGTGTATCGAGTGGGAGCAAGCCGCCCGCGCCGCGGCATCGGCGGGCATTCGCGTGGCAATGGTGCGCGTCGGGGTCGTTCTCGATAAAGAAGGCGGCGCTCTGGCCAAGATGCTGACGCCTTTCAAACTAGGCGCCGGCGGTCCCCTCGGCAGCGGCCGGCAGTGGATGAGCTGGATTCACCACGATGATCTGGTCGGCCTGTTTCTGCTCGCGGTCGATAACCCCGCGGCAAGAGGACCGATCAACGGCACAGCGCCAAATCCCCTCACCAACCGCGAATTCAGCAGGACTCTCGGCCGCGTGCTGCACCGGCCATCGTTCGTGTGGACGCCGGCGCTGGCGCTGCGCGTTGTCCTGGGCGAGGTGGCGACGGTCATCGCCACCGGGCAGCGCGTCCTGCCGAAGCGCGCGCTGGAGCTGGGCTATTCCTTTCGATATCCGACGCTGGACGCCGCGCTCACTCAAATTCTCACATGAATATTTCTCTCGTTCCGACGCTCCGCGTGGGAACGCACGTCTGGCCGCTCTGCGGCCCGGCTCTCGCCGCGTGGTGGGCACTGGACGCGACGCGGAGCGTCGCCGCTGTGCGTTCCCACGCAGGAGCGTGGGAACGAGAGGCACTCTCGCGGTTCCCAAGGTCCACTTGCCGACAAGAAAAAAATCCGCGTTGCCCATAGACGCGCCATCGGCTCCTCTCTATTCTTGGTATTACCTTGTATAACGAGTATTACCAGGTTTAACCCGAGAGGGGACCACGATGACGCGACGACGTGGATTCACGCTGATCGAATTGCTGGTGGTGATCGCCATTATCGGCATCCTCATCGGCCTGTTGCTGCCGGCGGTCCAGAAGATACGCGAGACGGCGGCAAGAATGCAATGCACCAACAATCTCAAGCAAATCGGTCTGGCGCTGCACAACTACCACGACACTAACAAGGGGTTCCCTCCTGGCTACATCGATGGCAATAACAACCCCAACCTCACCCCGGACAACGACGTGGGGCCGGGCTGGGGCTGGGCGGCGCTCTTGCTGCCTTACATCGAGCAGCAGAACGTTTACAATCAGATCAATTTCAGCGTCACGGTAGGGATGGGAAGCAATGCAGCAATTTCCCAGTATACCCTGAAAATCTATCTGTGTCCTTCGGATCCCTACCAGATGCCCTTTCCCGTCTACGACAGCTCCTTCAGCACTCCCATTACGACACTGGCGCGCGGCAACTACGTTGGCTGCAATGGTTGGGAGGAGTGCTTTAACGGTGCGGGCGGGAACCCCCAAGGAGGTTCGGGCACTGACGGTCTGGCCGGCATCTACGGTCAGGGCGGCGTCGGGCTGTTTTGGCGCAATAGCAAGACTACCTTTGCCAGCGTCACCGACGGTCTGAGCAACACCATCGTTGTCGGCGAGCGATCCGGCAACCATTCCCCCAGCACCTGGACCGGCGCCGTGCCGGGTGGACGGTGCCCCGCCTGGATGGCGACTCAACCCCCGGCCATAAACGTTCCTCCTCCCGGACCCGCCTACGATAATGCGGACTGGGGCGAGGCCTTCATTCTTGCCCACACTAATGCCACACACCTGCCTAGCGCCGACTATCCGATTTTCGACCCCGATACGTTTTACAGCATGCACACGCCGCGAGGGGCGAACTTCCTGTTCGGCGATGGCTCGGTGCATTTCTTGGGCAGCTCCATTAACCCCCAGGTATACCAAGCCCTCGGCACCATCTCCGGCGGCGAGATTTCCAACGATTGGTGAGACGGCCGAGTACCCCAGAGCGCCAGCAAGGTCTGCCCTTGCCGGCGCTGGGAGAAATAAGGAAAGGACATGGTTTAGCGATGCGCGTACGGACATCTGTTGTTCTGTTGTTTTTCCTCCTGGCGTGCGGCGGCTGCGGGAGGAAATCGACCGACGAGCTGCTCCAGGATCTGAGGTCGGGGCAAGAGGGCGACCGAATCAAAGCGGTTCGTCTCCTTCCGGATCGAAAGGGAGACGCGGCCAAGGTAATTCCGGTCATGATCGAATCGCTCAAGGACAAAGAGAGCGACGTGCGTTTGAGCGCCGCCATCGGGCTTGGGTATTATGGCGAACAAGCGAAGGATGCCATCCCCGCCCTGCAGGCCGCGGCCAACAAGGACCGCGACGCCAGGGTGCGCGATGCTGCCGGCATAGCTCTATCGCGCATCGACCCGGCACAATTCCCCGTTCCGGTCAAGAGACGGACCGCCCAGCGAAAATGATCGCGGACTCGACGGCGACGCGGCCGGCTCCTAAGATAGCCTTCCGATTTCCGCCGCGGACGATCCGAGCGCTCCAACCATGCGTGCTTTCACGAGTCGCCGCTTTTGGATAGCCTTTCGATACCGCCTGGGTGTTCTGGGTGTGTGTCTCGCCTATCTGCTCGCCGCGCTGGAGATTCCTCTGCCGGTCTTTGTCCACAAGGTAAGCAGCCAACCGTTTCCCTGCCAGAATCATCCCTGCGGCTGCCGAACGGCCGAAGAATGCTGGTCCCACTGTTGCTGCTACACGCCGGAGGAGCGCTGGGCTTGGGCGAAGGCGAATAACGTCGAACCGCCTTCCTACGCGGAGAAACCCTCGGAACAACCCGTCGCGCGCGGCTGGAATCGCGTGAAATTGCGCGAGCGCGACCAAGAAGCGCCGAAGGCTAATTGTTGTTGTGTGGCGAAGGCGGAGAAGGCGTCCTGCTGCAAACCGGCGGATTGCTCCGCGAAAGCCTCGCCCTCCAGTTCTCCCTCCCGCGGCGTGACGGCGTTCTCCGCTTGGCGCTGCCAGGGTTACTCAACTCTGTGGGTCAGCGTCGGCGCGGTCCTACCGGTTCTTTCCCTCGCCACGTGGTCGCCGGATCGGCCTCCTTCGACGCGCATTGATCTTCTCTCCATAAAAGCGGACCAAATTCCTTCGAGTCCTCTCGATCCTCCTCCTCGGCTGGCTCTCATCTGATCCCATTTATTCCGCTCGCAGGCGTTGACATTCTACGGATGCCGCGCTCGCGGGTTCGGGCTGCGCCGTCATTTCGTGGACAGACCAAGTCGCCCAAGGACACTTCGTACTGCGAAAGGATCATCTGATGAGGACCCGCCGGGGTTTCACGCTCATTGAATTGCTTGTGGTCATCGCCATCATTGGCGTGCTGATCGGCTTGCTCTTGCCCGCCGTGCAGAAGGTGCGCGAAGCTGCCGCACGAATCCAGTGCAAGAACAATCTCAAACAGATCGGCCTCGCCTTGCATTGCTACCACGATCGTATGAACGGCTTCCCGCCCGCTTATTTCTCGAACCTGCTGCCCGGAACTCAGCCCAGCGATCCAGATGGGGATTGCACCTGGAACGAGAAGGGGCCGGGCTGGGGTTGGGGCGCTTTTCTTCTCAATGACCTCGAACAAAACAACCTATATCGGCAAATCCGCTTCGATCTCGACATCAAGGATCCGGCCAACGCCGCCGCCCGCACCATGACGCTCAAGGTCTATATTTGCCCGTCGGAGCCGCATTCCGATCCGTTCATGACGGTCGATGCCAACGGTAATTCGTTGGTCATGCTGGCGCACAGCAGCTACATCGGCATGAACGGCGCGCCCAACGGCGTGACCAGCGACGCCTTCGATAACAACGGCGCATTCATCCGCAACACGCGTTTGCAGATGAAGGACATCACCGATGGCCTAAGCAACACACTGTTTATCGGCGAGCGCTGCACCAATATGTCCAACACCACCTGGGTTGGCGCGGTGCAAGGGTCGGTCGTCCCGGATCTTCGTTACAAGGACACGGCCGATCAGATGGCCAACGCCGAGGGAGACGCCGCCCTCGTTTTGGCACACGGCAGCACGACGCATCTGCCGAACAATCCGGTTGTTACCGACGCCGATGCCACAGCCAGTTTCCATACCAACGGCGTCAATTTCCTCTTCGGCGACGGCTCGGTGCAGTCGATCAATAGCGGCATCGATCCCAACGTCTACCAGGCGCTCTGCACGCGCAACGGCGGCGAGCCGAATGCCGGCGATTGGTGAGCCGAACGCACAGTGGAGACGCGGAGTGTTAGCTGATATATTGATCCCTAACTCTCCGCGTGTGCCTTCATGTTCCATCCCGAGGGGACTTTCGCATCATGCACTCACGACTTCTCACCCTGCGTTTCTGGCTCGCCTTCCTCTTCCTCCACTCGGTCTGCGGCCTGGTAAGCGCCGGCGATTGGCCGCGCTTCCGCGGGCCGAACGGCGCCGGCATCGCCAACGATAAAGATGTGCCGGTCAAATGGACGGAGCAAAACGTCCTGTGGAAGACGCCCATCCCCGGCATCGGACATTCATCGCCGATCGTGTGCAAGGGCCGCATCTTCTTGCAATCCGCGTCCGAGGATGGCAGCGAACGCTGGCTGCTCTGTCTGGATAGTGGCAAGGGCGAGATTCTCTGGAAGACGGGGTCGCCCGGCCAGCGAGCAAAAAAGCACCAATTGAACTCTTTCGCCTCTTCGACCCCGGCTACCGACGGCGAGCGCGTTTATGCGGCCTTCTGGGACGGCAAAGCCATCCACCTGGGCGCTTATGACTTCAAGGGCGGCAAGCCGATTTGGGAGAAAGATCTTGGCAGTTTCCAGAGTCAGCACGGCTTCGGCCATTCGCCGATGCTGATCGACGGCAAGGTGATCCTTGCCGACGATCAGGACGGCTCGTCGCTCTTGCTGGCCTTCGACGCTCGCAGCGGCGAGAAGGTATGGCAGACGGAGCGCACGCCCTACCGTTCTTGTTATTCGACGCCTCTGATTCACGTCAAACCGGACGGCGACAAGGAGTTGATCGTCGCCAGCACGGCCGGCATAACCGGTTACAACCCGGCCGACGGCAAGGCGAACTGGTGGTACACCTGGAAGTTCGCCCGCATGCCGCTGCGAACAGTGGGTTCACCCATTATCGCCGGAAATCTCGTGATTGCCACGTCCGGAGATGGCAGCGGCGATCGCGACATCATCGCCGTGAAGATCGGCGACAAGGGCGATGTTACCGCCGCTAATCTCGCCTGGCAGAACCGCAAGAACTATCCGCTCCCTTACGTACCGTGTCTTCTCTCTCATGGCGATTACCTATTCGGCGTCCACGACAAGGGCATAGCCTCGTGCCATGTGGCCCGCAGCGGCGAGGAAGTATGGCGGCAGCGATTGGATAGCGGTTTCACGGCCTCGCCGGTCCTTGTGGACAGCAAGGTATACGCGGTGTCTCAAAATGGTTCCGTCTACGTGTTCGAGGCGTCCGCGGAATTCAAGCTGTTGGCCCAGAACCGTATCGGCGAGGCGGTCTCCTCGACGCCGGCCGTGGCTGATAACTGTTTGTTCATTCGTGGCGAAAAGCACTTGTTCTGCATCGGCAAGCCCGCTGCCAAGAGTGCGCGGCAGGGCGGATGAACGGGGTTGCTTCCTTCTAGCGCGGAGTTACCGTAATGAAATATCTGCTAAGTGTGCTTGTCCTGGGAATCGGCCTGATGGGTATCGCCGTCCATCTGGCACATGCGAAAAAAACCGAAAAGGGAGAGCAAAAGGTGGATAGCCGTGTATTCGAGCTTCGGACGTACACCGCCGCGCCCGGCAAGATCGACGCCCTCAACGCCCGGTTTCGCGATCACACCAACAAGCTGTTCGAGAAGCACGGCATGACGATCATTGGCTTCTGGATGCCGATTAAGCAGAAGGAGGGCGAAGAGAAGCTGATTTACATTCTCGCTTATCCGAGCAAGGAGGCCGCGGACAAGAGCTGGAAGGCGTTCCGCGAGGATCCGGAATGGCAGAAAGTCGTCAAGGAAACGGAGAAGAATGGCCGGCTCTTGGCCAAACCGCCGGAATCGGTGTACATGGCACCGACGGATTATTCGCCGATTAAGTGATATTGATTGAGTTTGGCGTGGTCCCCGGCGAGCGCCGCGGCGTAAGCCCGCCGGTGATTGTTAACCGGCGGGCTTACGCCGCGGCGCTCGCCGGAACGCTCCAACCTGGAGCCAGCAAAGTCGTCATGCGATCGAAATTGCGAATCGCCTGCCCTTGCAGCCATTCTTCGGCCTGTCGTACCAACCCTTGCCCATGTGAATTGCCGAGCATCTGTCCCAAGCAGCGGCGCGCGATCGCCGCATGGAGGTGCATGTCCGTCGCCGAAAAACAGGCGATGGCCTTATCAAGGATCACGGCCGAGTCTTTGACGTCTGTCCGACGGAAGGCGATGGTGGCTTCCAGCAGCCGAGCGAGTGCGGCGGCCCAAGGCACTTTCTCACGATGCAGCGAGCGTGCATCGCGCTGGGCGAGGAGCAGCCACGAAGCCGAATCCTTGCCATCGGCCTGGGCCAACGCGCAGCGAGCACGCAAATCCAACATGAGGATGCGGACCTGTTGTACGTGTAAGAGATGCGATCGTTCCAGGTCCGGCCACGCGGCGGCCAGGCGATGCCACGCGCAATAGGCTTGACCCTCATACAGGTCGATCTGCGTTTCATCGAAAAGACGGTTCATATGCTGAACGTGGAATCCCTGCTGCGACCATTTCTTCATCACCTGAGCCAACTCATCGCGAGCGCGTTGCGGTTCGTCGGCGGCCAGACGGACAAACGTACGGATGGCCAGGCATAGGTTCGTTTCCTCATAGAGGTCGTCGCGTTCGCAGGCTTCCTTGAGCAGGCGCGGTAGACGGCGGTTGATTTCAGCGACTTCCCCCATGAACATGAGCGGCCAAAGGGCGAAGCGATGAGCGGTACCCAACTCCCAGAGTGCGCCCGTGCAGGAATCGCGGAGGATGCGTTCGGCTTCGTCGCATTGATGTTGGCCGTCGCGCCAATCGCCCGCCAAGGCCGCGGCGATACCACGCGCCAAAAAGGCCATCGCCTGAGCATACGGGCGATTCACTTGCCGAGCCAGGGTCTCGACCGTTTCCAGATAGCGTTGCGTGCGACGACGGCTCCGGCTGCCCCCGACGGAATTATGAGCGGCCTCCATCGCCAACGCAGTCACCAAACGGTTCAACTCGCCGAGGCGGAGGGCAAGGAGACTACTGCGCGTCTGGAAGTACGCTCCTTGCAAAGTATCGACCATGCTCAAACCGATGGCTGCCGACTGGCAGATGTCCAATCTCGTCAATTCGGAGGGGTCGATGCGATCGACCGGCCGCGGGCGGAAGCGCAGGCCGCGCAGCATCAGGCGAAGTCGCTGAACAACGAGCGCCCAGAAGGCACGGCGCGGCGTGGGCAGTAGCTTCAAGTTAACCGCGGCGAGGACGGTGCGCAAGGTGTCGAGTCCATCATCAATGTGGCCGCTGCGAAGAAATTGCAGCGCGGCGTTGCGTTGGAGTTCGAGGCTTTCCGCGGAGCCAGCACCTTCGGTCGCGGACAGGTAGGCGCGCGCGGACTCGGCGCCGCGGCCGGCGTTGGCCAGGGCCTCGCCGAGTTTCGCCCACAGCCGTCGCTTCTCCTCGCCGCGCGGATCCTGCAAATCCAGGGCGAGCCGATATAACTTGGCGGCGCGATCGAAGGCCAGGGTCTCCGCCGCTTGCGCCGCTGCCAGGGCATAGTAATGGCCCGCTCGGCTCGACTCGCCCGCTCCGGCCAAGTGGATAGCAAGCACTTCGGGATCGGCCTGTCCCGATGCTTCGAGCACGGCAACAAGCCGTTGATGATGATGCTGCAACGTCTCGGGATCGAGATGGAGCAGCACGGTTTCGCGGATGCGATCGTGATACGTCTCGACTTCGCCGTGTTCGGCCGGCCCCGTTCTGCGGAGCAGGCGTCCTGCCCGCAAACAGGCAAGTACGGTGTGTTCGTCGGAGATGCCGGCGGCGCGGCAGGCATCGGCCTGGGCCAAGGGACGGCCGGCCACGGCCACGATTTCCAACAAACGCCGCGATTCTTCCGGCAAACAAACGATCCGCGACCACAATACCTCGCTGAGCGAAATGTTTTCGCCGGAGCGACCGAGCTGCTCCGCGATTGGGAGCGAATTCGGAGAGTCCGCGTTGCACAAATCGCTAATCTGGACGAATTGCACCAGCTCGTAGACGAAGAACGGATAGCCGCCCGACTGTCGGGCGATGGACTCGGCCTGCGCCGCCGCGGTATCGTCGTGCGGGTCGAGCAGCGCGAGGGCCAACTCGCGCCGCTCTTCCGGGGACAACGGCTCCACCGGCAAATCGTGATGCTCCAGTCCGCCCAGCTTGTGGATTGTTTTCAATGCACAAAGGCAAGGACTACTCTCCATATCCTCGCTGCGATAACAGAGCAACAAAAGCAAGATGGGCGCATCGGGAGGACGCAAGAGATCGGTCAACAGAGCGGCGCTATCCTCGTCGCCCCATTGTACGTCATCGATGGCGAGCACGAGCGGCCGGCGATCGCCCAGACGCGCCAGCAGCTCGCGCAGGGCGGCCAGGGCGCGGCGGCGGAGTTCCTGCGGATCGTTCATTTCCACGGGCCGTCGCGATGTGCTGGCTGCCGAACCTAAACGCCGCAGCACCGGAAAAACGCGGGCCAACGCTGCCAGATCGCGCGGCCAAAGCGCTTGGGCCTCCGGCGGCGGCAGGCGCTCCAGATAACGGCTCAGGGCATCGACTAGATTGTCGAGCGCCTTGTAGGGGACCGATTCCTGCTCGTAGCAACGGCCCATCAAGATCACTGCCTCGGCATCGTCACGAAGATCGTCGAGGAAGCGCTGCACCAGGGCGCTCTTGCCCGCCCCGGATCGGCCATGCACCTCAACCAGCACCGTCCGGCCTTGCCGCGTTTCTTCCAAAGCCTCGCTCAAAAGCTGCAAATGTTGTTGCCGTCCGATCAGCGGCACTTCCAGTCGATGCGAGCTTGGGGGCCGACTCGCGGAGCGAGTCGGATTGCACTCGCGCTGCGAGTGCTCTACGAGAGCCAGACGCCGCAGCACTTCCTCTCCCGGAGGACGTTCCTGGGGATTGCGGCGCAGCATCTCCATGCACAAGATCGAGAGATCTTCCGGCGTTCCCGGCAGGACAGCGGCCGGAGCGGCGGGATCGAGCCGTTGCTTGTTGTGCAGGATCTCGTAACTGGGACCATCGAACGGCAGCATCCCGGTCAGCGCCTGATAGAGGATAACACCCACGGCATACCAGTCGCTGGCCGGCGAGACGGGCAGGCGCGCCGCCTGCTCGGGGGCCATGTAGGCGACGGTGCCGAGCAAATGAATGCTGTAATGCTGCTGATCGCGGTCCATCTCCGCGGCCAGGCCGAAGTCGAGCAGGACCACGCGCCCCTTCGGTGTGACGAGGACATTGCCTGGTTTGATGTCGCGGTGCAGTTTGCCCGACTTGTGCAGGAAATGTACGCCGGCGGCCAATTGCGCCAGACCGCCGCGCAGCCGCTGCAATTCCTCACTCTTCAAGGGAGCCGGCCGTAACCTCGACGGCGCGCCTTCCGGCCGAGCGTCCGGCGCCGGGGGGAAGCTCTGGTCAGAAGGAGCAACTCCATGCACGTAGCGAAGGAAGGAAATACCCTCGATCAGCTCCATAGTGAAGAACCAGTGCAGTCCGTCGCCGACCAGCTCATAGAGAGTGACAAGATTGGCGTGGTTCAGCCCCGCCAGACTGCGGAATTCTTGCTTGAAATGCAGAAGCGAATGGGCATCCATTCCCTGCATGGTTTTGAGCGCCACCATGCGCCGACACTTGCGGTCGAAGGCCTGATAGACGACGCCCATACCGCCTCGGCCCAACTCCCGGACAATGTCGTAACCGGGGAAATCGGCCGCGGCCGATACTTTGGGGATCGGCGGCGCTCCGCCCGTCGGCAGCGTCGGGGGCGAATCCGCGGAGCCAGGATTGGTGCTCGGAGGCGCGCTCTCTTCGCGTGGCTGCGAGTGCATCGGTGTCTCGGCGGGTGTCGTCATGGCCGCCCATCCGTTGTTTCTCGTTTCCGACGCTTCCCCAAGCGTCGCTAACCCGGCCTCCATGATAGCGTGGAGCGAGCGAAAACGCGCCGTCGGTTCCCGGATCGCTTGTTTGACCGCCTCGCGATCCTATTCTACAGTTTGAGCAGGAACAGGAACGGTCGTGTCCCCCCTCAGGAATCGTCCCCCACGGCCGGCTGTATTTTTCCCCTATCTCCCGTTGCTTCAACGACTCCGAGAGGAGCTTAATCTTTCATGCGACGCACCACCCTGTCCCCGGGGTTGCGAGCAGCGAGGATTTCGCGCGCGCACTCCATTCGCCCCTGTTTGGAAGTGCTTGAAGATCGCCTTGTTCCCACCATTGATCTGCTGAACCTTCTCCCCGGCTATGCCGTGCCGGGCGTCGAGTTGTTGAGTTCTGCCGCCGTGACGATCAATGGCAGCCCCGGCCAACCGGCCGGTTTCAGTCCCCAACAAATCAGTCAGGCCTACGGCTTCAATCAAATCTATTTCGAAAACGGCGCGATCAAGGGCGACGGCAGCGGCCAAACCATTGCCATCGTGGACGCCTACAATCAGCCCCATATCGCCAGCGATTTGCAGACTTTCGATGCTACTTATGGGTTGCCCGCGCCGCCGAGTTTCACCGTGGTGAACGAAAATGGCGGCAGCAGCTTGCCGGCTTCCGATCAGGGCTGGGGGTTGGAGATCAGTCTCGACGTGGAATGGGCGCATGCCATGGCGCCCGGCGCCAACATCGTGCTCGTCGAGGCCAACAGTCCCAGCTACTCGGACCTGATGGCCGCCGTGAACTACGCTCGCAATCTATCCGGCGTCTCCGTGGTGTCGATGAGTTGGGGCAGCGGCGAATGGTACGGCGAGTCCGGCTACGATAGCTACTTCACCACGCCGGCAGGCCATCAGGGCGTCACCTTCGTCGCTTCCAGCGGTGACGCCGGCTCCGGGGGGGCGCCGGAATATCCTTCGGTTTCTCCCAACGTGCTGGCGGTCGGCGGCACGCAGTTGACGACCGACAGCGCTGGCAATTATCTCAGCGAAGTCGGCTGGAGCGGCAGCGGCGGCGGCATCAGCTTCACCGAGTCGCAGCCGAGCTATCAGCAAGGCGTCGTGACGCAAACCGGTACCTACCGAACCGTGCCGGATGTTTCCTATAACGGCTCCTCGAACTCTCCTTTTGCCGTGTACGATACCTCCAGCTACGGCGGCTGGATCGAAGTATATGGCACGAGCGCCGGCGCGCCGCAATGGGCCGCGCTTGTTGCAATCGCCGATCAGGGCCGCGCTCTGCAAGGCCAGGGATCGCTCGACGGCGGCTCGCAGACGCTGCCGGCCATCTATCAGCTGCCGCAAAGCGATTTCCACGACATCACCAGCGGCAGCAACGGAGGCTATTCGGCCGGACCCGGCTACGATCTTGTCACCGGCCGCGGCTCGCCCCTCGCCAACCTGGTCGTCTCCGGCCTGGTCGCGTATGGGACCAGCGCAACAGCGCCCTGGGTATCCACGCCGGCCTACGCCGCTCCGGGAACGGTCAGCGGCACGAGCACGAACCTCAGCGTCGCCGGCGGCGACAATTACAACACCTCCGCTCTGACTTACACCTGGTCCGTCATCAGCGAGCCGGCCGGGGCCGCCGATCCGACCTTCTCGGTCAACGGCACCAACGCCGCCCAGAACACAACCGTCACGTTCCACGCCGCCGGCACATATGTCTTCCAGGTGACGATCACCAACATCTACGGACTCTCGACCACCAGCGATGTCACTGTGACCGTCAATCAGACTCTATCGGGCATTTCGCTGACGCCGGTCGGCGCCAGTGTGTACAACGGTAACTTGCTCCAATTCACCGCGACGGCGATCGATCAATTCGGCCAGTCGATGAGCGTGCAGCCGGCCTGGGGCTGGTCGCTGGCAGGCCCTGGCTTGCTCACGGGCGAAGGCTTGTACATCGCTCCGTCGGCCGGCTCCGGCGCGGCCACGATTTATGTCATCGGCGATGGTCTGAGCCAGGCCGTTACCGTCCGCTTCACGGTCTCTCCGTCTTCTCCATTTCCCGATCCAGGGCAAACGTGGGCGACGTGGCTGCAAATTCTCGATGCCTGGCTAAGCCAGTTTTCGCAGTATCAGTCCATGTGGGAGCTGTTGTTGGCCACGTGGTCTGTTCAGTGAGCGAAGGCAGGGTGAGGGACAGGACGGAAGGGATTCCGTCCGCCCTTTCACTGTCGCGACGGCTTTGATAGTCCCGGGTATGTCCTTCGTAGTAGGCAATGCCTTGGCGAACGGCCGGCGTCAGCCGGCTGGTGAGGCCAACCAGCCGGCTGACGCCGGCCGTTCGCCTACTTCGGGAGCCACACCTGATCCTCCCGTGCCGCATTGACAGCTTTCGCTCGGGAACGGAAAATGCCGCTAGTCTTGGACGATCCCGCAATCGACGGAAAGGAAGCCGTCATGCCGCTTTGTCATCTCGCGCATGCCGACCTGTTTCACGATGAAAGAGGCGAAGGTGAACCGCTCGTGTTCCTCAATGGGTTGAGCGGCGATCATCTCTACTGGCGCAGCCAATTTCGGGCTTTCGGCAAGAAATATCGCTGCCTGGCCGTGGACAACCGCGATGTGGGCCAATCCAGCTACGCCGCCGGCCCCTATACGATGCGCGATCTGGCCGGCGACCTCATCGAGTGGATGGAGCAATTGCAGCTGCCGCCGGCGCACGTTGTCGGTCTGTCCATGGGTGGCGCCATCGCTCAGGAATTGGCGTTGGCCGCGCCCAAGCGCGTCAAAACTCTGGTGCTGATGAACACGCTGGCTCGCGCCGACGACTGGTTCCGTGGCACGCTGCGCGCTTTTGAGGTGATCCGCCGGCAGGTGGCGGACACGGCGGCGTTCTTCGACACGATTTTGCCGTGGTGGGTCAGTCATCGCTTTTTCGAGGACTCCGAGCGCGCCAGCTGGCTGCGCGTGCTGCTTCGTCAAAGTCCTCATCCGCAGCGATTGGATGGCTTCTTGCGGCAGCTGGAAGCGCTGTCCACCCACGATGCCGCCGCCCGGCTGCACCAGTTCGCGTGTCCGGTCCTGGTGATGGCCGGCGAGGACGACAGCGTCGCCCCCGTCCGCTATAGCCGGCAGCTCCAGGAATTGATCCCGCAAGCACGGCTGATCGTCCTGCGCGGAGTCGGCCATGCCCCGCCGCTGGAAGACGCGGGACAATTCAACGCCCGGCTCATGGAGTTTCTGGAGATGCAGACGTTGTAGTTGGACTGAATCGGTCCGCGATGCTTGGGTGAAGCATTTCTAATAATCGAGTGGCTGATTCACCCAACTATATGGGTTGCCCCAACCCCGGCAGATCGATCGACATGCCGCCACATGCCAACCCCTGCCGCCACTCCGCCACGCAATTCATGCAGAACCACTGCCAAGTTGTGCCAAGCAGCGACAACCGGCACGACTTGGCACAAGTTGACTCCGCCACGTTCTCCCGTTGTTCCCTCCGTTGGCGGCAGGACTTGGCACAATCGCTCTCGTTCCCACGCTCCGAGCGTGTCAACGCACTCGGACTGACTGATGCTTACCGGCATGCGCGCCCTCGTTCCCACGCTCCGCGTGGGAACGCACGTGTGCGACGCTCCGCGTCGCGGCTTGTTCTTTCGCGGGACGGGACGCACAGTATCCAGGCGGACGTCCCCATGCAAAAGCGTAAGA
>DASRBG010000126.1:0-8389 GCA_035653735.1 Gemmataceae bacterium
GCGCGAGCGATTCGATAGCATGTCTCCAGATCGGAGCCTTGGAGGCCGGCCTTGCCGAATCCGCCGTCCTTGCGCTGGCCGGCGTTGAGCGCCCGCAGTACGTCGTCGGGATGCTCGACCTTGCCGCCCAGGCGCAGCACGGCGCAGACGGCGCCGCCGGTGTCGCGAGCCACGCTGCCCTCCTCGCCGTAGGTGCCGTCCGGATTTCGCTTCTTGGCAATCTCCTCCAGCCACGCCTCGGCATGCGGCGGACGCTTGCCCAACGACTCGAAGCTAGCCGCCGTCAGCCGGATTTCCTCGAATGTTTTCGAGTTCTCGTCCAGGTATTTGATGACGGCGTCGGCATAAGGCCCGGTGGACATTTTCATATCGACGACGGCCATGATGCCGACCGCCGTGGGCCGATACGCGACTTTGCCACCGGGCCGCCCCGCGAAGCCGCCCATCTCCTTGTCGAAACACTTGGCCACGAAGGCCTTGCATCCCTCCTGATCGCGCGGAGCGGCGCCGAAATACTTCAAGGCGCGAAACGCTGCCGTCGTCGCCGACAAGTCCGATTGCGTGGCGCGTGCATCGGCGCGGAAGCCGCCGTCGTCGGCCTGGAGTTTCTGCAAATAGGCGACCGTGGCTTTCTTCTGGGCATCGCTCTGGGCGTGCAAGGGCAGGGCGACAAGCAAGAGACCCAGGGCGGCAGGCAGGAGACGTTTCACGTTGAAGCTCCTCCACAAGGGGTGAGGCGACCACTCTCTTTTGTCGTACAGGGAAATACAGAGCGATGCAAGCGGGCGATTGCTCTAGACAGCCTTCCACGCCCTAGGCTACGCTGCCCTAATGAAGGCCGGTGAGCACAGCGATTATCTCGTCGATATCGACACCTTTCGCGGACCCCTCGATTTGCTGCTCTATCTCGTCAAGCGCGACGAGGTGGACATCCGCGACATTCCCATCGCGCGCGTGTGCGAACAATTCAAGGAATACCTCGAAGCCGTGCAGTTGATCGACGTGGAGCAGGCGGGTGAGTTCCTCGTCATGGCAGCGACGCTGGTGGAGATCAAGACGCGCATGCTGCTGCCGCGGCCGGAGGAATCGACCGAGCCGGCCGAAGATCCGCGCCTGGAGCTGGTCAAGCAGTTGGTGCAGTACAAGAAATTCAAGGACGCCGCCGCTCTCCTGGAGGCCCGTGCTGAGGAACAAAGCCAGCGGTTGCCGCGCCAGCCGGTGCCGCTGCCGGCCAACGCTGCCCCGCCGCCCGTCAAGCCCGTCGAGTTGTGGGATCTTGTCAGTGCCTTCGGCCGGCTCATGCGCGAAACGCTGGCCCTGCAAGCGCAGACCATCGCCATTGATGACACGCCGCTGCATGTACACATGGAGACGATCTTGCAACGTCTGCACGCGGAAAAGCGTCTGCCCTTTTCCGCGTTGTTCACGCCGCCCTACACGCGCGGCCGGCTCGTTGGTCTATTCCTCGCCATTCTTGAGCTGACGAAAACGCGCCGCGTCCTCCCCGAACAGCCCGATCCGTTCGGCGACATCTGGGTGTCGCTGCCGAACGCGGAATGAAGGACTCGCATATAGGGGAGCGGATTGGGTAAACTAGCGCAAGTCCCTACCAGCGCCCTCTATCTCCAAGGAGATTGCACGATGACGCGTTGGCTCTCGGTCCTGGGTTTGCTGGCGGCCGGCGCCGCACTTTTGGCCGGCGACGACAAGAAATCGAACGACGACCAGAAGGCGGCCAAGATCCGGGTGGTTTCGCTGTCCATTTACAATGCACCGCCGCCAAAACCGGGCACTTTTATGGCGGTCCCGAACGGACTCAACATGGATGTGATGGTTTCCCTGCCGGGCCGGTTCATCATCGGAGTCGATGCCAAGGGAAGCCAACTCGAGCGCTTCACGGATGACAAGGACCATGTCCTTTTCAAAAAGGGCGGCGGCCTATTTGGGACGGAAACGCACTGGATCTTGGAGCACTTTATGCGGTTCAACCCGGACGGCGAAGCGGTCACGGTGACGATCCGCGGGACAGACCCGCCGGGAAAGGGTGCCGAAAAAATACTTCTTAAAGGATCGCTGAATGTCCTGTGCGGGGCGGATGAGAAGGTCGCGGATGCCAAAGAGGTGGCTATGAAGCCCAAGCAAGAAGCGGAGGTTGGCCCATTCAAAGTGCGGGTCGGACCGTTCGGCAATGCCGTTGAGGTGTTATCGGATAAGGAGAACCTCAAAAATGTCGAGTTCCTCGATACCAACGGCAAGGCGATCGTCACGGGTCTGCCCACGCGGAGTCATACGCAGTCGGGAAGGGGGAAAACGAGCCACCACTATAATTATTTCCTCGCCGGTAAGCACGAAAAGTTCACCGTCAAGATCCACTACTGCACCAAGGTCGAGACTGTGAAGGTACCGTTGGATTTGCGCGTGGGCCTGAGTCTGGAGTGATTGCGAAGCTCCAAGAAACTTCCTCGCCAGCCCGCAGCGCAAGCAAGGGTTCCCGCGTTGTGGCCCGGGTCTCCGGACCGGGCCACCCGCTCTGACCGAAGGTCTCCCAACCTGTGCAGGAAAGGAGACCTTCGGTCATGGACCGTGGCGGGGTCGGAGACCCCGCCACAACGCGGAGGTGCAGGAGAGGAGACCTTCGGTCATGGATCGTGGGGAGTCGGAGATCCCGCCACAACGCGGTAGTTTCGCGTCGTTTCCGGCTCAATGGATCATCTTGGTAGGATCCACAAGCCGGTCAAACTCCTCGGCGGCGATGTATCCACCTCCGACCGCCGCCTCGCGCAGCGTCGTGTTTTCCGCCAGCGCCTTGTGAGCGATGGCTGCGGCCTTATCGTAACCCAGGACTGGAGACAGGGCCGTCACCAACATCAACGATCGCTTTACCATCTCTTCCACGCGCTGCCGATCGATTTCGATGCCAGCCACGCAATGCTCGCGGAACGTCGTGCAAACATCGGCGAGCAAGCGAATACTGTGCAGCGTGTTGTGGATAAGCAGCGGACGCATGGTGTGAAGCTCGAAGTTGCCCAGGGCGCCGGCAAAGCCAACGGCGGCATCGAGTCCCATCACCTGAATACAAACCATCAGTACGGCCTCGGCCTGAGTGGGGTTCACCTTGCCGGGCATGATTGACGATCCTGGCTCGTTCTCCGGCAAAATCAATTCGTGCAGCCCGCAGCGCGGGCCGGACGAAAGCCAGCGGACATCGTTGGCGAACTTCATCAACGCCACGGCAAGGCCGCGTAAGGCTCCCTGCATCGCGACGATGGCGTCCGTCGCGGCCAAGGCAGCGAACTTGTTGGGCGCCGTCTCGAACGGCAGGCGCGTGTACTCGGCGATCTTCGCGGCGGCCGCCTCGGCGAACCCCTCCGGCGCGTTCAAGCCCGTGCCCACCGCCGTGCCGCCCATCGCCAGGCGGTACAGGGCCGGCAGGGCGACTTTAACGCGCTGGAGCGCATCGTCCATCTGCGAGACATAACCCGACCATTCCTGACCGACGGTGAGGGGCACCGCGTCTTGCAGATGAGTTCGGCCGATCTTGATGATGCCGGCGAATTGGCGCGACTTGGCCGCGACGGTCTCGCGCAGCGCCGTTACCGCCGGCAACAAGCGGCGATGAATCTCCAGCGCGGCGGCGACGTGCATCGCCGTCGGAAAAGTGTCGTTCGACGATTGACTCTTGTTGACATCGTCGTTGGGATGGATCGGCTGCTTGCTGCCCAACGTGCCGCCGGCCAGCTGAATCGCTCGGTTGGCGATGACCTCGTTGACATTCATGTTCGTCTGCGTGCCGGAGCCGGTTTGCCAGACGAAAAGTGGAAATTCACTATCCAGCTCGCCGGCGATGATCTCCTCGGCGACGCGGGCAATCAGCTTCGCCTTCCAGCGCGGCAACCGACCCAACTCGGCGTTAACCTGCGCCGCTGCTTTCTTTACAAAACCGTAAGCGTGATAGAGCGGCAACGGCATGCGGTCGCCGCCGATGGCGAAATAGAGCAAGGAACGCTGCGTCTGCGCGCCCCAATAGTGCTCCGCCGGCACTCGGATTTCGCCCATCGAGTCGGCCTCAACGCGCGTGCCGCTCATGCCGGTGCCAATGGGTAAATCGAGAAGACGCGGCTCCGACTCGCTCATGAGATGCCTCCGCGTATTGGGGGCGAGCGGGGTCGCGTCAGCGCCCCGAGGATGTCTCTCGGGGCGCTGACGCGGCCCCGCTCGCCTCAAGTCCTCGGGGCGCTGACGCGCCCCGCTCGCCTCATAGTGCATTCCGCGCGCCGGCCGAACTCGGCATCGCGTTTGCGAATTCATCGTCCGCCGCCCAATTGGCTCGGAGACCGGCAAGAGAAACCATGCGTATATTCAAACATCCTTTATTGACACGCTTTGTCCTCATCGCCCGCCCTTTTTTCGTATCGGAGGATCGGCTTAAGGCCGCGGCCGTGCTCGGCGTCATGGTCTTCCTCGGGTTGACCGTCAACAGCCTGAACGTCGTCAATAGTTACGTGATGCGCGACTTTATGACCTCTTTAGAGCAGCGCCACTTCGCGCGGTTCTATTTCTTCGGCGCCGTTCTAGCCGGTGTGTTCGGTCTCGCCACCATCGGCGAGGCGTTCTCCCACTATGCCGAACAACGGTTGGGACTGTTCTGGCGCGAATGGTTGACAGGCCGCCTTATCGATCGCTACCTGGCGCATCGCGCCTACCACCGGCTGACTGTTACGAAGTCCATCGACAACCCCGATGAGCGCATCAGCGAGGATGTCAAGACTTTCACCACGTCCAGCCTTTCCTTTTTCTCCTTGATCCTCAACGGCATTTTGGCGTTGTGCGCTTTCCTCGGCGTGTTGTGGTCGCTTACGCCGTGGCTGGTGCTGGCGGCGGTGCTCTACTCCGCCGCGGGGTCTCTCGGCACCATTCTCTTGGGATGGCGGCTGGTGCCCTTGAATAACAAACAGTTGCAAAAGGAGGCCGACTTTCGCTACGCTCTGGTTCGCGTCCGCGAACAAGGCGGCCCGGACGGGCAGCGAAGCGACGATGGCGATGCGAAGGCGTCTCTGCTGGAGCGTTTCAAAGCCCTGGTGGCAAACTTTCGCTCGATCATTCGGGTGATGCTCAACGTCGATTTTTTCACCAAGGAATACAACTATTTGATCCAGGTCATCCCGGTCGTCGTGGCGGCGCCCTTGTACTTCCACGACCCGGAACACTTTCCGTTCGGCAAGATTCCGCAGGCAGCCATGGCTTTCGGCCAGGTCGTGGGCGCTTTTTCCCTGATCGTGACGCAATACCAGGTCCTATCTACCTTGGCCGCGGTCATCCATCGATTGGGTTCGATGTGGGAAGCGACCGAATCGACCGGCGCTCCCGCGGAGCCAGGCGCGGCCGCGCCGCCGTCAGACGAAGCGGAGCAGCAGCCGGCCCGCCTGGAACTGGTCCAGGACAACGAGCGCGTAGCCTATGAAAAGCTGACGCTGTGGAACCCGGAGAAGCGCGTGTTGATCCGCGACTTGAACCTGGAAGTGCCGCACGGCCGGCGCTTGATCGTCAGTGGGCCATCCGGCAGCGGCAAGACCGCTCTTGCCCTGGCCTCGGCCGGTCTGTGGGGCGAGGGCCGTGGCACGATCCGCTGTCCCGGCATGGGCCAGATCATGTTTCTCCCTCAGCAGCTTTACGCCGCCACGGGCCGGCTGCGCGATTTGCTCCTGGAAGGACTCGATCACCACGGCCACAATGATGAGCAGCTCCGCGAGGCTCTGCGCGAGGTTGGACTCGATCACCTCACCAACACGATGGATGGTCTCGACACGCAATGGTACTGGATTCACGGCCTGT
The DNA here is from genome assembly GCA_035653735.1 of Gemmataceae bacterium. Taxonomy (GTDB): domain Bacteria; phylum Planctomycetota; class Planctomycetia; order Gemmatales; family Gemmataceae; genus JAJPHU01. Next base: position 5,833 of record DASRBG010000126.1, read on the forward strand.
TGCCGGGCGATCAGCACGCCCTGGCGCTGGCTCGTCTACTTTTGGCCAAGCCGCGCTTCGCAATCCTCGACGGCGTGCCGTGGGCGCTGTCGGCGCCGCGCGTCCAGCGGCTCTACGAGGCTCTGGCGCGGACGCCGATCACCTACATCAGCATCGGCGATGCCGAAGGCTTAATGCCCTATCACGACGTTTGGCTGGAATTGCTCGGCGAGGGCCGATGGCGATTGCGTCAGGCGAACAAGGAGGAGCAAGCCGACGCCCAGGAGTTGCAACACTCCGAGCAGGCAGAGCCGTGACCGTAAGGGAGCGGAGAAAACAACCGCTCCCTTACGGTCGCGGCTCTGCTTAGGGAGCGACCTGTTCGTGAATCGCGTCCAAAAGTTCTTGGACCTCGAAGGGCTTGCGGATGTGGTGAGCGGCGCTCACCGCCTCGGCGAAATGAGCGGCGGAAACGACGATCACCGGAATCGAAGCGAGGCGCGGATCCCGCAGCTGTTCCCGGCGGAACTCCTCGCCGTCAAGGATGGGCATGAGGATGTCCAGCAGGATCAGAGAAGGACGACTTCCAGCCCGGAGGGTATCAAGGGCTTCTTGACCATTGCGGGCGCACTCGACGTGGTAGCCTTCCCATTCCAACACCATCTGGATAGCACGGCGAACAATTTCATCATCCTCAACCAACAAAATGCTCTTGCCTGCTCCCGGCTCCGAGTTCATGGAACGCACCTCATGGGGCAACGTGCGGAAAAGAGCAACTCTCCGATTGCGATCGCCATGCCGAAGTATAGCCCATAGTTAGGTTTGTGTCAGGGGGACCTTAAGCCGCACCGTCCTGTTTCTTTGATGGCAACCACACTTTTACTCTATCCGCTAAACTCAACTGCGGCATCTACCGCGAATGATTTCTCTACCACCCCCGGCACTGGCAAAGGCGGTAGGGAACTGCTTCACCAGCGCCGTCGCTTGCGTTCCTCATCGGTCAAGCCCGGTTCGTTATTCCGTCGCTCGGCGGCACGCTCATTGGCGACCCAATCGCCCGCAGGTTCCTGATTGTGCGGGTTGGTTGGGTCCGAAGCGGGCGCGGCGACCGGCTGCGCCGTCTGGGGCGCGCCTGGCTGCGGTGTATCGATCGACGGCGCCGCGGCATCATCGGGCATTTTATGCTTGTCCATTGCTCACCTCCTTTATCAAAACGCGAAAAGCCATAACACTCAAGAGTGCAATTACTATTCCAGCGTTGGAGGTGAGCCGCGACCGTAAGGGAGCGGTTTCATCTCCGCTCCCTTACAGTCGCGGCTCATCGCCAACTTTGTTGGCACGGCAATTGTGGTTCTTTTCTCCGGGCGAAAAAGAGAGCGGATAGGGAGGTTGAAATGCACACTTTGGGAATCAACGCGGCCTTTCACGATCCCGCCGCTTGTCTTGTCTCCGAGGGCCGGGTCGTCGCCGCCGCGGCGGAGGAACGGTTCACGCGCATCAAGCACGGCAAGCGTCCGATGCCGTTCTCGGCGTGGGAACTGCCCTTCCATGCCATCGACTTTTGCCTGCGCCAGGCCGGCCTGACTATCAAGGACATCAATCATGTCGCCTATTCGTTCGATCCCTATCTGCTGCTGCCCAAAGGCTACAACGAGACAGCGCCCATCCCACTCAAGCTCGGCATGCCGCCTCCGGACGGATTCGGCAACCTGTGGGATCCTCTGTTCCTGGCGTCGATCATCCATGCCCCTGGCCATCTCTGCGATGCCTGGCCGCACCACTTGCAAACACGCCTGCATGGCGTGTGCGCGAACGGAATGCCTTTCCACTGGCATTGGGTGCCGCACCACCTCGCCCATGCCGCCAGTGCCTTCCACGCCTCGCCGTTTCCCCGCGCCGCCGTGCTGACGCTCGATGGCCGCGGCGAAAAGGCGTCTACCCGCTATGCCGTCGGCGACGGCAATCATCTGCAATGGCTCGGCCAGGTAGATATGCCGCATTCGCTGGGACTGCTCTATGAATCCGTCACCGGCCACCTCGGCTTCTTGCCCTGCGGCGACGAACACAAAGTCATGGCCCTGGCATCCTTTGGCCAGCCGAAGTTCCTGCGCGAGTTCCGTGAGATCGTCCAGATGGGCAAGAACGGCCAATTCACCATCGGCGAGCTGAAGTTGGAGGAGCGTTTCGGGCCACTCCGGCCGCGCGGCGCCGAGATCGAGCAGAAACATTACGACATCGCCGCCTCCCTCCAAACCGTGCTGGAAGAAACGGTGCTGGAGCTGGTTCGCTGGCTGCACGAGGAATCGAAGGAGTCGGATTTGTGTCTGGCGGGCGGTGTGGCCCTCAACTGTGTCATGAACACTCGGCTGCGCAAGGATGGGCCATTCCAGCGCGTCTGGGTGCAGCCGGCAGCCGGCGACGCCGGCACCGCCCTCGGCGCCGCCTTGTGGGTGGACGCCCATGAACGCGGCGCCAAGGAGCGGTCCTACACCATGAATCATGCCTATCTGGGACCGGCCTTCAACGACGTGGAGATCGAGCAGTTTTTATCCTCGACCAAGGTGCCCTTCCGCCATGT
>DASRBG010000127.1:0-10498 GCA_035653735.1 Gemmataceae bacterium
CGAGATGATCGTTTTGGGCTGCGTTCGATTCGACGTCAATGATTTTCAAGAGGACGAGGTGATGTGGAAACGACGTTGAATCTTTTCGGCAACGATCGGGCGTCTGCCGAAACACCGACGCAACAGCACAGCGGGTCCCGGGAGCAGAGCACGCACCTGCAATGCAAACACGCAGGCACAGAGTGCAACAGGAGAGAACAGGATCTTCCGCCGCCGCGGAAGGGAGCTTCTGTCGCGAACCTCGGATAGACTGAGGTCCGTGTCCCCGACAGCAGCGCCAGCCTGTTCCTACGTGCCGTAGAAGATCTTGATCCCCCACAACACGACCGTGATGGCCGAGACCAGCGTGGCCACCACAAGGATACTCTCCAAGGAAGCGACTCTCATTACTGTACTCCGCTTCCCAGCCCCGCCAGCCCGTCTAGTTGATTCGTTAATTCATCTTCAATCATGCGATCACAACCGATTGAAGATGAGCGTCCGGTTGTGCTTTGCCGGGCACAGGTAGATTACCGGGGCGCGCGCCGCGCAGACCGGTTCCGCCCTTTCTCTCCCCTGCCCTGTCAGGCGATTTGCTGCTAGAACCACCCCGCTCGACCCAAAACAAGCCCACAAGGGAGACAAGCAAGATGCGTTACCTCCACACCATGCTGCGCGTGCGCAACCTCGAAGTCGCGCTGAAATTCTACCAGGATGCGCTGGGGCTTGCCGAGGTCCGGCGCATCGACAATGAGAAGGGCCGCTTCACCCTGGTGTTTCTGTGCGCGCCCGAGGACGTCGAGGCGCTGAAGAAGCAGCCCGCCACCCGCGGCGCCCCCCTGGTCGAACTGACCTACAATTGGGACGAGGAGACATACGGCGAGGACCGCTATTTTGGCCACCTCGCCTATGAGGTCGACGACATCTACGCCACCTGCGACAGGCTCATGAAGAAGGGCGTCACCATCAACCGCCCACCGCGCGACGGTAACATGGCCTTCGTCCGCTCGCCCGATTTGCACTCCATCGAGCTGTTGCAGAAAGGCGAGCCGAAGGCGCCGGCCGAGCCGTGGCTGTCCATGCCCAACACCGGCCATTGGTGAGCTGACGCGCCCTTCCGCCGACCACAACCGCAACTTGCGGGCACCTGCAAAATCAAGAGGCTCTGCCATGAGCAAGCTGACAATCTGGGGCCGGGCCAATTCGGTCAATGTGCAGAAGGTGCTGTGGTGTCTTGCCGAGCTCGATCTGCCGTTCGAGCGGATCGACGCCGGCATGCAGTATGGCGTCACCCAGGAGGCGCATTATCTCGCGATGAATCCCAACGCGCGGGTGCCGACCCTGGTCGACGGCGACTACGCGCTGTGGGAATCCAATTCCATCATGCGCTATCTCTGCATGGAATACCGGCCGAACACGCCGATCTATCCAAAGGAGCCGAAGCGGCGCGCCGCGGTCGACCGCTGGCTCGACTGGACGCTCTCGACGGTGCAGCCGGTGGACCGCCCGGTGTTCTGGGCCTTGGTGCGCACGCCGCCGGAGCAGCGCGATATGGCCAAGGTGCAGCAGGATGCCGATGCGGCGGCTGAGGTCTGGCGGATCGCCGAGCACCATCTGTCGACGCGGCGTTATATCGAGGGGGACAGCTTCACCCTCGCCGACATTGCGATCGGCGCCTATGCGCGGCGCTGGCTCGGCGTTGCCGGCATCAAGCGGCCGCAGCAGCCGCATCTTGCCCGCTGGCTCGCCCTGATCGGCGAACGCAACGGTTTTGCGACCCACGTCGCGCCGCCGATGTCGTAGCAATTTCCTTGCACCGTCAGTCCGGGGCGCCTCGAAGAGGCGAGCGTGGAATCTCGGAGATTCTCAGGTGCGCAATTGCGCACCGTAGTTCGGTCCTTGCGGAGCGCCCCGGAATCCGGAATGACGCGCCTCACCGCACAAACTTCACGCCGGCGGATTTGCCCCGCCGCCAGACCACCTGGCAGATGTGCCCGGTGCGGGCGTCGCGGGAAAAGGCGAGCTTGAGCCTGGCCGGCAGCGCGATCGCCTCCTCGAGCGTGATCCGTGCGCCGGTCTTGGAGATGTCGGCAACCACGCATTGCCGCGCGGCGAATCCGCCGTCGAGCGTGATCCAGGCAGGTCGCCCCAACAGCTTGCGGGGGTCCCGTTTTTTGGCAGGTGCCATTTTCCCCATTCTCCGAAGCGGCATGCCTAGCCGCGGACACCCTAAAAAAACGTTGATTTCACTTGAGAAAATCGCCCCTATCGGTGGCGGCCACAAGCCTTGTCGCACCGCTTGCCCGCGTCCACAAACGCCACTATACGTTCGCGCATCCGATTGCCCCGCTGTCGCCCGCGATCATCCAGTCGCGACTGCAGCGTTTTGCTCCCTTCGTCTATCGGTCAGGACGCCACCCTTTCACGGTGGAGAGAGCGGTTCGATTCCGCTAGGGAGCGCCATGCTTCAACAGCTTTAGCCCGGATGAGAATTGGCCAACGCGTGCGCGCGCCGCAAGCTCGGCGATCCACCGCCTGTCCACATGCTAATCACGGCCGGTGCACAGGCTGTCCACAAGCTGGCGGCCCGGCACACAGCCCCCGCCGAAGGTGTGCCGAGCCTAGCCAAGCCAGTGCGCTGGTCGATACCGACCGGCTGGCTGCAATCATGGCAACAATGCGGCCGCTTGGAAATGGCACGGCTGCAACAGGTTCGAACTATCTCGCTTAACGTCCTGGCACCGGCGCAGGCGGACGCGGCGAAGCTCCTGATGCCGCGCCAGCGGCCGGCGCGCGTTTTGCCGCGGCCGAACGGCGGTCAGGTGGCGCGCTATCGGCGGCCTGAAGGTAGGCCGTCAGCTCTTTCGCCGCGCTCGCAGTGCTCACATAATGCTGCTGCAAGAACATATAGAGCGTGAGACTGAAGCGCCCCTTGGCAAGCCCGCGTGGGCTGCGATGACACGTGACGCAGCTTTCGGCGAACAGCCTCGCCCCCGATTTGCCCTGATCGAGATTTTCGGCGCGGCAGGGAGTACCGCTCAGCGCGGTTATGGCGCCAAATGCGAGCACAACAAGGGCGAGCAGAACAAGGGCGAGCAGACAACGTCCGATCTTCGGCAGCAACTTTCGTTTCGACGCTACGCACATGCTGTCCCATCCCCGCTCGCACACTATCGCCGTTCGCTTATCGAACAAACCCCGTGGGAGCCATGACATTTTTTTCACATTCTAACAGAGCCCGCCGCGCTAGAGTCCTCGTGCGGGTCCCGGGTGACGCTAGCTATCGCTCCAGTTACTGGTGTCAGCCATTCGCCTGCAACCCCCGCCGAACGCAGGCTCACGCCCGGCGGGGGTTTGTTTTTTCGCGGCAAACAGTGCCGCGCGCTTGCGCCGCCGCGAGCTTAAGATGAACGAGACACGCAGCGGCCCGGTGCGCGAGGCACCGGGCCGCTTCTAAAGGCGCTTACCGCGCTGGTTGGCGGAGAGACGATCAGCAGCCGGACCTTGTGCCAGTACCCGGGCTGTTGGAGGTCGTGGCCGGGGAATTACCAGTACAGCCGTTGGTCGAATTGTTCAGCCCGTTGGTCGTTCCGGGGGTGGTGCTTCCGGTCGTGCTCCCGGTGGTGCCGGTGCCCATGCCTGTCGTGCCGCCGGTCGTACCCGATGTTCCGACGCTTGGGGCACCCATCCCCGTGCCAGCTGTTCCGCCCGCGCCCGCACCTGCCGAGGCCCCGCCTGCTGCGCCGCCCCCTGCACCGCCGGCGCCACCACCGCCGCCGCCACCTCCACCTCCCGCCGCGAACGCGCAGGAGGTCGATAGCGCAAGCGCCGTCGCGAGCATGATTGTCGTGATCTTCATCAGTCCTCTCCTTGTTTTTTCGGATAGAGGACAAGGGCTTCGGCGGCACGCCGTTCCTGCACAACAATCAAATTGAGAGGGCCTCGAGGCGGATCCGGCAGCTTGAGTATCAAACTGCACACACGCCTCGCGTGCGACCGGCAGGATGTGAAAAGCGGGTACATCTTGCGCACGCAGACGCAGGCCCGCTCGAACGTTTGTATGTTGGCCTGTCAGCAAGCCACCATGGAGGTCGCCGTGTATTACCGCGCCTATACCATTGGTCCCGACGGCCACTTCGTCGACTTCCTCAACATCGAGGCCGAGGACGATCGCGCGGCGATCGAGACCGCACGCAATTGCCTTCAGGGCCGGGATGTCGAAGTCTGGCAGCAAGCAAGGGAAGTCGGGCGGTTGGATCAACACGCCGAGACCTAAAGAACCAACGGGCCCCAGCGCCCGGGGGGAGAAACGCTGAGGCCCTTCGATGAGTATCTGTCGCTGGACGGATACGCCTTGCCAACGAGCTCCGCGAACTGTCGTTCCAGCGGCACGGGCGCATCTGCTAACCCAGATTTAAATCGGCGGAACTCCGGCGCCCGGCACACGCGGCGCCCACCTCAAACCACTCAGGATTGAAAGTGGCTGCGCCAACCGGCCAGGCCGGAACAAACGCGCTCCGATCCAGCTTGTCCGCACAATGAACGGAGAGGGACAATGGATGGACGCGACACGGCGCGCATCGCCGGCGTATGTCTTGCTGCGATTTACCTGACATGCATGCTGCTGGCGGCCGTCAGCATGGCCTCACCAATCGCCAACTGAGGCGATTGTGCAACACCGGCAACTTTGTTCACGGTGGGAGAACAACGGGTCTCTGACCGCACCGTTGGCGTGACCCACCCACTTCTGAGAAAAGCCTGCCTACCCCGGATGCATTCGCCGTCTTTGCAAGCAGCCGCACCGCGTTCGGCTTAGCGCGGTCCCGTGTTGCTCCATGTGGGGACTGCATTTGTCACGCCAACAGAGGGCCAATAATACGATCCGACGGATGGTGCCGTGACCGTTCCAATCGGCCTTCCGGACGTCCCATAGGTTCTCGGTTGGGCTGCCGAGACTCCTGACGTGGCATAGGCGCTGGGTTGCGCGCCAGGTTGCACGGTTGAGACCACGGTCGGGACATGGCGGCTGACATGCCCATGCTTTTTCGCCTCGGAGGCGAACGGTGTTGCCAGTACAGCGGCAACTAGCGCGGCCAGGCCAAGCCCGGCCCTTACAACTCTGGTTGTCCTCATGCTCGTTCTCCTTCGCCGTTCAGATAGGGACAAGGCATGATCTGCACGATCCCCTCTAACGTCTTTTTGAGCCGTGGACCCCGCCCTCCTGCGGCGCTACCACATTTGCCGGATTGCGCGTCGTCGCGTGCATCCCGGGAGGATAAGCAATGAAGATAACCGCACTGCGCACCGAAATCGTGCGCCTGCCACTGCCGCGTCCGATCCTGTCGGCGATTTTCGAGATCCGCTCCGCCGACGCCGTTCTGGTGTTCATCGATACCGACCAGGGCGTCACTGGCGAGGGCCTGTGCTTCGCCATCAACGGCAACCGGCTCGCCATCCTGCGCGACATGGTGCGCTCGCTCGAGCCGCTCCTGATCGGCCTCGATCCGACCATGGCGGCCTCGTTCTACAAGCGCGCCTGGACGGACATCGCCTTCTTCGGCCATGCCGGCCTGACCGTCGCCGGGCTTGCCGGCGTCGACACCGCGCTATGGGACCTGCGCGGCCGCATCGCCGGCCTGAATGTCTCGCGCCTGCTCGGCGCCGCCGCAACCGCCGTGCCTGCTTACGCAAGCGGCGGGTTATGGCTCTCCTCCTCCATCGACGAGCTGCAGCGCGAGGCCGCCGACTTTCTCGCGCGCGGCTTCCGCGCGATCAAGATGCGTGTCGGCCCGCGCCCCGTGCCGTGGAACATCGCGAGGGTCCGCGCGGTGCGCGAGGCCATCGGTCCCGACATCAAGCTGATGGCCGACGCCAACCAGTCGCTCAGCGTGCCCGAGGCGATCCGCCTCGGCCGTGCACTGGAGGAATTCGATCTCACCTGGTTCGAGGAGCCGGTCCCCTACTGGGACCACGCCGGCGAAGCCGAGATCGCGGCCCACCTCGACACGCCGCTGGCGAGCGGCGAGACCGAGTACACCAGCCGCGGCATGCTGACGATGCTGCAGATGAAATCGGCGGACGTGCTGATGCCGGACCTGCAGCGCATGGGCGGACCGACCGAGTTCATCCGCGCCGGCCACCTCGCAGCCAGCTTCGACGTGAAACTGTCCTCGCATCTGTTCAGCGAGATGAGCCTCCCGCTGCTCGCGGCAGCACCGAACGCCTACATCCTAGAGCACATGCCCTGGTTCGAGCCGATCTATGCGCAATGCATCGAGCTCGACAGCGAAGGCTGCGCCATCGTGCCGGATCGACCCGGCTGGGGGTTTTCGTTTGATATGGAGGCGGTGCGGCGGCACGCGGGCTAAAAAGGGCTGCCGATTTGAAAGGATTTAATCAGCGGGCCAAGCCGAGAACAATCCGCGGCCAATGAAGCGGGCTCATGGCTAACTCTCGGTGTTTGGCTCATGGTGCAAATTGTGGCGCCTGATAGCAGCACTTGCTCGCCGATACGCCACGCACTCGCTGCCTTACCTTCGCAGCTCGCAACAACAAACGACCCCGCACCCGAGGTCCTCAGGCGGGGGCCGTTCGATGGTCAGTGCAGATGCCCGATCAAGTAAATGCCGCCGCCCAACACCAGAACGGCAGGGACGGCCCACAGAATGATGACTGGCATTTCATCCTCCTCGATGAGCTCCGCGTTCAGTCGGAGCTGCAGACCTTGACGGTCTTCATGCCGGCCTCGGCTTCCGTACGGCTCTTGTAGACGGTCCCCGATGGGCTGACGACCGTGGTGGTGGTGTCGACGGGCTTCTTGTCGACCACCGTGCACTTCTTGGTCTTGGCGTCCTGAACCACGTAGAACTCGTCGGCGGCAAAGGCCGGTGCGACGAACGCCGCGATCAGCGTCGCGGCAGCAAGCGTCCTGAACTTCATGCGTCTTTCCTCCTCCAGTGCGCCGCGCATGCCGCGGCCGCAAGGCAACGGGATAAGAAGGTCCATTGTTCCGCGCCCATTCGATCTCCCCGCTCACTCGCGGGCGCGGAGTCTCTGTTTTGAGATATCGCTTCCATCACATCGATCCAGAGCAGGTGATGCGCGTTATCACCACGCCATGGGACAATTCGATCGCAAACAGTGCCGCAAGGCAGCAACCGAATGCCGGATCGAAGCCGAGCGGGCTGTCAGCCCGCTCGATCGCGACCGATGGCTGACGCTTGCAGCGCAATGGATGGAGCTGGCGCGACAAGTTGAGACGCCCGATTGACGTCCCCGACTATACAAACACGCCAAGCAACGTATTTTTCGCCGGAACCTTTTCCGCCGAGCGCGGTTTTTGCGTTTGATCCAAGAAGGTGAAGTCGCAAGGAACGGCCTCAGCATCCAATCCGGGATGCTGGGGTCGTTCGTGGGCGCCAACCGGCTCGCGGCAGCGTCGCTCTGCGCGAGCGCAACCCGCCCTCATGAGCGCAGCAGGCTTCAGTCTGCGTCTTTGACTGTGAAGTTCTCCTTCATACGCTGTCAATTTTAAGCTGGATAGCCGCCGGCCGGGCGCCGCCGTATCTCTCCTCGAAAGGCCAAGCCCATATCGAGGAACACTGCGATGACCGATATCCTGAGTGGATCGAACGAGAGCGGCAAGTTGCCCTCCGGGCAGGCTTCCGAAATGAATGCGCAAGCGTTGCCTCGACGCGCCTTTTTGGCTGCCGGTGCAACTGCTGCACTGCTCGCTGCAGGCCCGAGCCGCGGACAAAGCCAGGCGCCCGTGATGCCCGCGCCAACTGCACAAGGAGGGCTGCCCGGGAACGTTAAAGTCGAACGGCTTGACGGCTCAATTCTGATGATCGGCATTAAGCAGGAATCGGATCGCGTTGAGCTTTCAAGTGTGATTGGCCTGGGCCGTTTGCTTTATATGCTCGATCACGACGACGCTTTGCGCGTCGCCGTGCTCTATTCACAAGGAACCGACTTTCTTGGAGGTGTCCTCGACGCCGAGAGCTGGGCGCCAGTCCTGCGCAGCGGCAAGTTCCCCGAAACTCCGCAGTTTGTGAATCCCGTCGGCACCATTCCGCCGCGTCGACAGAAGCCGCTCGTCGTCGCCACTCAAGGAAAATGCCAAGGCGCAGGTCACGAGCTCTTTCTGGCTGCCGACGTCCGCGTTGCAGCGAGTGACAGCGTGTTCGCCCAACCAGAAGTCACCCGCGGTCACTTCCCGGCCGGCGGCGCGCCGATCACATTTGTGCGCGAGGTCGGTTGGGCGAATGCGATGCGCTACATGCTGACAGGCGATGAATGGACCGCGCAGGAGGCATATCGAATGGGCGTGGTCCAGTACGTGACCCTGCCCGGAAAGCAGCTCGAATGCGCGATCGAGGTCGCGCGCAAGATCGCCGCCGCGGCTCCGCTCGGCGTTCGCGCAACAATCGCTTCAGCGCAGCGTGCGCTCAGCGAAGGTCAGGAAGCGGCGTATGCGGCGCTATTCCCCGAGCTTGCGCGACTCGCGCAGAGTGAGGACCATCAGGAATATTTCAGGGCACTCCGCGAAAACCGGCCTCCTGCGTTTCATGGTCGCTGATCCATGAAGCCTTCGCGCGACATCCAGGGCGTGTCGCCCAAATCAGTTTCGATCTAATACCTTGGCACAGAGGTTTTGACGGGCTGTCCGATCGAACTGGCCTTGCATGTGTCAGCCGAAATGAGGTGCGGGAGGGCACGACCGGGTTTGTTCCAGGGCCCGCCGACGTGCGTGGTGTGCGGCAAGTCGGCAGCTATCTGGGGTACAGCGGCCGTGGCGCTGATCCATTGGGGAAGGCAGCCCGTGACCCAACTCGGACATGGCCATCACTGCGATCAAGACGCAGCATCGAAGGCGCACTGATCTCGTTCGTCGGCCGTGTGCCATCGATCGCGCGGCAGGCCGACGCCGTTCTCGACGCCTGCTTGCACTGACGCTAAGGATCACCACGTATTCACGCGGCTTCTACGTTGAGAATGATCTTTCCTCTCGGCGGCGGCCGTCGGCCTTCCAACATCATGTGGGCGTCTCGCGCATAGGCGAGAGGGAGGACCGCGCCGACGTGTGTTTTCAGTTCACCACGATCAATAAGTTCGGCAATTTTGCGCAGCCGCTCGGTGGTTACGTCCACCAGGAAGAAGGCTGCCGTGACGCCGTGGTGCTTTGCGCGCTCTTGATCGGGCTGGGACACGGTGGAGATCAGTTTGCCGCCCGGGCGAAGCACCTGAAACGAACGTATTTGCGTTTCGCCGCCGACGAGATCAAGCACCGCGTCGGCATCCTTGACCTCATCTTCGAAGCGTTGCGTGTGATAGTCCACCACCTTGTCCGCACCGAGGCCCCGAACGTAATCGATATTTTTGGTTCCCGCCGTCGCGATGCAGCGCAGGCGAGCATGACGAGCGAGCTGAACCGCGTAGGCTCCGACGTTTCCTGCAGCTCCGTGGATGACGACCGTCTGGCCAGCTTCGAGCCGGGCTTGGTCGAACAGACCCTGCCAGGCCGTAACAGCGATGACGGGAACGGAAGCCGCTTCGATATAGCTGAGCGCGGTTGGCATCTTCGCGAGCATCCCGGCCGACGCCACAGCGTACTCGGCGTAAGCGCCAACGAACTGAGGGTTCGTCACGCCGAAAACCTGGTCTCCGACCGCCAACCCGGAAATCCCGGAACCCAGAGCCGCGACTTCGCCGGACAGATCAGAGCCCAACGTGAGAGGAAGAGGTTGTGGCAGTGCACTCTTGCCCGCCCTGATCCATCCGTCCCAGGGGCCGACGCCTGCTGCGTGAACTCTAACGAGGACTTCGTCTGGACCAGGGTCTGGCCGAGGAGCCGTTTCGAAAATCATCGCTTCTGGCGGGCCGAACTCATGCACGCGCCAGGCCATCATCGTGGACGGAGCAGGGCTCTGTGCCGTGTTGCCCATGAGGGTGCTTGTCATCCTGGCCTCCTTGCCATCAATCGTCAGGTTTGGCTATTCGCCCGAGTTCCAATCGCGGATGTCGCCCTTTGGCCCATAGCTGCCGACTTGCGACGCTGCATCAATTCGGCAGCTATCTGAGGTACACCGGCCATCAAATCAAACTATTCCAGTGTCACGGCAACACGTGGCCGTGCGGTCCCCAGAACTGGCTCTCACTCGTTCAAGACGTTAGGGGGCGACCCAGCAATGCTGCCCCGCCAACCCGTCAAAACCTCTGTGCAGAGCTGCTAGCTGCTCTGTCGCGCGACCGACACGGAAAGGAAATTCGCGGGACAACACGAAATTCCGATTGCGCATCAACGTGCTTATCCCGTTCAAGTCCGTCCCGCAAAAATAAATCTCTTCCATTATTCCGAAATTCATGCTTTCCTCCCCTCATTCCGCGCCGGTGTGAGGGGCGTATCGCGATCGTCACGAAACGTGGGGCGGAAGGCGGTGGACGCTTGAGTGCCTGTTGACGAGCGGCACTGAGGCGGACGGCGAAGTTGCGTGGTCCTGGCGCCCCAAAGGCTCGGCGC